>NZ_JAXDEQ010000020.1:0-119869 GCF_035065025.1 Pseudomonas sp. YuFO8 | reverse complement strand
GAATGGATATACACCTAATCCAAATACCACCTGGGGCCCTCCAACCTAAAGTGAACAGCATTACACGATATGGTGGGCTTTTTTGTTTTTTACAGAATTATGGATTGGGGTGCAGACCGTCTCCCGAGGATCAACTGTAGGAGCTGGCTTGCCAGCGAAGGCGGCCTCACAGCCGAACCATCACTCGCGGATGTACCCGATCAACTGTGGGAGCGGGCTCATCTGTACAACGCATTCATTCAGACGGCACGCGTCATCGTTGTCGACCATCGCTGCGATGCGGCGACCCGACAAGCCAGCTCCTACAGGAGATCGGGTACGGCCGCGGGAGATTGAATGGATTACGCCGGGGTCTTGGCCTGTCGATGATCGGCAAAGAACGCCTTGCCCTGGCTGATCCGATCCGACGCCTTGGGCATGTTCACCGCCTGGGTGTCCTGCGCGTCTACATACCAATAACAATGGCTCACGGCCCGGGTAATGCCCACGTAGGCCAGGCGCAGGATCTCGTCTTTCTGCGCATTGTCGTAAGGCTCGCTATCGCCAGCCTTGCCCAGGCCCGCCATGCGGTATACCTGGTTCTTGTACGGTGAACGGGTCAGGTGCTGGCAATCGCCAAGCAGGAACACCGCGTCCGCCTGAAGCCCCTTGGCGCTGTGATAGGTCAGTTGCTTAAGGCGCCGGGCTTCATACGGCAAGCTAGAATCCACATTAACTACGGATTGAATATGCTGTTCAATCAATGACTTATCGATGCTTTTTCGATAAAGCATCAAGATTGAATCACCCTTGCGGTAGTGCTCCATCAGGCGCTGGGCCATGCCCTGGTCGTCCCGGTCCAGCACATTGACCGGCAGCAAAGTCTTCGGCTCGCCGCTGGCCTTGGCCTTCTTGCCGGCAATCGCCGGCGCGGCCCGCACGATGTGTTCGGCGGCGTCGATGATGTGCTGGTGGCTGCGATAGTTGTCGCTGAGCATGACCTTGGTGGTGCTGGGCGACGAGAACGTCTTGTTGAATTCCATGAAATAGGTGGGCGAACTGCCGCGCCAACCGTAGATCGACTGCCAGTCATCCCCCACGCACAGCAATGACGAGTGCTGGGCGCCGCGTCCTGTGTGCATGGCCGGGCCGCGGCTGCGGATCTCGACCAGGCTGGCGCGGATCCACGAGACGATTTGCGGCGAGACATCCTGAAACTCGTCGATCATCAAGTGCGACAGCGGCCGCAACAGCTCGTCGCTGAGCAGTTTGAGGTTCTCCGGTGAATGTTCGCTGAACAACGCGAACATGCGGTTGTAGGTCATGACCGGCGGTTTCAGGTCGAGCAAGTGATCTTCCAGGGCTCGCCAGTACAGGCTCAGGGCCTCGAAGAAAAACCGGTCCGGGTCATCCTTGGCAAAGCTCATCTGGCCCACCGCCGTCGGCACATCCAGGCCGAGGTTTTCGATGAACCCGGCGGCGGCGACAAAACAGTCCAGCAACGGCGCAGACGCAAGCTCTCCCTTGACCTTGTAATCGAAGCCAGGCCCGGCGCTGGCGTCGCCGCCAAGGGAGGCCAGGACACGCCTCGACGATTCGTAACTATCCAGCCATATCAATGGCTTACGACAGAAAGCTTGAAACAGGGTTCGCTTCACCGCCGATTCCGCACGCAGTGTCAGCTTGGCGTTGGGCCGGGTCAGTTGTGGATTTTCCCCAGGGTCGAAACCCAGCACCACCCAAGCATCAAGCGACGGAATGTAACCGTGGCAATGAAAGGCGCTGCCATTGATATCAAAAGCCTGGCGGTTGGGTTCGATACCCTTGATCGGCCAGGCGCCGGCGCGGAACCACAGGTCTTCCACCAGGTCGCAGAGTTCCTCATCGCGTTTGGCCGCCAACTCGGTGACGGCCACGCGTTTCTGCACATCGGGGTGGTCGCGCTCCAGCTCCTTGAGTTGCAAGGCGTGGCGCGACAACGGCTGGATCAGCTCGCGAAAACGCTGATCGCGGCTGTGCAAGGCGTGATAACAGGCGTTGAGTTGCTGACGCTGGGCGTCATTGATACGCAGGTCGAACGGGTTGCTGTCCACTTCGTCATCCGCGCCTTGGGCGCGGTGACTGAGGTTTTCGAAGGCTTGCAGCCGTTCGAAGCCCGGCAGGCTGCGAACCATCGGCAGGATCCGCGAGTGGAAGGTGCGCACCAGGTCACGCGCGTCCCTGAAGCTGATTACCCGCCCCCAGAGCGCGAACAGCTCGATCAGTTTATTGATGAAATCCTTGCGCGACTCGCGGGTAAAGGTCACCACGGTCATCGAGCCCAGCTCGAATCCCAGGTAGTGGTGGAGCAGCAAAATGCGCAGGACCAACGTCGTCGACTTGCCCGCGCCCGCTCCGGCAATCACGGAGGTCGAAGGCGTGTCACTGAAGATCATCTTCCACTGCGCGGCGCTGGGCTGGGCATATGCCGGCAGCAGCCGGGCGACGTCGGCCTTCACGCGCTTCTTCAATTCGGCGCTCAATGGCAGGCGCCAATCGTCGAACAGATGCTCATCGATGTTCGGTGGCCGGTGCTCGGTGCTGCGCGAGTCGCGAATCAGCAGGACCTGCCGGCCCTCTTCGAGTCCTTCGAGCTTGCCTTCCTTATATCCGTAATCCACCCCGGCGATATGCCCACTGCGAAAACCGTCTGCCTGGCCATGCAACCAGGACGCGCGGTGCTGCGCGCGCAGGCGTGTCAGGCCATGACCAAAAAAGCGCGCGGCCAGGCGTTTGAGCAGTGGCATTTCAGCCAGGGGGCGAAGTTCAGGCGGAAGATCGGGGGTGTGTTGCGGCACGCGGACGGACTCCAGGGTGTGAGGCTGTTGAGGGCTATGGTGTCTTTATTTGCCGTTCAGTTCTAGTGAAATGCTTAGGACTCATCGACTTATGCGCGATATTGAAGGTTGTATAAGATCCATTTGAGGTAACTTCCTATCAAACTATTCGATGATTATGAGGCACTTTTTACGCTTTTTATCGATTATTGCCTGATGGATGATGCCCGTCATCAACCACCGGTCTCGATTCGTGGCCAGGCCCTTGCGCCCCATGACGAACCTTACAGGAGACGATCATGCTTGAACTCAGACCTTTCAACTCGCTCGGCGGCGCTCACCATGGCTGGTTGGATGCCCATCACCACTTTTCGTTCGCCGAATACCATGACCCCAAGCGCATGAACTGGGGCAACCTGCGGGTATGGAACGATGACGTGATCGCCCCGGGCACCGGTTTCCCGCAGCACCCGCACCGGGACATGGAAATCATCACTTATGTCCGTGAAGGGGCGATTACCCACCAGGACAACCTGGGCAACAAGGGTCGCACTGAAGCCGGTGACGTTCAGGTCATGAGTGCTGGCACCGGGATCGCCCATAGCGAATACAACCTGGAAGCGACACCGACGCGGATTTTCCAGATCTGGATCATCCCGAACGAATCCGGCCTGGCACCCTCCTGGGCGCCAAGCCGTTTCCCAAAGGCCAGCGCGAAGGGTTCGTGACCTTGGCCAGCGGCAAGGCCGGGGACGATCAAAGCCTGCGAATCCGCGCAGATGCGCGACTGGTGGCGGCGAACCTGAAGTCTGGTGAAACGGCGGAATATCACTTGGACAACGGCCGTCGCGCTTACCTTGTTCCGGCCACGGGGGTCATTGAAGTCAATGGCTTGCGAGCAGAAGCTCGAGACGGTGTCGCGGTTGCCCAGGAGCAGGTGTTGCGGGTGACGGCGATTGAGGACAGTGAGATTGTGTTGGTGGATCTGGCTTGATTAGGTAAGTCCTAAGCACCGTTGGTGCCTGGACTACCGTCTTCGCTGGCAAGCCAGCTCCTACAAGGTTGCATCAATCCTGCGGGAGCTGGCTTGCCAGCGAAGGGGCCATCATTTATTTCGAAGAAATAGCGCCATCCACCAGGGTCTGGGCCTCAGCCACCAACTGCTTGAGGTGGTCGTCGCTCACAAAGCTCTCTGCATAGATCTTGTAGATGTCTTCGGTGCCCGACGGACGCGCCGCGAACCAGCCGTTTTCGGTCATGACCTTCAGGCCGCCAATGGCCTGGGCGTTACCCGGTGCTTTGCTGAGGATGCTCTGGATCTTTTCCCCCGCCAGCTCGGTCGAGGTGACCTGATCCGGCGACAGCTTGCTCAGCAGGGCCTTTTGTTCCGGGTTGGCCTTGGCGTCTACCCGCACCGAGAACGGCTCGCCCAGTTCATCGGTCAGGGCACGATAAGCCTGGCTTGGGTCGCGACCGGTACGGGCGGTCATTTCAGCCGCCAGCAAAGCCGGGATCAGCCCGTCCTTGTCGGTGCACCAGACGCTACCGTCCTTGCGCAGGAACGAAGCCCCCGCGCTTTCTTCACCACCAAAGCCCAGGGAGCCGTCGAACAGGCCATCGGCAAACCACTTGAAGCCCACCGGCACTTCGTACAGACGGCGTCCCAGGCGCTTGGCCACGCGGTCGATCAAGCCGCTGCTGACCACGGTCTTGCCCACCGCGGCATCTGCTCGCCAGTGCGGGCGGTTCTGGAACAGGTAATCGATCGACACGGCCAGGTAGTTGTTCGGCGCCAGCAGACCGCCAGAGGGGGTCACGATGCCATGACGGTCGTGATCCGGGTCGCAGGCGAAGGCCACGTCGAATCGTTCTTTCAGGCCGATCAGCCCCTGCATTGCGTGGCTGGACGATGGGTCCATTCGGATCTGGCCATCCCAGTCGACAGTCATGAAGCGGAAGGTAGGGTCGACCTGCTTGTTCACCACGTCCAGGTCCAGACGGTAGTGCTCGGCGATCGCCGACCAGTAGCGCACGCCTGCGCCTCCCAGCGGATCGACGCCCAGGCGCAGCTTGGCATCACGGATGGCGTCGAAATCGATCACATTGATCAGGTCGGCGACATAGGTGTTGAGGTAGTCGTGACGATGGGTGGTACTGGCCTTCAGCGCCTGCTCGTAGCTGATGCGCTTGACCCCGGCGAGTTTGTTCGCCAACAGCTCATTGGCTTTGGCTTCGATCCACTTGGTGATGTGGGTATCGGCCGGGCCGCCATTGGTCGGGTTGTATTTGTAGCCCCCGCTTTGCGGCGGGTTGTGGGACGGGGTGATGACGATGCCATCCGCCAGGCCCGAGGTACGCCCGCGGTTGTAGCACAGGATCGCATGGGAAACGGCTGGGGTCGGCGTGTATTCGTCACCTTCGGCGATCATCACCGTCACGCCATTGGCAGCCAGTACTTCCAGGGCGCTGGCGCCGGCCGGCGTGGACAAGGCGTGGGTGTCGATGCCGACGAACAAGGGGCCATCGATGCCCTGGGCCTCGCGATACAGGCAGATGGCCTGGCTGATCGCCAGGACGTGCCATTCGTTGAAACTCAAATCGAACGAGCTGCCCCGGTGCCCGGAGGTGCCGAAGGCCACTCGCTGGGTCGAGATGGCGGCATCGGGCTGGCCGGTGTAATAGGCCGTGACCAGTCGCGGGATGTCTACCAACAATTCTGCCGGTGCCGGCTTGCCCGCAAAAGGACTGAGTGTCATGCGCAACCTCTGAGATAGAGTTCAGGAATTGGAACGGAGTTTACTGGCAGTTTGACCTAAGCGCGATGGAATCGATCCATCGGCATGATTTTACCTGGGCTCAATCAATGGCTTCCAGGCGCAAGGCGTCCCCCAGCAAGCCCAGCGCGGCGGCCAGGTCCTGATCGCTGCCAACGCCATGGCTCAAACGCAAGTGTTGCCCATGCAAGCCTTGCAGACTGAACAGCTCGCCGGGCGCAACCACCACCTGTTGCCTGAGCAAACGCTGGAACACCCGGCTCATATCGACCCGGCGCAGCGAACGCAACCAGATCGTCGCGCCGCCCTGGGGCTCGACGTACTGCAAGGCGTCGCCCAGTCGTTCCTGGAGCAGCCGGGTCATCTGGTCCTTGCCGTCCTTGAGGCGCCGACGCAATACCTGCAGGTGTTGATCGATGCGTCCGTTGCTGTACAGGCGAGCGATGGCTTTCTGGCGAATCGGCGACAGGCGAAAGGCTCGTAATAGAAATTGCCGCTGCAGCTCGCCGCTCATATGGCGAGACAGCAGATAACCGTAAGGCGCTTCCGGGCCGATGATCTTTTCGAATGCGGAAAACACCATCAGGCGCTCCGGGGCCAACAGCTCGCGAAATCGCAGTAGATCGGGCTCAAACCCGAGTTCGCCATAACTATCGTTTTCCAGCACCCAAGTGTCATGTCGGCCCAGCAATTGCGCGATCGCTTGCCGGTTATCATCGGGTGCCTTGCTGCCCCGGGGCATGTTCAGCCCGGACGACACCATCACCAATCGCACCGGCTGCTCTTCCAGCAGGTCCCTGAGGCGCTTGCAGTCCAGGCCACCGTCGCCCAGCAGCGGCCATTCGATCACCTTCACGCCGGCTGCCTGGAACAGGCGCAGGATCGCCCAGTCACACGGCGACTCGACCACCACCGTCGCGTCCTTGAGAGCCAATACGACGATCAGTATTTCCAGCACACCGCGTAGATCGGCGCCGATGTAGACATCATCGGCATGCCAGCAGCGCACCGGCGAGGTGGTATAGCGCGCCGCCAACGCGGTACGCAGCTCCAGTTCGCCGCAGGGCTGCGCAGACGGCTGCGGCTGGCGCGGGTATTGGCGCAGCAGCTCCCTTTCCAGCAGCAACAGCGGGCTGTCGAGCGGTTGCAGCAAGGCCGGTTCATCCGCGCTGAGGACCAGCATGGCGGGAAGACGGGCGTTGACATAGACGCTCTCGAGCAAGTCATTGCCATCGTACAGCGTACTGCTGGGCGCGACCGGTAGCGCGTAATAACCGGACTTGGCCACCGAATAGACCCGCCCCTCCTTTTCCAGAAGCGAATAAGCGTACTGGATGGTCGAGATCGACACGCCCAGGCGCTCGGACAGCTCACGCAAGGATGGCAGGCGTACGCGACTGTCACTCACGGGTTCGCTGATCAGGCAGGTCAGGTAACGGTAGACCGCCTGGTAGGCGAAATCGGTTTCACGCTGTCCTTTCATGACAAGGGGCCCCATCCGTGGCGGTGGCCGCCACGCACATCCGAAAGGGCCGGCAACATGCGCACGATCAACGTCCTGCCGACCATTGAGCGGTCATCGACGCCTCGTCGCTTGCCTGCACTGGCACCGAGGCCTCGCTCGCGGGCGGGTTCATCGGCCTGCCCTGCTCTGCCACCGGCCCCATGCGATACAACCTGCCGATCAGGCTCACAGGCAAGCCGCTGACATCGACCATCCACTGCAGGATCTGCTCCGCGACCGGATGCCCCTGCATGGCCCGGTGCAACTCGGGCAAGGCCACGAGCATGCCCGGGTGACATAGACGCAGGAAGCGCTCGAGGGCCGCGCCCTGCTCGACAAAAGGGGCAAACAGCAGGCACACCCATTGCGCCTCGTTCAGGCCGAAGTTCTGCTGCGCCTCCTCGGCGATGCGTGCGCGCTGGCCGGCCAGGGTCGCCGGGTTGCCGTACGCCTCCTCTGCCCGTTCGTACAAGTATTCCTCCAGTTGGTTACGACGCATCATCACCAGGGCGCGCTGCAGGTAGTGGGCAACACCTGCCTCATAGGTGCCGCCCTGGACGAAGCCGGCTTGCAATCCGCGCAGGTGCGCCGAGACAGCCACGCTGACGAACTGGTTTTCGCCAAGATGAACCGCCAGTTCATCGGCCTGGAAGCCGAGAAACTCGGTCAGCAACGGCCAACGATCTTCAAGGTGGCTGACCAGTACGTCGTGAATATCGATGTAGGTAGTACGACGACAGGCTTCAAACTGTTCAGCCGGACGCCAGGTCTCCTGGCCGTAGTCGGCATAAAACGCCTGGTAACAGTCACTGCCCAATTCATCGAGCAGCATGAACAACCCGCCGTAATCCGCCTCGTGACGGTTCGACGTCTCGAGACCTGCCTTGGCGGCCGCGCGCTTGAGCCCTTCGATAAAGCGCTTCTGCTGGCGCGGCGAGTCGCCACTGACCAAGGCATCGACACCATGATTCCAGCGGGCGATCTGTCCATGGAACTCGCCCGTGGCCAGATACCCGTCGTCCAACAGGTCAAGAGGTCCGTCCACGGCACGACGATGGCCGATCATCAGAAGGTTCGTCCGATTGGCTTCACGCCCGGCGCTGGACACCGGTGCCTGGTGATCGAACGGCAGTACCTCACGGTTATCCACCATCAACACTTCGACTCGGGGATCGTCGTAGAGGAACAAAGCGCTGTAGCTGCGATGGATGTTATCCAGCGCCAATTGGCTCATGCCATTGAGCCGCAGGGTCGCGACCCGCAACTGGAATGTCGCGGGCGCCCGACTGGCGATCGTCAGCTGCGCGGCACGCAGCAGTGCCAAGGTGTAGCAACTGTCACGCGAGCCACACTGGATGGCCAATACCTTGAAGCCACCGATCCGATCCATTCCTCCGGCGGCGACAGCCAGGCGCTGTATCAATAACTGCAATGCCGTGCGCTCGGCACGGGAAAAAAAACTCAGCAGTCGTTGCAGCACTTGTTGATAGACATAGTTCATCGCCTGATCATGGATATGGGTCATTTTCTATTTACCTGATATTCGTAAGTTCGACACAGCGCAAACAACTGCACGCACAGCGCAAAGGGATGCCTGAATGGGGATTAATTACTGGACTTTATTACCAAATGCTAACGCTAAAGTTTTTGGTCAACATTTGAAATAATTGATCGCCAGAAGCGAGACAGCCACGCAATGGCTTGCGCGCAGGCTCTTGGCCGCAGCTTGTGACGATTGCCTTCGGCATCCTAGGAAATGTCTGACAGCGTCCCACAGACATTTAATACAAATAATGAGGAAAGAAGCTTCTCGAAATAATGTGGCGACCGCACAACGATTCACTAGTTGTCGAACATGGGTCAACGACGCGCATTGAAAAGTTTCGGCTAGATACCTGGCCATGACTCATTCCTTGAGATGAAAGTAATCATGCAATTATCAGTACTTGGATGTTGATTAGAAGCTACAGATCGAGAGCAAAAACCGGTTCAGTTGCTGAACCGACCCACCTTCAGGCTGGTGGGACGTCTCATGTCGGGGGGAAAGGCGCTCAAACGCAAGAGTCCGTGCAGGCACGGACTCTTTGAGGGGGGATCAGGCAGGTTCGACTTGCAGGGCAACCCTTTCCCGGCATGGGCATTCGTCCATGTAGCGGTGCGCCTCGACAAACTCGGCAAACGGGAAGACCCGGGTCTTGAGCGGCAGCAATACGCGATCGGCAGTCATCTGGTTGATGTCGCGCAAGGCACGTTGCAGTGCGACCTGATCCTGGATGATGCCCAATTCCGGCTTGCCGGTGAAGTTACCGATGCAGTGCACGAAGAACTGAATGTTCTTCTGGAACGCCGCACACGCCGGGAATGGCGTCTGGTTGCCGCCTTGCAGGCCGTACAGCACCAGGCTGCCGCGAGGCGCCAGTACGTCGCCGAGCAGGGACATCTGAGGGCCACCCAAACCATCGAACACCACGTCGACGCCGCGGTTGTCGGTGATCTTGTTGATCCGCATCAGCAGGTCTTCTTCCTCGGTGACGATGACTTTCTCGGCACCCAGCGACAGCAGGTATTCACGCTCGTCCGCGGTCTTGGTCGCGGCGATCACTCGAACACCCAGGGCCTTGCCCAATTGTACGAACGAAGGGCCGGCGCAGTGACTGGCGTCGGTGACCAGGGCAAATTGCCCGGGTTTGACCCGCGCCAGATCAACGTAGCCAAAATAGGCAATCAACAGCGGCGTGTAATGCACGCTGGCTTCGATCGGGCTGAGCACGTCCGGGTAACGCGACAGCGACGAGCGCGGCAGCACGATCAGCTCGCCGTAGACCGGATAATCGTTCGGGCTCTGGGCCGGGAAACTGGCGACCTTGTCACCGACCGCAAGGTCATCGACACCCTCACCGACAGCGGTGACGATACCGGCCATTTCCTGGCCAATACCGGCTGGCAAGCGAGCGTGTGACGACGCCAGGTTCTGCCGCCAGAGCGTGTCGTACCAGCTGATGCCAATGGCTTCGACGCGCACCTGCACTTCGCCCGGTGCAGGCAGGGCCGCCGCATGCTCTTCGCATTTGAGCACCTCGGCTGAACCAAACTTGTGAAAACGGATCGTGCGGGACATCGCAAACCTCGCCAATTGAACCTCTAATGCCTTGAACTCTAGCTGGGCTTTCAACCCAACACTATCAGTGGCTATTAATAGTCGACATGCCTGTCATTGATTCCGCAGCTGCGGCGACATCGTCAAATGTCGCAAGAAACCGAAGCAGCCTTTTTGGGAAAACTGAATTACCCGGTGCAGAGTACCAGCCTTTGCCCGTAATATTCCTGCTGGCCATTGTTCCCATATGGCCGCTCACGTCAAGTTTGCTGACTCTGCCAGGACTCAAGATGAATCGTAATGACCTGCGTCGTGTCGACCTGAACCTGTTGATCGTATTCGAAACCCTGATGCACGAACGCAGCGTGACCCGCGCCGCGGAGAAGCTGTTCCTCGGCCAGCCGGCCATCAGTGCGGCGCTCTCGCGCCTGCGCGGGCTGTTCGACGACCCGTTGTTCGTGCGCACCGGTCGCAGCATGGAACCGTCCGCGCGGGCGGTCGAGATCTTCGCCCTGCTCTCTCCGGCGCTGGATTCGATTTCCACCGCCGTCAGCCGTGCCGCCGAGTTCGACCCGGCCACCAGCACCGCGGTGTTTCGCATCGGCCTGTCGGACGACGTCGAATTCGCCCTGCTGCCCATGCTGCTCAAGCGCCTGCGCGCCGAATCGCCGGGCATCGTGCTGGTGGTGCGACGGGTCAACTACATCCTGATGCCCGGCTTGCTGGCCTCCGGCGAAATTTCCATCGGGGTCAGCTACACCACCGACCTGCCCGCCAACGCCAAGCGCAAGGTGTTGCGCCGCAGCATGCCAAAACTGTTGCGCGCCGACACCGTGCCTGGCCCATTGAGCCTGGATGACTTCTGCGCCCGCCCCCATGCGCTGGTGTCGTTCGCCGGCGACCTCAGTGGCTTTATTGACGAAGAGCTGGAAAAGCTCGGGCGCAAACGTCACGTGGTGCTGGCGGTGCCGCAGTTCAACGGCTTGAGTACCCTGTTGAGCGGTACCGATATCGTCGCCACCGTGCCGGACTATACGGCCGATGCGCTGACGGCGGCTGGCGGGGTGCGGGCGGAAGATCCGCCGTTGCCGGTACGCAGTTTTGAATTGCATATGGCGTGGCGTGGGTCACAGGATAATGATCCGGGGGAGCGTTGGTTGCGGTCGCGGATTCAGATGTTTTTTGGGGATCCGGATAGCCTGGCGTAGGCGCCTGAGCGTCACCCGTGACGCTGGCCGAATTAAAACGGCGTTAGCTCAGCAACTCGACGTTCTCGTCGATTCGGCCTTGAATGGTATCAAGGGTGTCCTGGGTAATATCGCGCGGGTACATGTCCTGGGCGATGGCAACGAACTGGCTCGCGACGCGGCAAATGCTGTCAATGATGCCGCCAGCAATCTCCACTGAGACCTCTGCCTCATCTGCAAGCCTGATCATCGCGCCTCGATCAATCTCCAGGGCCTCGCCCATCACGTCCATCTGGTGATAACCGCCCGGTCCCTCGCAGAACGTCACGTCGTAGGCTGGCGTCAGCTGCCAAGCACCGGACCGCGACATGACGTAGGCGAAGTTTTTGGGGTGGTCGTCCCGGTTGTTGAACGCGACATTGAAGACGGCACGCTCGAAGGCGATAGCTTTCTCTCGTACGTCGTTGGTGCACATATGTGTCGCCCGCAAGAAGTTGACATAGTCCAGGGCTCCCGGCGACCTGTAGTCAGCCCCGGTAAAGGCTGCAAGGCTTTGCATGGGCACGCGCTGGCCGTCCAGGCGATCAAAGCGTTTACTCGCGAAGGCTGCCAGCCCATTGGGCAGATTGAAGTGCTGCGTGTCCGGGGTCTGGATGCCGCACCTGCGCAGGCACTCGGCATAGACCATTTCGATAGCGCAGACTTCAGGATGCTCTTCCTTTGCCGGGAACTTGATCAGCCAGGCTTCGAGGTCCGGCTTGGCGGCGGTGGTAAAAGCCCCCGTTTGAGGATTGCGATAGACCAACGCCTTTGGCCTTGCGCCTTGTGGCGAGCCCCCCACCAGAAGCAATGTCTGCAGGAATTCCCCGCCTTCACCCTTGAGAACTTCCTGAACTTCAGCCGCCAGCAACTCAAGGGGGATATGCGCTTGCGGCTGCTGCCCCTCGGGCGCTACGGGCTCGAACGACATTGCCCCCATGGCGTTGTTGCCAATAAAAGCCAGCCGCTCCAGAGGTCCTATGCGTGCCGTATTGAGGCCGCGGCGCCGGATCAACCGGTCCATCAGCAACATGCCCCAGCCGTCAGGCAGTGAGTCATAAACTGGCCCTGGCAGTGCCAGCTGGTGGGACGCAAAGCCTCGACGCAACTGGGGTCCCGCCAATGGAAGCGTGTAGGACGAAAGCTCCAGGCCTCTAGTCTTCGCTTCATTGCTGTACTCAAACACAATCTGTGGGCGACCGGTGATGGCAGTCGTAGACACGAGCGTGCCCCACAACCAACGCTCACCCCAACCATCGTAGTAGACGTCAACCTGCTCAAGCATGGTCGGTCTTCCTTTTGATCCGATGACGATTGACGGTGTTCTCGTAGCGGCGAATGTCTTCAATGCTGTCCAGCTTTGGCAAGAACAGTGCTTCGAGCTCCTTGGTTCGTCCAAGGACCATGGCCACACGAATCACGTTCTCCAACCCGACATTGCGCCCGGCTTCGAGGTTCGACACGGTATTGGTGCCGATACCGGCGCGACCGGCCACATCGGCTTGTGTCATCTGCTGAGCCAGCCGCTCCGTGCGCAGGCGCTCGCAGAGCCGCTTGACGATCTCATTCGGCTTACTGAAGCTTAAATCCAACATAACGGGTCTTCCGTCGATTTACGCGACTTAATACCCAAAATTATAGAATTATCATCCATCGAATTCAAGAAACATAATTCCCTTTAACTGTGGCTTATCTTCAAATGAACCGGATAAACCACAGAATTCAGGAATTAATATTACTTTGGGGTTCACCCTGCCGAATGGCTCACGCCGAATGCAGCACATAGTGCAAGGAGTAGCCTCCAAGCCGTTGCTCCAGCTGTTCGCGCTGCCCAGCATCCAGACCAGCCACTCGAATATCCACCCGCTGCCCATGGCGATCATCACTAAGCACTTCCACCTGGCCATCGGCTGCCACCTGCCAGACCTCCTCCTCGAACACCCGGCGGATCGCATCCAGGCGCAAGGCGGGCTTGAAGGTCTTGCCCACGGCCGTCAACGGGATCTGGTCGATCAGCCAGATATTCTTGGGGAGCGCGGCACGCTCGTGAATGTGTTGTATGGCGTGCTCCATCAACTCGGCTTCGCCCACCTGCTCACCGGCCTTGAGCTGGACGTAGACCACCGGCAGCTCGCCGGCCTTGATGTCAGGCTTGCCCACCGCAGCGGCCAGCGCGACCGAGGGGTGGTGATGCAGGGCTTCCTCGATCACCTGCGGGTCGATGTTGTGGCCGCCGCGGATGATCAGGTCCTTGCTGCGACCGGTCAGCCAGATGTAGCCATCCTGGTCGATGCGCCCCAGGTCGCCGGTGTTGAACCAGTCGCCGTCGAGCCACAGACCCTGGTTCTTGTCCGCTTGCAGGTAGCCCTTGAATACCGTGGGGCCGCGCAGGCACAAGGTGCCGGCCTCATCCGTCGCGGCGTCACGCAGGTAATGGCCGTCACCATCGAGCACGACGATCTTGACCTGGCAATACGGCAGGCGCAGGCCAATGGAGCCGGGCCGGCGCTCTCCGTCGCTGGGGTTGCACGCTGTGGCGCAGGTGCCTTCGGTCAAGCCGTAGCCTTCGATGATTTTCAGTCCCGTGCGGGATTCGAACTGACGGATCAGTTCCACGGGCATGGGGGCCGCCCCGCACAGGGCAAAGCGCAAGCTCGAGACATCGATGCCGTCGTTGGGGATCTGGGCCAGTGCCGCATAGATGGTAGGGACGCCGCTGAAACTGCTGACCCGGTATCGCTCCACCAGCTTCCAGAAATCCTTGATGAGGGTCGGATTGCGATAGCCCTGCGGACCGGCGAGCAAGACTTGGGCGCCATAGGCAAAGACGGCGAGCCCGGAGACCATCACCCCATTGACATGAAACAACGGCAACCCGCATAGCAGCACGTCATCGGGCACATAGCGACCGTGCAGGCCAATGATCTCGGCCATCGCCACCTCGTTTGCATGGCTGTGGGGTGCCAGCTTCGGCGTACCCGTGGTGCCGCCCGTGTGGAAGTAGGAGGCGATGTCGTCCGGGCGGATCACTCGCGCGCTTTCCAGATGGTCATCGGGGCAGGCAGCCAGCAGTTCGTCGAAGTCCAGCACACCTTCCGGCATGGCCGGGCGCTGGGCCTTCACGGCACTGCGTTGCGGCTCTGGCAGCAGGTTCGCCAGATCGACGGTCACGATAGTCGCCAGCTCTGGCAGGCTCTCGCGCAACGTGGCGACCTTCTGCCACAGGTCAGTACCGGGGAACGGCGCCAGGGTGACCAGCACCGTGGTATTGGAAGCGCGGATCAGTTCGGCGATGTGTTGCGGCTCCAGCAGCGGATTGATGGCATTGACGATCCCGGCCGCTTCGCCACCCCAGATGACAAAGTGGGTGTGTGGCAGGTTGGGTAGCAGGAAGGACACCGCCTTGCCTGGACGCACACCCAGGCGATGCAGGGCATTGGCGGTTTGCGTGACCTTGGCGAACAGCTCGGCGTAACTGATAGTCCAGGGCTGGTCCTCGATACTGCCGGTCGGCAAAAAGCTCAGGGCGGGCAGCTCGGCGTAGCGGCGTGCCGAACGTTGCAACAGTTCATAGGTGCTGGAAGGCAGGTCGCGCTGTGCCAGTGGCTGTTGTTGTTCCAGGGCTTCGATATCAATCAGCCGGGCGAGAGATACGGGTGCAGTCATGGTCTTGTCGTTCCGTCAAAGAAGGTCCGCAGGTGTCAGCCAGCTTAGGTCAGTTCCTGATTATTGGCGCCGGCGGATGCGTGGTTGGAAACGCCTGTTCAAAGGCCCGGCATACCCGCAGCACCTGATCATCGTTAAACCGCGCGCCAACCACCTGTAACCCGATGGGCAAACCTTCGCTGGAAAACCCACAGGGCACTGAAGCGGCAGGTTGCTGGGTCAGGTTGAAGGGATAGCTGAAGGGCGACCACTTCATCCAGTCATCAAGCCCGGAGCCTGGCGGTACATCGTGACCGGCCTCGAATGCGGTAATCGGCATCATCGGGCACACCAGCAGATCGTAACGGGCGTGAAAGGCGTTCATGTGCGCCATCAGCTCGGCACGTGCTTGCTGGGCGGCGGTGAAATGCGCCAGGGTGGTGTGTTGGCATTGTTCGGTAAAGCGCAGCAGGCCCGGGTCGAGCAAGTGCTTCTGGGCCTCGCTCAGTTGCCCGGCCAAACCGACGGAACCCGCATGGACCACCGTCTTGAACAGTTCAAACGGGTTACTGAAGCCTGGATCGACCGCCTCGACCTGTGCGCCCAATTGCGCCAGCCTTTCAACCGCCTGATCGACCACTCGCGCCACCTGTGGATCGACGTCCACATAGCCGAAATCCGCACTGTAGGCGATGCGCAGGCCACGCAGGTCGGTGTTTTGCGCTAACCATGGCGTATGCCGTGGAGCCCCCAACAGGGCATCTCTCGGATCAGGACGAGCGACGGTCTGCAGGAACAGCACCGCATCCTCTACGGTGCGGGTCATGGGTCCCAGGTGGGACACCAGGGTGGTGGCGCTGGCCGGCCACTGGGGAATATAGCCAAATGTCGGCTTGAAGCCGAAGGTGCCGGTGAAACTGCTGGGTATGCGAATCGAGCCACCTGCGTCGCTGCCCTGGTGCAACACACCCAGATTGAGCGAGGCCGCGACAGCCGCGCCACCCGAAGAGCCACCCGAGGTCATGCGGGTGTCCCAGGGGTTGCGTGTAATGCCGTAGATCGGGCTGTCGGTCACACCTTTCCAGCCGAACTCAGGGCTGGTGGTCTTGCCCACGATGACGGCGCCTGCTTCACGTAGAAAGCCGGTGATGGGCGCGTCGACATCCCACGGCCCTTCCTCGCCAATCAGCAACGATGCTTTGCGGGTGGGCATGCCACAGGTGGCCGTCAACTCCTTTATCGAAATGGGCAAACCGTCCAGGGCACCGCAAGGCTCACCCTTGAGCCAGCGTTGTTCGGCACCGCGTGCCGCCTCGAGTGCGCCTTTCGGATCGGTGTAGCAATACGCGTTAACCTGCGGATTGAAGCGCTCGATGCGGGCCAGTGTGTCTTCGGCAACCTCCACCGGCGACAGTCGTTTGGCACGGTAATGCGCGAGCAGCTCGACGGCGCTCATGTCCGCAATGGCAGTAGCCTGTGTCATGGCAATGATCCTTGTGTTGCGCAGCAGGGGGACAGCCCCCTGCCCTCGCCAGTCAGTGATGTCAGGACAGGTAATCTTCGACCAGCGCCACCCAGCAGGCAGCCCCCAACGGAATCAACTCATCGTTGAAGTCATAATGATCGTTATGCACCGAGCAGCCATTGAACTCACCGGTGCCGTTGCCCAGTCCGAAGTAGCAGCCAGGCACTTCGTGCAGCATCCAGGCGAAGTCTTCACTGCCCATGGCCTTGAGTCCGACTGCGTCCATGATATTGGCACTGCCCAGCGCTGACCGGGCCGCATTGAGCAGGTGTTGTGTCTCGGTGACCGTGTTCACCAGGACCGGCGCCAGCAACTGGTAATCGATCGTCGCCGTCACACCGAACGAAGCGGCCTGGCATTCGACCAGGGTGCGAATCCTTTGCTCGACGAAATCACGCAACTGGGGGTCGAGCGTGCGCACGCTCAACTCCAGCGTGGCCGTCTCCGGGATGATGTTGACTGCGGTCCCGGCATGCACCTGGCCAATACTGACGACCGCCGAATCGTTGACCCCGATGTTGCGCGAGACCACGGTTTGCAGGGCGCTGATAATGCCGGCCAACGCCGGAATCGGGTCAATGCTGCGCTCCGGCATCGCCCCGTGCCCGCCGCGTCCGGTGAGCGTGATGCAAACACGCTCGGATGAAGCCATGACGGCGCCGCTCTTGATGATCGCCTGCCCCACGGGAAACCCCGGCATGTTGTGAAAGGCATACACCGCATCACAGGGAAAACGGCGGAAGAGCCCGTCTTCCATCATGGCCTTGGCCCCGGTCAAGCCTTCTTCGTCTGGCTGGAAAATCAGGTTCAGGGTGCCGTCGAACTGCGCGTGCAACGCCAGTTGCTCGGCGGCGGCCAACAGGGTTGCGGTATGTCCATCGTGGCCACAGGCGTGCATGACGCCCTCGCGCCGGCTGGCCCAGGGCAGTCCGTTTCTTTCCAGGATCGGCAAGGCATCCATGTCCGCCCGCAGGCCCAGGGTTTTCGTGCCGTTGCCTCGGCGCAGCACCCCTACCACACCACTGCCGCCGATGTGGGTATGCACCTCGTAACCCCAGTCTTCAAGGAGGCCCGCCACCAGCGCGGCAGTGTCGCGGGTGTTTTGCCCGAGTTCAGGCTGGGCGTGAATATCGCGGCGAATCGAGACAAAACGTTCGGTGCTGGCGTGCAGTCGGGTTTGCAGAAGGGCTTGGTTCATGGCGCATTCCTTGTTCTTGGATTCAGGGCAGAAGAAACGGCGTGCTCAGGCACGCCCGGGGTGTTCGGGGTAGAACCACAGCGCTACACCACTCAACACGATGGCGGCGCACAGATACCAGGCAGGGACGAGCGCGCTGCCCGTCACAGCAATCAGCCAGGTCACGATCAACGGAGAAAATCCGCCGAACAAGGTCACGCCGAAGCTGTAGACGATCGACAGGCCCGTGACTCGCTCATCTCGGGGAAAGGCTTCCATCATCAGCGCCAGGCCTGCACCGCCACCGGCGGCCATTGGCGCAATCAGCAGCACCACGGCAAGCAGGCACAGCAGGGTGTTTTGCTGGTCGAGCAACATGAAGGCCGGATAGGCGAACACCAGTTGCAAGCCGCCCAACCAGTACAACAACGGCTTGCGCCGCAGCAGGCGATCGGCGAAGCGCGACGCCAGGGGCGGAATGACGGCCAGCAGCACACAGGCCAAGGCCACCAACGCGTAGGCGAAATTGCCGGGGTAGTGCAAGGTCCGGGTCAGGTACGTCGGCATGTAGAACACCACCACGTAGGAGGTTACCGTGGAACTTGCCATCAGCAACATGCCCAGCCCCAACGTCCTGGCATGGGTTTTCACGAAGTCGCGAAATGGCTGTGGGTGGTCGATCTTCTCGTGGGTTTCATCCAGGTGCTTGCGGATGTACCAACCCACTGGGCCGATCAGCAAACCGATGATGAACGGCACTCGCCAGCCCCAGCTGTGCAGCGCCTCCTGGGACAGGACAGTGGTCAGCACCAGCCCGGTCAGTGCACCCAGCAAGGCAGCGGCTCCTTGACTGGCCCCCTGCCAACTGACCATGAAGCAGCGATTGTCAGTGCGCCCGGACTCCATGAGAAAAGCCGACGCCGCCCCCACTTCACCGCCGGCGGAAAAGCCCTGCAGCAAGCGCCCCAACACCAGCAACAAAGTGGCGAAGATCCCGATGCTGGAATACGTCGGCGCAAACGCGATGATGCCTGTGCCAACGGTCATCAGGCTGATGGTCAGGGACAAGGCTTGCTTGCGTCCGTAGCGGTCGGCAAAGCGCCCGATCACTACCGCTCCCAGGGGCCTGACCAGAAATCCCAGGGCGAACGTCACCAGCGACATCATCAAGGATGCCAGGGTCGAGTTGGCCGGGAAAAACAGCTGGCCGATGATCACGGCGAAAAAACTGTAGACGGTGAAGTCGTAGATCTCCAGGCCGTTGCCCAGTGACGAAGCCACCACCACACGGCGCATCTTGCCGCTAGGCGGTGCGGCAAGGTCTGCGGGTGCGTAATCAAACGACGAGGAAGGAGCCGATGTGCTTTTCATGAATACGTCCCAAAAAAGTGGCGAGTGACAAAAAACACGCAGGCTCAACGCACCCCGGCCTGGCGCAAGGCATTCGGGGTGAACTCGGCCTCCACCGCCTTGACGTCAAACTGGAAGCTGCTCTTCTCTTCATTTTTCAGGCCCAACACCAGGTACCTGCCGCTGACCATGTCATTCAAGGTCTCGGCGGTGTAGAACGGCACCTGGTGGTTGTAGTAGGACTGCTGATGGGCTTCGGCGACGCGCCACAGGGTGTTGCGCCCGTCGTAGTGATCGATGACGGCGGCCTGCCACGAGTCTTCGTCGATGTAGAAGTCGCGCTTGGCGTACACGTGGCGCTGGCCCGGTTTCAACGTCGCGACCACATGCCATACGCGGTGAAGCTCATAACGCGCCAGCGCCTGATCGATATGGCCGGCTTTGGTGATGTCGGCGTATTTGAGCGTGGGAGCGTCGAGCTTGTAGCTGTTGTAGGGAATGAACAGCTCCTGTTTGCCCACCAATTGCCAGTCGTAGCGGTCCGGGGCACCGTTGAACATGTCGTAGTTGTCCACCACGCGCTGGCCATCGGTGCTGGCGGCCGGCCCGTCATAGGCCACCTGCGGTGCCCGGCGTACACGGCGTTGCCCGGCGTTGTAGATCCAGGCTTGGCGAGGTTCCCTGACCTGATCGAGGGTCTCGTGGACCAGTTCGACGTTACCCGCAAGGCGCGCCGGGGCGGTCACCGTCTGCTTGTTGTAGAACAGCACATTGCTCGCTTGGGACGGGTCGTAATCGGCCAGGCTTTCACGCAGTACGTATTGATGGTCGAAGGTCACCGGTGTCCCGACACCCCTGACGTCCGGGACAATCTGCACCATCTGGCGCTTCATGCTGTCGCCACGATAGCGAGCGAGGTGATTCCAGATCACTTCAAGGCCGTCCTTGGGAATGGGGAATGGAAACGCCTTGGTGAAGTTCTCCAGGCCATTGCCGCCGGCGACCAAGCGGGTATTCAGGGCATTTTTTTGCGCGGCCTCGACGATGCCCGGCGGCACGTTGGCGCTACGGTGGGTGGGATACACGTTCATCGTGTATTCGGGGTAGCGCTTGAACATGGCCAGTTGGCCTGGGGACAAGCGGTTTTTGTACTGGTCAGCGCTCTGCGCGGTAATGGTGAATAACGGACGCTCGTTGGCGAAGGGATCAGCCAGGAAGCCTTTACTGTCGATGGCCGCGGCGTTTTTCGGCAATCCCCCAGCCCAGGCTGGTATCGAGCCATCGGCATTGGCGCCCCGCTCGGCCCCTATCGGGGTCAATGTGGTGCCCAGCTTGGCGGCTTCCTCGGGCGGGACCGCCGCCAACGCGCAGGTACTGAACAGTAAGGTGAACGCACCGCCATGAAAAACCGAGTTCGAAAATCTCATCACTTGCTTCCCTGTTCTGATTGCGGGTTCAAAAGCTCACGCCGACGCTGAGCGCAACGAAGTCGCGATCCGTCGAAGTGTTGTAGGTGCCATCGAAAAAATCGGTGTACGAGAGGCTCGCGCTGTAGGTATTCCTGAGGTCGGCATCGAGTCCCACGCTGACGGCCTTGCTGCCCTCGTTGAAGTTGGGTCCGTACCCGTCCACATCGTGGGACCAGGCCACGCTGGGCTTGAGATTCACCCCGGCGAACACATTCGGGTAATCGAGATTGGCGCGGGCCCGGTAGCCCCATGAATTGGCGGTGTAGAAACCTTTGTCGTCGCAGTTTTGCGGGTTGACCGGGTTGGCGATGGTCGTGCAATTACGGTTATCGGGCAGTTCGCCGTTACCAAAGATGCTGTCGCGTCCGAATCGCAGGGCGCTGCCGTCGATATCGCCCAGATGGTTGAAGCCAACTTCGGAAACCAGGGTCAGCCGCTCGGCCGCCAACACCTGATCGAAAAATTGTGTGACGGTTACTTGAGCCTGGCTCACCGGCTTGCGCACATAGCCGTGGAATTCCTCGCCGGGCCGGGGCTGGGCGAACCCGCTGGTAAAAATCGGGCTGCCGAGGGCCGCCGCCATCGAGCCGGCGAGCGCAGAAATGGTCACATCGCTACTGTTGAGGGCCAACGGCATGTTGGGCCGGTAGCTGATTTCGCCCGCCACGGCGATCGCCCCTGCCGTCGTCGAAAAGCTCAGGCCGTAAAGCCGGATATCCTCCGGGTACTCGAGAAAGTACTCAGCCGTCGCCGCATGGGTGCCCGGCTTGATGGCAAAGGGGCTCACCCCCACCTTGCCACCCATGTAAGGCGCGCGGCTGTGATAGTTCAGCGCATAGGCGCCGAACTCGGTGTTGTCCAGCGCCTCGACTTGCCAGCGCAGGGCAATACCGAACTGGCCGCTGTCACGAGCGTCACGATCACTGCGGCGGGTGAAGTGGTACTGGCCGTTGGGGTCCGAGGGTGGCGAAAAGCCCATGCGGGTGTCACAGCCGTCTGCCAGCACGTCCGAGCCGAAGAACGTGCCGCAGTTGTCGACAACCGTCTGATCCCACTCCAGTTGATAGAAAACCTCGGCAGACAGGCTCTCGCCCAGGCCCTGAGACACATACACCATGTTGACGGGGATCAGCCCCTCTTTGATCTCCGCGCCCGGCCGGCGAAACGCGGCGACATCCGTGGGGTTGATCACGTTGATGCCGTTGCCGATGAAGGTGCTCTCCCCCCAACTGACCACTTGCTTGCCCAACCGCGCATTCCCCGGCTGATCGGCAATGAAGTAGTTGTGGTAGACGAAGGCGTCGAGCACTTGCGCGCCGGACGACTTGGCCGCTTCTTTGCGATTGTCGTCGCTGATCTGCAGGTAACGCCGGGTTTCATCCTTGAGTTCGAAGTCGTACCAGTACTTGCCCCGCAGGAACACACCGGTTTCGCCATAGCTGAGTTGCAGGTCGTGCACACCCTTGAAGATCTTCGAAAAGGTTTCACCCTTGCGAAAGTTCATGCGGCCATCGTCAGCACTTTGGCTGGAGGCGTGACCGCCATTCCAGGTACCGACGAAACTCGGGTCTGCATTGCGCAGCGCCCAACTGGTGCCGATGGATAACGAAGAATCGAAATGCCCCTGGACTTCGCCGACGTTGAAAGCGACGGCCTGGGCCTGGGTGCAAACACCGACCGCAAGGAGCGTGGTCAAGGTCAAAGACTGAAGCCGATCGAACTGGAACTGGTCTGCCATAAGCTTTCCCATCGTTTTTATTATTACTGGCAGTGCCTGTGGCCTGCCGGGCGATGTTGGCGCTGGTGAATCTTCTGGCAGCGTGATAAGAGTGTCCAATGCAAAGGTGAGCGGCTATTTATGCAATGAACGACTCAATCGATTTGAAACGGGTTCGCCATCTGGTCTACCTGAGTGAAGAACTGCACTTCTCCCGGGCGGCCGCGCGAGCGCACTTGTCACAGACTGCCTTCAGCCGCAGCATTCAGTCGCTGGAGGCGGATCTGGGGGTTCGGTTGTTCGATCGGGATACGCGCACGGTGCGGCTCACCACTGCGGGACAGCAACTGATCGGGCGGGCTCATGAGCTGCTCAGTTGTGCCAGTAAGATGTTGGCGCAGGCCAATGACCTGTCCGGCGCGGAAGGTGGGGAGTTGAGTTTTGGCGTGACCCCCATGGCCGCCAACCTCAACACGACCAGCGTGCTGGTCAAGCTAAGGCAGGAAATCCCCCGGCTGGTGTTGAACGTCCAGGTCAACTTCTGGGAGCATCTGTCCCATCAGCTGGAAACCAATCGGCTGGAGTTTGTGGTGGCAACCTTAAGGGCTGATCAGGAGTTTGATCCGCGCTTGTCCATTACTCATCTGCCGCCGCAACCGGCGTCGATCTTCTGCCGTCGCGACCACCCCTTGGCGCAACAGCGCCAACCGGTTTCACGTGCACAGATCCTGGAGTATCCGTGGAGCGGTGTCGTCGCCTCCACCGAGGCATCGGTGTACGCCTTGTTCGACCTGGAGCCAGGCACCCTGCTGCCCTGGACACTCAGCTCAAACGATCTGGATCTGCTGCGCGAAACCACACTCACCAGTGATTCGCTGCTGATGACCTGGCGCTCCTGGCTCGACAAGGACCTGCGCGACGGCCGCCTGGTGGACCTGATGCCTTTCATACAGCCGGGCTGGCCGGCGGATTTGCTGACGATCAGGAACGCCGTGGTGTGCCATGCGGGGCGAACGCTTGCGCCCATCGCTCAATTGGCGGTCGATCTGATTGTTGAGGATGCCCATAGATTGAGCTCCGTGTAGGAGCAGCCGGTCGACGCTCGATTGCTCGCGAAAAACCTGAGATCACCGCGGGGGGTCAGGCGACCCGCGTCATCGTTGACCTCCATCGCGAGCAAGCTCGCTCCTACAGTAGATCGGGTACAGTCGTGAGGGGATTGGTACAGGGGACCATTGCGAATCCGGAAACACACAATTTCCATCAACCGGGTTGATTGCCTCCTGACGCAAGGCGCAGGCTAGAGAGCTGCCCAGGCCTCTCCTATCATTCCGAATGATAGTTACCTTCGCCCCATTCGATTCGTGCGATACCACCCTGCCGAGCATCATTCGCCAATCTTAATACATTGGCGGATGCATCCATGGAACAGTCATTCAAACATTTGCGCTTGCCGTTGGCCCTGTTGGCCGTCGTGGTGATGAGCGCCTGCGGCAAGGCGCCAGAGACTGCCGCCAGCCTGCCCGCAGCCAAGGTCAGCGTGGCCAAGGTGCTGGAGCAACCGGTCAACGAGTGGGACGAATTCACCGGACGCCTCGAAGCACCGGAAACCGTGGAGATTCGTCCACGGGTCTCGGGCCAGATCGATGAAGTGGCCTTCACCGAAGGCGCCCTGGTCAAGAAAGGCGACCTGCTGTTCCAGATCGACCCGCGTCCGTTCCAGGCTGAGGTCCGTCGCCTCGAAGCGCTGGTCGCCCAGTCCCGCGCCAACGCCACTCGCAGCGAAAACGAAGCCCAGCGCGGCGAACGCCTGCGCACCAGCAATGCGATTTCCGCCGAATTGGCCGACTCGCGGACCAGCGCTGCCCAGGAAGCCCGGGCCGCCGTTGGTGCCCTGCAAGCACAGCTCGACCTGGCCAAACTGAACCTGAGCTTCACCCGTGTCACCGCGCCCATCAGCGGTCGCGTCAGCCGTGCGGAAATTACTGCCGGCAACCTGGTGACTGCCGATACCACCCCGCTGACCAGTGTGGTCTCCACCGACAAGGTCTACGCCTACTTCGATGCCGACGAGCGTGTGTTCCTCAAGTACACCCAGCTCGCCCGCCAGGGCAAACGCGGCGCCACCACCCCGGTGTACATGGGCCTGTCCAACGAAGACGGCAACCCGCACCAGGGTGTGATGAACTTCGTCGACAACCAGGTCAACCCGAAAACCGGCACCATCCGCGGTCGCGCCGTGTTCGACAACAGCGACGGCAGCTACACCCCGGGCCTTTACGCGCGCCTGAAACTGGTGGGCAGCGGCACCTACAACGCCATGCTGATCAACGATGAGGCGGTGGGTACGGACCTGGGCAAGAAATTCGTGCTGGTGATGGATGCCGACAACAAGACGGCTTATCGCGCCGTGGAGCTGGGTCCGAAAATCGAAGGCCTGCGCATCGTGCGCAACGGCCTGAACAAGGACGACACCATCATCGTCAAGGGCCTGCAGCGGGTACGCCCGGGCTCGCCGGTCACCCCTGAAGTGATCCCGATGGCCACCGAGCAAACCCTCGCGGCCCTGGCCCAACAACGACAAGCGCTGGAAGCCAGCAACCTGCCCCAAGTCGCGCCTGCCAAGGTCGCGCCGGGTACGGTTGTGAAAGTGGCTGCCGCGACTCCACGCGGTTAAGGGATAACGACTCCGATGAATTTTTCCCAATTCTTCATTTCACGGCCGATCTTCGCAGCGGTGCTGTCGCTGCTGATCCTGATCGCCGGTGCGATCTCGCTGTTCCAATTGCCGATCAGCGAATACCCGGAAGTGGTACCGCCGACCGTGGTGGTGCGCGCCAACTTCCCGGGTGCCAACCCGAAAGTCATTGGTGAAACCGTCGCCGCTCCCCTGGAGCAGGCGATCACCGGCGTCGAGAACATGCTGTACATGTCCTCGCAGTCGACCGCCGACGGCAAGATCACCCTGACCATCACCTTCGCGTTGGGCACGGACCTGGACAACGCTCAGGTACAGGTGCAGAACCGCGTGACCCGCACCGAGCCGAAACTTCCCGAGGAAGTGACGCGCATCGGTATCACCGTGGACAAGGCGTCGCCCGACCTGACGATGGTGGTGCACTTGACCTCGCCGGACAAACGCTACGACATGCTGTACCTGTCCAACTACGCGATCCTCAACATCAAGGATGAGCTGGCGCGCCTGGGCGGTGTCGGTGATGTGCAGCTGTTCGGCATGGGCGACTATTCGCTGCGTGTCTGGCTCGATCCGAACAAGACCGCTTCGCGCAACCTGACTGCAACTGATGTTGTAACAGCCATTCGTGAGCAGAACCGTCAAGTGGCCGCGGGTGCACTGGGCGCGCCCCCTGCCCCGAATGCGCAAAGCTTCCAGTTGTCGGTCAACACCCAGGGCCGTCTGGTCAGTGAAGAAGAGTTCGAGAACATCATCATTCGCTCTGGCGAAAACGGTGAAATCACTCGCCTCAAGGACATCGCCCGCGTCGAACTGGGTTCCAGCCAGTACGCCTTGCGTTCCCTGCTGAACAACCAGCCGGCGGTGGCGATCCCGATCTTCCAGCGCCCTGGCTCCAACGCCATCGAGATCTCCAATGAAGTCCGGGCGAAAATGGCCGAACTGAAGAAGGGCTTCCCCGAAGGCATGGACTTCAGCATCGTCTATGACCCGACCATCTTCGTGCGCGGCTCCATCGAGGCGGTGGTTCACACCCTGTTCGAAGCGCTGATCCTGGTGGTCCTGGTCGTGATCCTGTTCCTGCAGACCTGGCGCGCCTCGATCATTCCGTTGGTGGCGGTGCCGGTCTCGCTGATCGGTACCTTTGCCGTGATGCATCTGTTCGGCTTCTCGTTGAACGCCCTGTCGCTGTTCGGCCTGGTACTGGCGATCGGTATCGTGGTGGACGATGCGATCGTGGTGGTGGAGAACGTCGAGCGCAACATCGAACTTGGACTCACGCCGGTGGAAGCCACCAAGCGCGCCATGCGTGAGGTGACCGGCCCGATCATTGCCACGGCGCTGGTGCTCTGTGCGGTGTTTGTACCGGCCGCGTTCATCTCCGGGTTGACCGGGCAGTTCTACAAGCAGTTCGCCCTGACCATTGCCATTTCGACGGTGATCTCGGCCTTCAACTCCCTGACCCTGTCGCCGGCCCTGGCTGCCGTGTTGCTCAAAGGCCATGACGCACCGAAAGACCGTTTCTCCAAGGTCCTGGACAAGCTGTTTGGCGGCTGGTTGTTCCGTCCGTTCAACCGCTTCTTTGAAAAGGCCAGCCATGGTTATGTCGGCACCGTTGCCCGGGTTATCCGCTCGAGCGGCATCGCCCTGCTGCTGTACGCCGGCCTGATGGTGCTGACCTTCTTCGGTTTCTCCAGCACCCCGACCGGTTTCGTACCCGGCCAGGACAAGCAATACCTGGTGGCCTTCGCGCAACTGCCGGATGCCTCGAGCCTGGACCGCACCGAAGACGTGATCAAGCGCATGTCCGACCTGGCCCTGAAACAGCCAGGTGTGGAAAGCGCAGTGGCCTTCCCTGGCCTGTCGATCAACGGTTTCACCAACAGCCCGAACGCCGGCATCGTGTTCGTGACCTTGAAACCGTTCGATGAGCGTAAAGACCCGAGCATGTCCGCCGGTGCGATTGCCGGTGCCTTGAACGGCCAGTACGCGGACATCCAGGAAGCCTACATGGCGATCTTCCCGCCGCCGCCGGTACAAGGCCTGGGCACCATCGGTGGTTTCCGCCTGCAGATCGAAGACCGGGGCAACCTGGGCTACGAAGAGCTGTACAAGGAAACCATGAACATCATCGCCAAGAGCCACAGTGTTCCGGAACTGGCGGGCCTGTTCACCAGCTACACGGTGAACGTGCCGCAGGTCGATGCCGCCATCGACCGGGAAAAAGCCAAGACCCACGGCGTGGCCGTCAGCGACATCTTCGACACCCTGCAGATCTACCTGGGTTCGCTGTATGCCAACGACTTCAACCGCTTCGGCCGCACCTATCAGGTCAACGTCCAGGCTGAGCAGCAGTTCCGTCTCGAGTCCGACCAGATCGGCCAGTTGAAAGTGCGCAACAACAAGGGCGAGATGATCCCGTTGGCGACCTTCATCAAGGTCAGCGACACCTCGGGCCCGGATCGCGTCTCCCATTACAACGGTTTCGTCACCGCGGAAATCAACGGTGCCGCAGCCCCCGGCTACAGCTCCGGCCAGGCGGAAAAAGCCATCGAGAAACTGCTCAAGGAAGAACTGCCTAACGGCATGACCTACGAATGGACCGACCTGACCTACCAGCAGATCCTGTCCGGCAACACCGCGCTGTTCGTGTTCCCGCTCTGCGTACTGTTGGCGTTCCTGGTGCTCGCGGCGCAGTACGAAAGCTGGAGCCTGCCACTGGCGGTGATCCTGATCGTGCCGATGACCCTGCTGTCGGCGATTACCGGGGTGATTGCTTCGGGCGGCGACAACAACATCTTCACCCAGATCGGCTTGATCGTACTGGTGGGGCTTGCGTGTAAGAACGCGATCCTGATCGTCGAGTTTGCCAAGGATAAACAGCTCGAAGGCATGAACCCGCTGGCCGCGGTCCTGGAAGCCTGCCGCCTGCGTCTGCGGCCGATCCTGATGACCTCGTTCGCCTTCATTATGGGTGTAGTGCCTCTGGTGTTCTCCAGCGGTGCCGGTGCCGAGATGCGTCACGCCATGGGTGTGGCGGTGTTCTCCGGGATGCTCGGGGTGACCTTCTTCGGTCTGTTGCTGACGCCGGTGTTCTACGTACTGATTCGCAACTTTGTCGAACGCGGCCAAGCGCGCAAAGCAGCCAAGGCCAACTTGAAGCTGGAGTCGCACTGATGAGTTTGAAAGCTTTCCTGCCGAGCCTGCTGGCATTGGCGCTGAGCGCCTGTGCCGTGGGCCCGGACTACCAGACCCCAGCCACTGAACCGGCCCACATCACCACGGCCACCGACGGCGCTGCCGGCCAGAAGAACTTCGACCGCTCGCGATTCGAAGGTATCTGGTGGCAGCAGTTCGAAGACCCGACGCTCAACCAGTTGGTGACGGAGTCCCTGAAAGGCAACCGCGACTTGCGCGTCGCGTTTGCCCGCTGGAAAGCGGCACGGGCGATTCGCGATGACGTTAGCAATGACGCCATGCCGACCATCACCAGCCGCGTCAGCAGTGACATTGGCAAAGGGCAGATTCCGGGCGAGACCACCGACCGGGTCAATCAGGAGCGCTACGACCTGGGCCTGGACATGGCCTGGGAGATCGACCTGTTTGGCCGCATCCAGCGCAACCTGGAATCGGCCAACGCCGAGCAACAGGCGTTCGAAGCCGACCTGTACCAACTGCAAGTGACCATGATTGCCGAATTGGTCGATGCCTACGGCCAACTGCGGGGTGCGCAGCTGCGTGAGAAAATCGCCCTGGCCAACCTGCAGAACCAGCAGGAGTCGCGCAAGATCACCATCAGCCTGCGCGATGCCGGCGTCGGCGATCAGCTCGACGTGGAACGCGCCGACGCGCGCCTGGCCTCGGTCGAAGCCAGCGTGCCGCAATTGCAGGCCGAGCAGGTGCGGCAGAAAAACCGCATCGCGACCCTGCTGGGTGAGCGTCCGGACAAGCTCACGGTCGACTTGCGTCCGAAGGACTTGCCGGCCATTGCCAAGGCCCTGCCGATCGGAGATCCGGGCGAACTGCTGCAACGCCGTCCGGACATTCGCAGTGCCGAACGCCAACTCGCATCGGCCACGGCACGGATCGGTGTGGCCAAGGCGGATCTGTTCCCGCGCGTCAGCCTCAGTGGCTTCCTTGGTTTTACCGCCGGGCGTGGCTCGCAGATCGGTTCCTCGGCGGCCAATGCCTGGGCACTGGGCCCGAGCATCACTTGGGCGGCCTTTGATCTGGGCAGCGTGCGCGCCCGTTTGCGCGGCGCCGATGCCGATGCCGAAGGCGCTCTCGCCACTTACGAGCAGCAAGTCTTGCTGGCCCTGGAAGAGTCGGAAAACGCCTTCAGCGATTACGGTAAACGTCAGCAGCGGCTGATTTCGCTGATCCGTCAAAGCGAATCGAGCCGCTCGGCTGCCGACCTCGCCGAGATCCGCTACCGCGAAGGCACCGCCGACTTCCTCGTGCTGCTCGATGCCCAGCGTGAGCGCCTGGCCGCGGAAGACACCCAGGCCCAGGCTGAAGTCGACCTGTACCGCGGCATTGTCGCGATCTACAAGGCCCTTGGCGGTGGCTGGCAGCCGGAGACGGTCGCCAGCAAGTAACACGATTTTCTACAGAGCTCCTTTGGTTGGCCGCAACCAACCAATTTTTTGGCCCCGCGTCTCATTCGGTCGCGGGGCTTTTTTTTGCTTGCGCGGTGTTGAATCCACAACACCCCCTGTAGGAGCTGGCTTGCCAGCAAAGACGGAGGCACATTCACCATTGAGGTGACTGAACCACCGCATTCGCTGGCAAGCCAGCTCCTACAGGGTTAGTGGTGTTCCTGGACGGTGACGGTCGCTGTTGTTCCCGCCCGTAATTTCGCTTTACCGGCATAGTCATCATCGATCCTGATCCTTACCGGGACCCGTTGCGCCAGCTTGACCCAGGTGTAGCTGGGGTTGATGTTCGCCAGCAAGCGTCCACCCGGCAGGTTTTCCCGGTCGGCGATGGCGAAGGCGATGCTTTGCACGGTGCCACCGAAACGTTCGCCGCTCATCAACTCGATGTCGACCCGATCACCCTCCTCGATGCGCGGCAGCTTGGTTTCTTCGAAGTAGCCGCTGACATAAAACGAATCGCTGTCTACCAGTGCCACCAAGGGACCGCCTGCGGTGGCGTAGTCGCCCTGGCGGGTCAGCAGGTTGGTAACGTAGCCGCTGATGGGCGATTCGACCCGGGTGCGTTCCAGGTCGTGTTCGGCTTCGGCCAATGCGGCGCTCGCCAGTTGCACATTGGCCTGGGCAAACCCCAGGTTGGCCTGGTTGCGCAGCAGATCAGCCTCGGCCACCGCCACATCGGTACTGGCTTTTTCCCACTCTTCGCCGGAGATCGCCGAACGCTCCTTGAGCGTCCGCCGGCGACGCTCCTCGCTTTGCCGCTGCCTGAGCAACGCCTGGCTGGCGACAATGGTCGCCTGCGACTGCCCCAACGAGGCCTTCGACACTTCCACCGCGCGCTTGCCGTGTTCCACCGCCAGGGCATAACGCGAGGGATCGATTTCCAGCAGCAACTGGCCCTTCTCCACATGCTGGTTATCGTGCACGGCAAGTTTGACGATGCGTCCGGCGACATCGGCGGACAGGGTCACCACATCAGCCCGCACCCGTGCGTCGCGGGTCCAGGGGGCGCGGGTGTAATGCTCCCAGGCAAACCAGCCGAGCACGAAGGCCAGTAGTACCACCGCCAGCGTGGTGAGATGGGCAAGGATCTTCTTCACGGCATCAGGCTCCCATCACCAGGATCAGCGTCGCGCACACGCAGGCGTACAACGCGCCTTCGAACAAGGCTTCATGCCAGACGAACTGCAACACACCGAGGCGCCGCAGCAGCCAGTCCAGCACCAGGAAAATCGGCAGCCCCAGCAATAGCGCCTGGGCGATCGGCGGCAGGTAGACGCCGCCTATTTCCACATCAATGGGCAAGTTCAGGTACTCCTGGCGAGGGTTCGGGCTCAAAGTGGGCACGGTGGCGTTCGAGGAACGACACCACGATCAACAGGGCCACGCGCATGCGAAACACTGACCACAGGTGTTCATGGACACTGCAGTGCAGCGCGTCCAGTTCATCGCCCAGGCCGTGCAGGCTGTCGAGCACGCGATCGACGTCGATGCCGGGCCGCCCGGCGACCAGCCGACCGGTTTCGCGCACGGTGGCGGACAGTCGACCCTGCGTCTCGGGACTCAGCAGCGCGTTGCCCTGCCCCTGCTGCCGGAGCTGGTTCAAGGCGATGCCCAACGCCATGCAACCGAGACTGACTTCGAACAGGTCCCTCGTTGGCTTGTCCTGGATGGCCGGCAGCAGGCCGAGCATCGTGGTCAGGCGGTCGACGATGCGGCTTTCGAAGGCGAACTGGTTTTTATCGGTGGGCGGGGATTTCAACAACGCGTAGACCTGCTCGCAATTCTCCTGATGCAACCGGCGCAGGCGCAGGACCGGCCGGAACGGAAAGATCAAGGCATACACACTCAATGCCAGCGCGGCGGCGCAGGTGTAGGCACCGGCAAACTCGAACCACTGGATCGCGGTGTTTTGCCCCAGACCGGTGTTTGCCGGGCCCAGCAACAGGAAAGTCGTCAACCCCAGGCCAATCCCCGTGCCCGTGGTCGGCGGGCTGGACAACCCCACCGCGACGGCATAGAGCAACGGCACCAGCAGCAGGGCCAGCAGTTCGAAACTGCTGATCATCGGCACCAGCGCGAACTGCAGCACCGACGACACCACCAGCGCCAGGCCCAGCCCCCGGGCATAGCTCTGCACAGCCAGCAACGGCCGGGGAAACGTCGCCATCAGCGAGCACAGGATCCCCGTCACCACCATCCCGCCCCGCGCCCCGTCCCAACCGGTTTCGATCCAGATCAGGCCGGCGACCATCAGGGCGCACCAGGCGCGGATGGCGTTCATCGTCGCCAGGGTGAAATCCAGGTGCAGCGGATTGGCCTGGCCGCGAAACACGCTGCTGGCCTTGCGTCCGCTCTGGATCACGTCGCTCAGTTCCAGAATCGTTTCAAGCTGCTCGAGCATTCGCGCCTGTTCCCAACGCAATGACCAGGACAGTGAGCGCAAGGTCGCCTTCAAAGGCTCGGTCAGTTGCTCGGACCGGTAGGCCAGCGCATCGAAACGCTGCTGCAACGCTGCAAACTGGCGCCGCTGCTCAGCCGGCAGCGCACGTCCCTGGCGGGCCAGTTCATCGAGGAACACCAGTTCTTCGCCGAGCAAATGCTGTATTTCGCTCGGGATCTCGCCTTCCCAGCGCTCCAGCAGCAACTCGCGCTGGTGGCGCAAGGCGGTGAGTCGGGCGGTCAGCAGCAACAGTTGGTTGCCGAGCAATTGCACCAGGTCGTCGGCGCTGCGCAGTCGCGGCGCGTCGTAATACAGATGCCGGCGTACCCCCTCCAGCGCACTGATCTGCCCCAGCAGCTGCATTTGCCGACGGTGAAAGTCTGCCTCGCTTTCCTCGGTGCGGATGACGGCACTGGCATGGGTTGCCAGCAGCTTGATAACCTGATCGATCCTGTCGAAATACTCCTTGGCCACCGCCTCCGGGCGCGCGGTCAGCAGGCTGACGACGCAGACGCAGGCCACCGCCAGCAGCGTCTCGGTCACGCGGGTAACGGCGAGCATGAAGGTGCCGTCCTGGTCGGGGACCGCCAGCAGGCCCACGACCACCGCCGTGTAGCCGCTGAGGACAAAAGCCTGGGAGCTGGTGTAGCGCAACAAGGTGCCACCGGCGGTGCACAGCGCCAGCCACAGGGACAAGGTGATGAGGAAAGGCAGCGGCGCCTGGGGGAAGATCGCCATGATCACCACGGCCACCGCCGCCCCCAGGGTGGTGCCGATGACCTGGCCGAAACTGCGCGCCAGCACCATGCCGGCCAAGGGTTGGCTGATGATGACCACGGCCATGATCGACCACTTGGGCTGCTCGAGATCGAATACGAACGCCAGGTACAGGGTCAACAGCCCGGCCGCGATGGTGCGCAGGGCGAACAGCAGCACGCCGCGCCCGGGGTTGAGCATTGCCTTGAAGTATAACAACAGCGCTTGCATGGGCACGCCTGTCCAGTCCAATCCAGCAAGCGTAGTCACTGCGGCGCAGTCTCGACAGGTTTGAGTATCGCAGTCAGGGTTTGACTCCAGGCCGTGCCTGACCGAAGCTGACAGCTTTGCCCAAGCCTGCCAGCTTCCGGATTCTGCATGCCCCAGTCCCGCCGCTATCTGCTCATCAGCCTCTGTGTCCTGTTTGCCGTCGGCCTTGCCTGGATGTTCCTGCGCAGCAGCGCCCCGGTGGTGCCCGAAGCGATCAAGCGCGGCTACAGCGAAGCGCTGACGGCGGCCCGCAATGGCCAACCGGGGGCCGCGCGGGTGCTCTACCAGCAATTGGCCCGCCCGGACATTTCGCCCAAGCGGCGCGTCTGGCTGCATGCCGAACTGCCCAACTACCCCAGTTCCGTGGCGCTGAAACTGGCGGATGCAGACTTGCAGAATGAGGCGCCGCAGGTCCGTGTCGCGGCGATCAGGAGCATCAGCGGGCTGGTGCCCAGCGGTCAACGCAGCCTGTTGCTGGGGCCGTTGCTCGATGACGGCGAGCAGAGCGTGCGCTTCGCTGCCGTCAATGCGCTGCTGGGCTTGTCGCCGGATGATCTTGGCCTGTATTTTGGCCCGCTGGAGCAGGCCATCGATGCCTGGCAACAGGTACTGAAAAGCGCCCCGGAAAGCGCCGACAACCAATATCAGCTGGCCCGGTTGTACCTGCACAATGCCGAATTCAAGGAGGCCCAGCAGGCCCTTGAGCATACCTTGCGCCTTGCGCCAGACAACCTGCCGGCACTGGTGATGCAGATCGAGGTCCTGGACAAACTGGGCCAGGTCGACGCCGCCCGCCAACTGTTGGCCAAACAACTCAAGGCCCAACCCGATTCGGCCTATCTGCAACATGCGCTGGGGATGTGGTTGCTGCATCACGGCCAAAACGAGTTCGCCCTGCTGGGTTTGTCCAAGGCGGTGGAGCTGGAGCCGAACAACAGGGATTACCGCTACGACCTGGCCACGATGCTGCATGACGAACAGGAGCTGGAAGCGGCGCAGAAACAGCTGCAGGAAATCGTTCAGCGGCATCCGAACGATCGTCGGGCACGGGTGCTGCTGATCAATTACTGGAAGGAAAGCGGGCAGTTGCAGAACGTGCAGATATTGTTGGCGCAGCTGGAACAGATGAATCCGGATGATCCAGCGTTGCAGCAAGGGCTCTAGAAGACCCGTTACACAACACCATGCCATGTTTCTGCGCGCTTCTGTAGGAGCCCGGCTTACCGGCGAAGGCGTCCTTGAGATCGCCTTCGCCGGCAAGCCGGCTCCTACAATGGTTGCGAACACCCAACGCCATCTCCTTACAAAAAGTTGAACGCTCATTGCCGCCAAAGGTCAAGTGAACAGGTAGCCGGCTATGCTTTACGTGCTGCCTCGCTTCCCCTAGTCATGAGAGGGCATTTTTTGTCTACATCCAACGAGTTGATCAGCGTAAAAGCCGCCACAGGGATTGATGGTCTCGATGACATCCTCAATGGCGGACTGTCCCGCGGCCACGTGTTTTTGCTTGAGGGAGAACCCGGTACCGGCAAGACCACGGTCGCCCTGCACTTTTTGTTGGCCGGCGCCAAAGCCGGCGAGCGCTCGTTGTACATCACCCTGTCGGAAACCGAACGCGAATTGCGCCAGGGTGCGCGCTCCCATGGCTGGGAGCTGGACGACAATGTCCATATCTTCGAACTGACGCCCCCCGAAAGCCTGCTGACGGCCGAGCACCAGCAATCGCTGCTGTACTCCTCGGACCTGGAGCTGGGTGAGGCCACCAAACAGATTTTTGAAGTGGTCGAACGCGTCAGGCCAACCCGCGTGGTGCTCGACAGCCTCTCCGAGATTCGCCTGCTGGCGCAAAGCTCGCTGCGTTACCGCCGGCAGATCCTCGCCATCAAGCACTACTTCGTGCGCTACGAGGCCACTGTGCTGCTGCTCGACGACCTGACCACCGAATCCCTGGACAAGACCGTGCACAGCGTCGCCCACGGGGTGGTTCGCCTGGAGGAGCTGACGCCCAACTATGGCGCCGAGCGCCGGCGGGTTCGCGTGGTGAAGTACCGTGGCCAGAAATACCGCGGCGGTTATCACGACTTCACCATCATGGGCGATGGCGTCCACGTGTTCCCCCGCCTGGTGGCCGCCGAGCACCGGGGCGATTACCTGCGCCAACAATTGACCAGCGGCATCCGCGAAATGGATGCGCTGCTCGGCGGCGGTATCGAGACCGGCTCAAGCACGCTGATCCTCGGCCCGGCCGGCACTGGCAAGTCGTTGATCTCGATGATTTTTGCCGCCGCTGCCGTCTCCCGAGGCGAGAAAGCGGCCCTGTTCATCTTCGATGAAGAACTGGGCCTGCTGTTCGCACGCATGAAGAACATCGGCATCGACTTGAAAGTGCTGCAAGACACCGGCAATTTGCTGATCGAGCAAGTGGATGCTGCCGAACTCTCACCTGGCGAGTTTTCCCATCGGGTGCGGCGCTGCGTCGACGAGGGCGACATCAAGACCGTGGTGATCGACAGCATCAACGGCTATCAAGCGGCGATGCCCGAAGAAAACGCCCTGGTGCTGCACATGCACGAGCTGCTGCTGTACCTCAATCGCAAAGGCGCTGCGACTTTCATGACGGTCGCCCAGCATGGCCTGGTCGGTGACATGCAGGCCCCGGTGGACATCACTTACCTCGCCGACACGGTCATCCTGTTGCGCTATTTCGAAGCCCTGGGCAAGGTACGGCGAGCCATTTCGATCATCAAGAAACGCACCGGCAGCCATGAATCGACCATCCGCGAATACAAGATCAATGGCAACGGCATGACCATCGGCGAGCCGCTGGAAACCTTCCAGGGCGTGTTGCGCGGTGTGCCAACCTACCTGGGCGCGAGCAATCCCCTGCTCGGGGATGAAAGCCCGTGATCGTCCATGAAGCGACGTCCGAGCGAGCGATCATTCTTGCACCGCTCGGGCGCGACAGTCAGATCGCCATGATGCTGCTCAACGAGGCAGGCTTCGCCGGAGTCGTCAGCAACGACCTGCCGGGGCTTTGCCAGGAACTGGAGCAAGGCGCCGGCTTGTTGCTCATGTCCAGCGAAGCCTTGCTGCACAGCGACCTTGAGCCGCTGCTCGGGCTGATCGAGCAACAACCGGCCTGGTCCGATTTGCCGATCGTGCTGCTGACCCACCACGGTGGCCCGGAACAAAATCCGGCGTCACGCTTTGGCCCCCTCCTGGGCAATGTCACGTACCTGGAACGGCCCTTCCACCCGGAAACCTTGATCAGCATGGTCGCCGCCGCCCTGCGCGGACGCCGACGACAATATGAAGCCAGGGATCGGCTGGTGGACCTGAGCCAAAGCGAGCTGCGCCTGCAAAACACCCTCGAGACCCTGGAGCAGCAGGTCGAAGAGCGCACCGCACAACTGCGCCACAACGAGGAAGTGTTGCGTCAGTCGCAAAAAATGGAAGCGGTCGGCCAACTCACCGGTGGCATCGCCCATGACTTCAACAACATGCTGACCGGCATCATCGGCAGCCTGGAACTGTTGCGCCGACGCCTGGCCCGGGGGCGCACCGAGGATCTCGACAGCCTGATCGACCTCGGCGTGACCTCGGCCAACCGCGCCGCGAGCCTGACCCACCGGCTGTTGGCGTTTTCCCGGCGCCAGTCGCTCGATTCCAAGCCCGTGCAGATGAACACTCTGGTGGTGTCCATGGGCGAACTGTTGCAGCGCAGCATCAACGAAAGCATTCACCTGGACATGCAGTTGGACGAGCAGCTGTGGGTCGCCGAAGCCGACCCCAATCAACTGGAAAGCGCCCTGCTCAACCTGGTCATCAATGCCCGCGACGCCATGCCCAATGGCGGAAAACTGCTGGTGCAGACCTCCAACCGCCACCTGGACGCCGAATTCACCCAGCCCCACGGCAACCTCAAGCCCGGCGACTACGTGGTACTGAGCGTCACCGACAATGGCTGCGGCATGCCGCAAAGTACGATCAATCGAGCCTTCGATCCGTTCTTTACCACCAAGCCCATTGGCCAGGGCACCGGCCTCGGGTTGTCGATGATCTATGGCTTCAGCAAACAATCGGGCGGGCATGTCGCCATTCATAGCGAAGTCGGCACAGGCACCACGGTTAACCTGTATCTGCCGCGTTTTGGCGGAGACCTGCCCGAGGACCAGCCGATCGACACGGAACATCCTCCCTACGCGCAAAACGGCGAGACCGTGCTGATCGTCGAGGACGATCCGGCGGTGCGGCAATTGGTCAGCAACGTGCTGGGCGACTTGGGCTATGCCTTCGTCGAGGCCTGCGATGCCGACACGGCGATGCCGATCCTCGACTCGGCCCAGCGTATCGACCTGTTGATCAGCGACGTCGGCCTGCCCGGCATGAATGGTCGGCAACTGGCGGAAATCGGCCGGCAGCTGCGGCCGGACCTGAGGGTCCTGTTCATCACCGGGTATGCCGAGCACGCGGCGGTGCGCGGCGGGTTCCTCGATCCGGGCATGCAGATGATCACCAAGCCATTCACCTTCGACCTGTTGACGGCCAAGGTGCAGGAGATGATTCGCGCCTGATCCCGTTCAGAACACACCACTCCCTGTGTAGGAGCTGCCGCAGGCTGCGATCTTTTGATCTTGATCTATAAAAAAGCAAGGTCAAAAGATCGCAGCCTTCGGCAGCTCCTACGACAGCATTTCCTGCATCATTTCCTGCAATCGGTCGAGATCGAAGGGCTTCTCCAGAATCGGTGCCTTGCGCGTGATCGGGCTGTCCGTCTCGCGGATTTCCTGGGCGTAGCCGCTGATGAAAATCACCTTGAGCTCGGGCCGCAGCTTCACCGCGGGTTCGGCGATCTGCACGCCGGAGATTCCGCCCGGCAGGCGGAAGTCGGTGATCATCATGTCCAGGTGCGGCTTGCTGGCGAGGATCTCAAAGGCCTGCTCGCCGTTCTCGGCCTGCAGGACCCGGTAGCCCTCCCCCGACAGGTAGGCCGAGAGCACCATCAGGATAGAGGGATCGTCCTCGACGACGAGGACTACATCTTGTGCATCTTCACTCATGGGAAGCCTTTGTTCGGTCAATAGCTGCTGATACGACCGTGGGGTCGATCAGAGGTTGCGTTTATCTGGCTGTTTTCCTACAGCGGCAGACAAACGCGAAACAGGGCGCCTTCGCCAATCCGGCTTTCGACGGTAATGGTGCCGCCATGGGCGGCAACTATCTGTTCGGAAATAAACAACCCCAGGCCCAGCCCGGCGGCAACATGGTTGGCCGAGACGCGCTCGAATTGCTGGAAAATTCGCTGTTGGTTCTCTTCACTGATGCCGATTCCGCTATCACGGACTTCGACCCGTGCCTCACCGTTCTCACTGTACACCTTAAGGCTTATCGGGCTCTTGGCGCCATAACGCAAGGCGTTGGTCAGCAGGTTGGAAATCACCTGTTCAATGCGAAATTCATCCCAATCGCCCATCACCGGTTGCTCGGCGTCAAGACTGACCGACGCCTCGGCGGCCTCGATCTGCGGGGCGAAATTCTGTACCAAACCCCGAGCCAGCGCCGCCAGGTCGAAGTGTGTGGGGCGGATCGACAACTTGCCGGTGCGGATGCGTGACACATCCAGCATGTCTTCGATCAGGCGGATCAGGCTCTTGATTTGCCGTTCGTCGCGATCGACCATGGCGTGCATCTTGTCGAGGGTAAACGCCGCGGCGTTGTCCCGGGCCAGGTGCATCTTGCGCAACTGGGTTTCGAGAATCAGGCCATTGAGCGGCGTGCGCACCTCATGGGCAACGATGGACATGAAATCATCGCGCATGCGCACCGCCTGCTCCAGCTCCAGCTGGGTACTCTGCAACTGCTGGAGCAGCGCTTCCTGCTCGCGGCGGCTGCGCTCCAGCGCTTCGACCTGTTGTTTCATGGCCTTGCTCTGGCGGTAAAGGTCGACGAAGACGTTGACCTTGCTCTTGACCGCCTGGATATCCAGGGGTTTGTGCAGGAAGTCGACGGCGCCGCTTTCGTAGCCCTTGAACGCGTAGTTCAGTTCGCGACCGGCGGCGCTGACGAACACGATCGGGATGTTCCGGGTCTTTTCCGTACCGCGCATCAACTCGGCCAGCTCGAAGCCATTCATGCCGGGCATCTGCACGTCGAGGATGGCCATCGCGAATTCGTGTTGCAACAGCAGCGACAAGGCCTCATCGGCAGACAGCGCCTTGTAGACCAGACGGTCTTCACGGGCGATCAGCGCTTCGAGCGCCAGCAGATTTTCCGGCAGATCGTCGACGATCAGCAGTTTGGCCTGAATATTACTTAGCATGCGATTCTTTCCAGCTCGACAAGCAAACGGCCGATGCCGCGTAGGGTGAGTATGTGGTCGGGTTGCAGGATATCCAGCGCCGCCTGGGGCATGGTCGCGACCTGGGCGTCCTCCGGGTCCTGGACGATGGTCAGCCCGCCACGCTGCTTGACCTGGGACAAGCCTCGCGCGCCATCCTGGTTGGCGCCGGTCAGCAACACCGCGGCCAGGGTCGGACCGTAGGCATCGGCGGACGATTCGAACAGATAATCGATGGCTGGCCGCGAATAATGCACTCGGTCCTCCAGGCTCAAGGAAAAACTGCGGTCCCGTTCAACCGACAAGTGATACCCGGGCGTGGCGAAATACAGGGTCCCGGCTTCGACCGGGGTCTTGTCCCGGGCTTCCAGGACCGGCAGCGACACACGCCGGGCGAAAACTTCCGCCAAATGGCTGCGGCGCTCGTCCGGCAGGTGCAGGACCACGATGATCGGCAATGCGAACCCCTCACGCAGGGGTCCGAGGATGTTCAGCAGCGCCTCTACCCCGCCGGCCGACGCACCGATCACAATCGCTTCAATGGAAGGTAAGCCCGTTGCGCTGTTCATGTTTTGCGATAGATCCGTTCTTGTTTGACCAACGGCTCGAACTGGTTGCCGAAGGCCGAAAAATCCGGGGTTTCCTTGCTGCCCAGCACCAGGAAACCACGGTGGCAAAGCGACTCATGAAACAACCCGAAAGCGCGATCCTGTAGTTTTTTATTGAAGTAAATCAATACATTGCGACATGAAATTAATTGAGTTTCTGAAAACACACTGTCCGTTGCCAGGCTGTGATCGGCGAAGGTGACGTTTTCGCACAACGATTTGTCGAAAATCGCGTACCCATAGGCCGCCGTGTAGTAGTCGGCGAAGGAGCACTGGCCCCCGGCCTGCTGGTAGTTGGAAGTGTAGGCGCGGACATTTTCCATGGAGAAAATCCCCTGTTTGGCTTTTTCCAGCGAGCGCGGATTGATGTCGGTGGCGTAGATGATGGTGCGTTCGAGCAGGCCTTCTTCGCGCAGCAGGATGGCCATCGAATAGACTTCTTCACCGGTGCTGCACCCGGCGATCCAGATCTTGATCGACGGGTAAGTCTTGAGCAACGGCACCACCTCGCGGCGGATGGCGAGGAAGTGCGACGGGTCGCGAAACATTTCACTGACCGGGATCGTCAGCAGTTGCAGCAGCTGCATGAACGCCGTCGGGTCGTGCAGGACTTTTTCCTGCAACGCCGAGATGGTGTTGCACTCGAACTGGCTCAATGCATGCGCCACCCGACGCTTGATCGATGCGCCGGAGTAATCGCGAAAATCGTAGCTGTACTTGAGGTAGATCGCCTCGATCAACAAGCGCAGTTCGATTTCGCTGCTGCGCTCCCCTGAATAATCACGCTCCACTAAATGCGTTCCATCTTCGGTAACCACACACGAATCAGCGAAAACAGGCGATCGAGGTCGATGGGCTTGGCCAGGTAATCGTTGGCGCCGGCCTGCAGGCAGCGCTCCTGATCGTCCTTCATGGCCTTGGCCGTCACCGCGATGATCGGCAGCTTGCGCCAGCGCGGCTCTTTGCGGATCAAGGTGGTGGCTTCGAAACCATCCATTTCCGGCATCATCACGTCCATCAACACCAGATCGATGTCTTCGAATTCATTCAATCGCTCGATCGCTTCACGACCGTTTCGGCCGATGACCACGACGGCGCCCTTTTGCTCCAGCGCACTGGTGAGGGCAAAGATGTTGCGAACATCGTCGTCCACCAGCAGCACCTTGCGCCCCTCGAACACCTTGTCGCGGCTGCGGGCGGTCTTGAGCATCTTCTGCCGGTCATGGGACAACCGTGATTCGACTTTGTGCAGAAAAAGTGTCACTTCGTCCAGCAGGCGCTCGGGGGAACGCGCGCCCTTGATGATGATCGAGCGCGAATACTTGCGCAGTTCGGCCTCTTCGTCCCGGGTCAGGTTGCGCCCGGTATAGACAATCACCGGCGGGAACGAGCAGATGTCCTCGGTGGACATGCGCTTGAGCAGATCGTTGCCGAGCATGTCCGGCAGCTTGAGGTCGATGATCATGCAATCGAACACGGTGGTGCGCAGCAGTGCCAGGGCATCCTGCGCCAGGCCAACGGCGGTGATCTCTATGTCTTCATCGCCGATCAGCCGGGAGATGCTGTCGCGTTGCAGATCGTCGTCCTCGACCAGCAACACACGCTTGACCTTCTGGGTCAGCTTGGCTTCCAGGCGCCCAAACACCTCCTTGAGTTCTTCGCGGGTGGTCGGCTTGACCGCATAACCGATGGCCCCCATGTGCATCGCGGCTTCGACCCGGTCTTCGACGGAAATCACATGCACCGGAATATGCCGGGTCTCGGCGTGCTCCTTGAGGCGTTGCAACACGGTCAGCCCGGAATGGTCCGGCAGGCGCATGTCCAGCAGAATGGCATCCGGAACGAATTGCCGGGCCAGGTCGTAGCCTTCGTCGGCGCCGTGGGCCACCAGGCACTGGTAACCCAGTTCATGGGCGAGGTCATAGAGGATGTGGGCAAAATTCGGCTCGTCCTCCACCACCAGGATACAGCGCACGTCGAAAGGTGCCTTGAGACGGTCATCGTTGAAACGCGCGATCTCCTGGACCGGTGCCTGCGCTATCGCGACGGGCGCAACCCGGGTGCTCGTGTGGGTCGGCGAGGCACGCATCGGCTCGACGGGCTCCTCGCCCGGTTCGACATATTGCAGCGGCAGGATCAGGCTGAACGCGCTGCCCTGCCCCGGCGTGCTGGTGACGTTGATCGAGCCGCCGAGCAGCGCGGCCAGGTCGCGGGAAATCGACAGGCCCAGGCCTGTCCCGCCATAACGACGATTGGTGGTGCCGTCGGCCTGGCGAAAGGCTTCGAAAATGATTTCCTGTTGATCGTCGGCAATGCCGATCCCTGAATCGCTGACAATAAAGGCTATGCCGTTGTTCGGCGCCGCGCTCACGGTCAGGCTGACTCGGCCTCGCTCAGTGAACTTCACGGCGTTTGAGAGCAGATTCTTGATCACCTGCTCCACGCGCTGGCGGTCGGTATACATCATCAATGGCGCGCCGTCCTGCAACTCGACCGCAAACTCCAGTTGCTTGTCCGCCGCCAGGGGCTGGAACATGCCGCGCAAGCCGTCCACCAGGCGCGCAACGCTGGTGTTTTCCGGGCGTATCTCCAGTTTGCCGGCTTCGACCTTGGAAATATCGAGAATGTCGTTGATCAGGTTAAGCAAGTCGTTGCCGGCGGAGTAGATCGACTCGGCGAACTTGACCTGTTCGGCACTGAGGTTTTCCTGCGGGTTTTCCGCCAGCAACTTGGCCAGGATCAGCGAGCTGTTCAACGGCGTGCGCAGCTCGTGGGACATGTTGGCAAGAAATTCGGACTTGTACTTGCTCGAACGCTGCAATTCTTCGGCACGCTCTTCGAGCTGGGTCTGGGCCTGATTGAGCTCGGTATTCTTCAGGTCCATGGCGTCGCGTTGGTCGGCCAGCACCTGCGCCTGTTCGGCGAGCTGTTCGTTGGTCTGTTCCAGCTCGACCTGCTGGGTTTCCAGATGGGCCTGGGATTCCTTGAGAATCCTTGACTGCTCTTCAAGCTCTTCGTTGGCGGTCTTGAGTTCTTCCTGCTGCACCTGCAGTTCTTCGTTGAGCTGCTGGGTTTCGGCCAACACCTCCTGCAAGCGCTGGCGATAACGCGCGGCCTCGATTGAGGTGCCGATATTGCCGGCGATGAGCTCCAGCAGATCGATGTCCCGCTCGGTCAGCGGGCGCAGGAAGCCCAATTCGATCACGCCGTTGATCCGGTCGTCGTCGCTGGTCGGCACCACCAGCACGCTGCGCGGCAAGCCTTCGCCGAGACCGGAACTGACCTTGAAATAGTCGCTGGGCACATCGTCCAGGCGAATCAGGCGGCCCTGTTGCGCCACCTGGCCGACAATGCCTTCGTCGCTGTAGATCTGCTGCTCACGCTCCTGCTGCTCACGGGAAAACCCATAGGACGCCACGCGGCGCAGACCGCCGTGTTCTTCGCGTACATAAATGGCCGCCACGGCAGTGCCCAGATACTGCGCGCAGAACTGCAGGATGTTGCGCCCCAGCAGGTTCAGCGACAGTTGCCCCAGCACTTGTTCGGCCAGTTGGGTCTGGCCGTTGCGCAGCCAGGCCTGTTGCTCCAGCCGGTGGGCACTGGCCTGTTGCGCCGCCAGGGTCGCCGTGTAGCTTTGCGACAGATTGACCAGATCGCGACGACCGATGTACGCCAGCAATGCGCTGATAGCGGCAATGAACAACAGATAAAGGGTGATGCTCCAGATCGTGGTACGACGCACTTCCTCGTTGCGCGTGGCGCGCAACTGCTGCTCCATGTCGATCACGTCTTCGTACTGCTTGCGGATCTCATCGGTCAGGCGCTTGCCTTTCCCGGTCCTGACCGCCCCGCGGTAGTCACCGTTGGCGCGCTGCAGTTCGATCATCGATTGCGCGTAACCGGCCCACTCCTGCTGCAAGGACTCCAGCCTGTGCAAGCGGTCAGTCTGGACCGGGTTGTCGGCGGTCAGCTCGAGCAGGGTCTTGAGCACGACCTCGATGCGCGGCTTGGCCGTTTCATAGGGTTCAAGGAACTTGTCATCGCTGGTGAGCAGGAAACCGCGCATGCCGGTTTCCAGGTCGACCGTCAGCTTGACCGCCTCATTGGCGTTATTGATCACCCGGTCCGTGTGTTCGACCCACTGGATGGTCGACAGCAGATAGGTGATCAGCGACACGAAGAAAACTGCACTGATGGCGCCGACGCCCAGCGGCAGGCTGATGTTGCGACTCAGGAGCTTACGGAATCGCTGCTCATCAACCGAAGACTCAGAGGTCATAGTTAAGCCTTGTTGAACCGATGAAAACCAAGGAGTTTGCCCCAAAACTGACGTAATGATCGAATTTTCTCACAGCGATGGGCGCAAAATCCCACATTCCACTGCTGCCGCGCCTGCACAGCGGTTATCCTTTGCCCAGGCGTATGCCGCCATTCTTTTTATAGCCCATGGGGAACTTGTCGGGATCCGTCACTTACTCATGCAAGAGAGCCGGCGATTTTGATCGGCCGAAAACCTAACCACCCTTTCGAGAGCGCCATCATGATCACCAACGCCCCCACCATCCTGGTCGTCGAAGACGATGCCATCGTGCGCATGTTGATTGTCGACGTGCTGGAGGAGCTGGAGTTCAAGGTGCTTGAAGCAGATGGCAGCGAACAGGCGCTGGAGCTGATCAAGGACATGGGCCAGCACATTGACCTGATGATGACCGATGTCGGTCTTCCGGGCATGGACGGCCGCGAGCTGGCCATTGAAACGCGCACCCTGCGCCCCGCCCTGCCCATCCTGTTCGCCAGTGGATATGCAGAAAATATCGATGTTCCGGATGGCATGCACCTGATTGGCAAACCCTTTTCCATCGATCAGTTGCGCGACAAGGTTAAAGGTATACTGGCTGAGCCGCTTACAACCCTGCCCAAATGAATACCCCATTTATTTATAAGCATTGCCATAGCCGGCCAGAAACCTGGCCGCCTTGAAAACCAACTCCCCGCAAGAAACAAAAAGCACAACATACCCTCTGGCAAATTCAATATCGCCGGCCCTACTCTGCAACTGAACGATCACAAACACCCTGCAAACCGTCCTACCCGGTTATCTCCACAGACTCGCGCTCGCCTGCGAGATCATCAACAAAAGGATTTATTGATGAACACTCTTAAATATGATTTTCGCAAGACATCGACTATTGAAAATTTAAAATTCGACATTGATGCCTTGCTGGAGGCAAACAGGTTAGAAAAAAACCTCATCATTGAGTCGCTGGAGGGATATTTAAATGACCTCCCCGATGCAAACGTTGAATTCAAACTAAGCAACCTGCTTGTTTCTACCACCCCGGGAAGCGCTCTGGAGTTAGCTCAACGTGCGGGCCAAGCCAAACTGAACGACCTGTTGGAAAGCAACGAGTTCATGGGCCTGGAGGAGTTATCCAGCCTTCCCGAATCCGCCAGCTACGTGTGCAATTCGAACAAAGAGCTTCATGTCGTGATTGACGACACGCCCATGCAAATCGATGACCTTCTCAAGGAGAATGAAACTCTCAACCGACACCTGGATGAACTCAGTGAATACGCGAACAACGCGGGTGGCTCCATTTACAGCGCGGGCAAGATCTACGTAGAGCAGTGGATCAGATTTTATGGGTATCCTCTGCCCTCCACGGCCCAGCAACTTGCCCACCTGATGGTTGTTTTCCAGAAAGGACGCCCTGCATTATCTGGAACGGGAAAATATTACGAGATACTCAAGGACCCGCAAATCTCCCCGACTGCATTGTCTCTCGTTCAGCGCGAAACAATCAGGAACATAACGACAGCGTTTGGGCTGGGTGGCACAGGCCAACTCTTGAATAGCCTTTTCGTACATTACCAGAACACGCTGGTCAACGAGAAACTGGACTTGGCTGAATGTATTGACGCGTTCATGAAAGGCATGATCGGTATGAATGTCGCGCAGGACTGCATTGAAGCGTTAGGCTGGTACGGCAGCGACGTGGATGAGCCACCCTGCAAAGAGGATCTGCAACAACTCCTCATGGCAGCGATCGTTTTGAACATTGATCCGAACATAGGTGAGGTGCAAAGCAAAGGTCGCGTGCAGGGTTATGAAATTTACCAACCCAAAAATGCGGACCTGCACCCCACTCAAATCTTGCTGAACCTGGAAGAGCATCTTGTCGCCAATAATCTTATTCTCGTTAAAGCAGCGCCCCTTGCCGCTTATATTCTAATGGCTGACGAGGCACCTGAATTCCTTGTGAAAAATATTCCGGGCAGTATGACCATCAGCTCGCCTGGATGGGTCGCGCATAGTATTACTGTCGCAAAAATCGAAATCATTTCCCCGGGATCATCGCGGGACATGACCTATGACCAAGTACAGTCTTATGCCGACCTGATGCCCATCGACCAGTTGCTCGACAAGGTCAAAGGCGTACTTGCTGATCGACTTAAAGCCCCTCGCAGATGAATATCCAGCTGACCCTTTGAGCATCGAAACCCCAAAAACCTCCTGCAAAACAATTACCCAGCTATCTTCACAGACTCGCGCCCTGTTGTGAAATCATCAAAAAAAGGTTTTATTGATGAACACCCTTGAATACGACTTCCGCAAAACATCGACTATTGATAATTTAAAATCCGATATCGATGCCTTAATGACGGTAAACAAACTGGAAAAAAATTTCATCACTGAGTCGCTGGAGGGTTATGTGAATGACCTTCCCGATGTAAACGCCGAGTTCAAACTCTGCAACTTGCTTATCCCTGCCACCCCTGGAAGCTCTTTAGAAATAGCTCAACGTGCGGGGCAAGCGAAACTGAACGATTTATTGAACAGCGACGAATTCAATCGCCTGAATGAATTATCGAGCCTGCCCGAATCCGCCATCTACGTGTGCAACTCGCACAAAGAGCTACACGTCATGATTGACGACACCCCCATGCAGATCGATGACCTTCTCAAGGAGAATGAAATCCTCAATCGACACCTGGAGGAGCTCAGTGAATACGCGAAAAACGCGGGCGGCTTCATTTACAGTTCCGACGAAATCAACGTAGAGCAGTGGATCAGATTTTATGGGCATCCTCTGCCGTCCACGGCGCAGCAACTTGCAAACCTCACGGACTTTTTCAACAAAGAACGCCCTGCATTATCAGGCACAGGAAACTATTATGAGATTCTAAAAGACCCGGAAATTTCCCCGACTGCATTATCTCTTGTCCAGCGCGAAAAAATCATAAACACAACGGCAACGTATGAACTAAGTGAAACAGGCCAATTACTCAACAACCTGGTCGAGCAAAACAAAAATTCACAAGTCGATTTGAAAGTCGACCCGGATCGATACATCAACGAGTTCATGGAAGGCATGATCGGCATGAACCTCGCGCAGGACTGCCTTAATGCGTTAAAGTGGTACGGCAGCGACTCGGATGAACCCTCCAGTCATGAGGATCTCCGACAACTCCTCATCGCAGCTATCGTACTGAACATCGATCCGAATATAGGTGAAATTGAAAGCAAAGGTCGTGTGCAGGGCTACGAGCTTTACCAACCGGCCAATGCGGATCTACACCCCACTCAAATCTTGCTGAACCTGGAAGAGCATCTTGTTGCCAATAATATTGTTCTTGCTAAAGCATCGCCCCTCGCCGCGTATATTCTAGTCGCTGACGAGGCACCTGAATTCCTGGTAAACGAAATTCCGGACAGCATGACAATCAGCTCACCGGCGTGGGTCATGCATACCTTTGCTGTCGCAAAAGTTGAGATCATTGCCCCAGGTTCATCGCGGGGCATGACCTATGACCAAATACAGTCTTACGCCGACCTGGGGCCCTTCGATCAGCAACTCGAGCAACTGTTCGGGCTCGGCGTGATAACACACATGCTTAATTGGGGCGCAGTGAACGGCCTTTTTCCCTACAGTCCTGACGGTGAATACACCGTTGAAAACTTCTGCACCGCCGAGACTCATTACAACCAATACACCGAGGCCCTGGAGCAATGCAGCAATGCCATAAATACCCCCCTTCCTACGCGCGAAGAAGTCGCCTTGGCCGAACTTAAAAGAGCCTTGCCGGATGGTGAATACCTGACCGACAAACGTTACGGTCACAAGGACCTTCCAAGGAGCAAGGCAATATCGATTCATGAGTTGTTTATGTCGGGAGACTTGATGCATAAGGGCTGGACTGGAACCCATATGTCCGCAGACATCTTTACTCTTGACTACCATGACGGACTGAAATTAGCCCAACCTTATTTTTACATGCTTCAAAACATCCAGACTCTATACGCCAAGACATTCGACGACTACTTCAAAAAAATACAACAAGGAACATCCACAGCATTAAAGCTCGCCTTATCAAAAATCCCCGAGACAGATCGAATTCGCCTGGAATATGGTGCCCTGACCTTTTATACAGTCCGCGAAAAATTCTCCGATCACGCAACACATGAGACACAACGATTGAGAGACAAATACAGAGGGCGCTATGGCGTGATCATCTGCGCTGAACACGACTTTCAAAAATATTATTATGAACTATTTACCCTGCGAGCCGAATGCTACAGCCGACAGGATCTTGGCGATATTTTCCTGACTACTTCCATTGAATATTTCGAGCCTAGCATCAATACTGATAAAGACCGATTGCAATGGCAGACGCAAGCCCTTGATTGGCCTTTGGATATAAACGCCTATATCAAGGGCACGGCACCCGTTAAAAACGCCACCGGTAAATTGGTGGTCGAGAAATTATGGGAATCCAACGAAACCCCACAACACGCCCCGCAAACCAGGAGCCAACTTGAAACTTTCTTTTCGCAAAGAACAAGCAGCACTGTAGCGCGAATACTTTCACACTTCCCACCGGCCACATACAATGAACTTTTCGATGCCGGTTATGGCATAGCTCCCCTTGAAGCTGCGCGAAAGAATACAAAAGACAATATAGACCTGGTTCTCAATTTGATTATTCCGTTCAAGGGCTGTATCGAAGATCTGACTTCGGCTGACCCTGACCGTGAAGCATCCGGAATTTTTGGATGCGCACTGGACGCGCTGGCGGTTGTTGGCTCTGTAGCAGGCGTCGCCTCTAAATTTGCCAGCGTCGCTTTGAAGTCGGGTAGCCTTCTTTCAAAATCGGTAAAACTGGTCAGGCTCAGTGGCAATTTTGCGTTGAGTCTGATTAACCCACTGGATGGCATCCCGAGCCTCTTGAAAAAGGGCGGGAAGATTAGCAAAAATGGCGTGTTGCTCATCACGGGTCAAGGCATCAAGACCTCCGGCAAAGCCACCCGACAAATTCGATCCGTAAGCGGAACGCTCGATGCATTTAACGCGGCAAAGTCCTTGAATATTGCAGATGTGAAAGCTGCCCGCCTGGGGGATATTGGCGAGCTTTCTCAAGCAACGGATGTACTGATCTGCAACACAGCGAACAACTGGTACCAACTCTCACTTAATTCCAATCGGGCCAGAGGCGGGAAGATCACCAATTTCCGGGAGATAAGCGGAGTGAGTCAATACGTTTGACTTGACCCAACAGCGACGTCGACGGGCGGTGCACATCAAGGGCGCTGCCCTTCGTCAGCTCAGCTATCCGTCTCCTGTTCGCCGGCTGTGGTTTAATGCGCGCGTTTTTTCCCCCGCCCCTGGCCGCATCAAGGAATTCGCAATCATGAATCAGCCCCGCGCAACCAAAATCCTGGTCATTGGTTACGTCTGGCCCGAGCCTCGCTCTTCTGCGGCCGGTGGGTATGTGATGCAACTGCTCGGGGCTTTCCTGCAACAGGGCTGGGACGTCACCTTCAGCAGCCCCGCCGGGGCTGGCGAGCATCAGGAAGACCTGACGGTGCTGGGCATTCGTGAAGTACCGATCGAGCTGAACGACAGCAGTTTCGACCGATTCATCAGCGAACTGGCCCCGGATATCGTGCTGTTCGAACAATTCATGATGGAAGAACAATTCGGCTGGCGGGTCGAAACGCACTGCCCGAATGCCTTGCGCGTGCTGGGGACCCAGGATTTGCAAAGCCTGCGCCATGCCCGTCATCAACGGCTCAAGGATCGGTTGAAGGGCAGCGACGATGACAATGACTTCAACGATCTGTTCGCGCCGGCGCTGCGCCAGGAGTTCGAATTCATGGCCGTGACCGACGTGGCCAAGCGGGAAATCGCCGCGATCTATCGTTGCGACTTGAACCTGATGATCTCCGAAGTGGAGATCGAGTTGCTGGTCGAGCACTTCAAGCTGCCGCGCAGCTTGCTGCATTGGTGCCCGCTGATGGTGGACCTGCCCACCCATGCGCCTGCGCCGTTCGAAGACCGGGCGCACTTTATTCACATCGGCAATTTTCGCCATGCCCCCAATTGGGATGCGGTGCTCTGGTTGAAAACCACCATTTGGCCAATGATTCGCCAGCATTTACCCGCTGCACAGCTGCACATCTACGGCGCCTACACACCGCCCAAGGCCACCGCGCTGCATAACGCGGCACAGGGGTTTCATGTGATGAACTGGGCTGAAGACGCCTTGCAAGTGATGTCGGCGGCGCGGGTGTGCATGGCGCCGTTGCGTTTTGGCGCGGGCATCAAAGGCAAGATTGTCGATGCAATGCTCTGTGGCACGCCAAATGTCACCACACCCGTCGGCGCCGAAGCCATGCACGCAGACGAACCCTGGCCGGGGGCGATCACCCGCACTGCCCGGTCGTTTGCCGACAGTGCCGTTGAGCTTTACCAGGACAAGGCGCAGTGGCTCAGCGCCCAGGCCCTGGGCCTGGACTTGCTGGCGAGTCGTTATCAGCCACGTATTCATGGCCCGGCACTGATCGCACGGCTCGAGGATTGCCGCCGACACCTGGTGGCCATCAGAAGAGACAACTTTACCGGCAGTATGCTGCGTCATCATCAGCACAAGAGTACCCAATACATGGCGCAATGGATTGAAGCCAAGAATCGCCACAAGGCAGATAGCTGACAGCAAAAGACATTTCTTGCATCAAGCCTTGGTTGGTTGCAGCCGTTGAACATGGTTATAAATGGCTGCCATTTATTATTCTCCACCCCAAGGCAGGGGTGGAATAAACCACAAGGAATGACAATGACACAATCTGAAAGAGGGGCTCTGGACACCAACAGATGGATGAGTAACTGCCTCGAAATCGAACGCCTGAAACTGACTGACATTGTCTGGCCAGGCGCCCATAACGCCGGCATGGACAAACAAGCCCCCAACTACGAAGTCGTCGTCGGCAACTGGACCACTTGCCAAAACGATTCGTTTGCCTGGCAATTGTCAAAAGGCGCGCGGGTGTTTGATATTCGACTTGGCTATACCGAAGGTCTCGACCAACCAGTCTTCTACTTCCATCACAATGGTCACCAGTCCCATCGCACCCTCGATGAATTGATCGACGCAACAACAGCTTTCCTTGATCAGAATCCTGACGAGTTCATCGTGTTTGACTTTCATCAGTTGGGCGACGGCCAGAAGTATTTTGCCCATAAAAAGCTGAGTGACCTGCTGATAAGGCGTCTCGGACAACGCATCATCCCCCCTGGCGACGCCACTAAAACGGTGGCCGAGCTCATGCGCACCAGCACTCGACGCAGGGTGATATTGGCAGCACCTGTCGTCCGCGAGCTGCACGATGATTATTTCTGGCCTTCCATCACCCACAAGTGGAGCGGCATGTCCTTTGCCGATACCCGGGACCTGAAGCGCCACATCTCCAGCACGCTGGCATCCGTACCTTTCACATCCTTCCTCTGGTCGTTGTCAGCCACCAGCTATGGCTTTTTGGGCGGGCCGCAGAAGATCAAGGACGAGATCAACGACTGGTTCAACCCAACACGCGACTGGGTCACACGCTGCAGCATCATCAACCTCGACTTCTTCGAAGAGTCCAACATCGTGCGTTATTGCTGGAGTGCCACGAGCATGAAGGCCGTTTATGGCAGCGCCCTGTTGTCGCGACCTCTATCCACATAACGCCCTGGCCTATTCGCCTGTGAAAGAGGCATGATCGAGGTGCGATAACAATATAAGCGCCCCGACATGAGCCGAGCCACCCGCGTTACCGACCCTTCCTATGAACTGATGGACGACCATAACGGGTTGTCCATCATCTATCGCCAGCACGGATTCCCGTGTCCCCTGGTACGCTGGCATTTTCACAAGGAGTACGAGCTGCACCTGATCGTCGCCAGTTCAGGCAAGGTGTTCATCGGCGACTACATCGGTAACTTCCACCCGCAAACCCTGTTCCTCACCGGCCCCAACCTGCCCCACAACTGGATCAGCCAGGTGGCCGAAGATGAAGTGGTGCCCAAGCGCGACATGCTGGTCAACTTCACCGACGAGCTGTTCGACAGTGGCTATCAGGTATTTGCCGAGCTCAAGACCTTGGCGCCCCTGCTGGAGCGCGCGCAGTACGGCATCGAGTTTCGCTGCAAGCACACGATCGGCAAGGCGATGGAGTTGATGCAGCGCATCGCCGATACCCAGGGCGTGACCCGCCTCGGGCACTTTTTCATTCTGCTGGAACTGCTGGCCGCTTCTGACGATTACCAGTTGCTGTCCGGCGCCACGACGCCGCAGCTGGCCGACGAGCACAGCATCGACCGCACCAACCGCGCGGTGGATTACATCTTCGCCCACTACGCCCGCGAGTTGCCGCTTGAGGAAGTTGCCGGGCATCTTGGCATGAAGCCGACCTACTTCAGTCGCGTGTTCAAGCAGGCCACCGGGCGCTGCTTCATCGAGTTCGTCAATCGACTGCGCATCAGCAAGTCCTGTGAGCTGCTGGCCGATGGCGACAAACCCGTGACCGATGTGTGCTTCGAATCGGGCTTCAACAATATTTCCAACTTCAACCGGCGTTTTCAGCAGCTAAAGGGCATGACCCCTTCGCATTATCGGCGGTTGGTGGTGCAGCGGTTGACCGAGCAGAATCAGGGATAGCGCAAAGATCAAAAGATCGCAGCCTTCGGCAGCTCCTACATTGGAATGCATTCCCCTGTAGGAGCTGCCGCAGGCTGCGATTTTTGCTTTTGCAGGTGCAAAATAGTATCAGTCCAAGTGCGATGGATGATTTGTCTCGCCCGCCATTCAAGGCTGTAATCGCTGCACATTCTTCCAACCTTCGGAAGACACAAAAACAATAACTGTCCTTCTGTGGCCCTCCGGGTGCAGAAAAGGAGTGCACGATGCAACCTTCTGTAAAAGCCCTGCTCGCCCTCACCTGCATGACCCTCAGTAGCGTCAGCCTTGGCGCCCAGACCCTGACCATCGCCACCGTCAACAACAGCGACATGATTCGCATGCAAAAGCTGTCGAAAACTTTCGAGGCAGAGCATCCGGACATCAAGCTGAACTGGGTGGTGCTCGAGGAGAACGTCCTGCGTCAGCGCCTGACCACCGACATCGCGACCGAGGGTGGGCAGTTCGACGTGCTGACCATCGGCATGTACGAAGCGGCGCTGTGGGGCGCCAAGGGCTGGCTGGAACCCATGAAGGACTTGCCCGCCACTTACGATCTGGACGATGTGTTCCCATCCGTGCGCGAAGGATTGTCGGTGAAAGGTTCGCTGTATGCCTTGCCGTTCTACGCTGAAAGCTCGATCACCTATTACCGCACCGACCTGTTCAAGGACGCCGGCCTGACCATGCCCGAGCGCCCGACCTGGACTCAGATAGCCGAGTTCGCCGCCAAACTCACCCACAAGGACAAAGAACAGTACGGCATCTGCCTGCGCGGCAAGGCCGGCTGGGGCGAGAACATGGCCCTGATCACCACCGTGGCCAATGCCTATGGTGCGCGCTGGTTCGACGAGCAGTGGAAGCCGGAATTCAACGGCCCTGAATGGAAAAATGCGCTGAACTTCTACGTCGGCACCATGCAGAAGTCCGGCCCGCCGGGTGCGTCGAGCAACGGTTTCAACGAAAACCTGGCGCTGTTCAACAGCGGCAAGTGCGCGATCTGGGTCGATGCCAGCGTTGCCGGCTCGTTCGTCACCGACAAGACCCAGAGCAAGGTCAGCGACCACGTCGGTTTCACCTACGCGCCCCATGAGGTCACCGACAAAGGCTCGGCCTGGCTGTATTCCTGGGCACTGGCGATCCCCACCAGTTCCAAGGCCAAGGAAGCGGCAAAGACCTTCAGTGCGTGGGCCACTTCAAAGGAATACGGGGCACTGGTCGCGGAAAAAGACGGCATCGCCAACGTGCCGCCAGGCACCCGGGCGTCTACTTACAGCGAGGCCTACCTGAGCGCCGCGCCCTTTGCCAAGGTCACGCTGGAATCGCTCAAGGCGGCGGACCCGGGCAAGCCGACCCTGAAACCGGTGCCCTACATCGGCATTCAGTTGGTGACCATCCCGGAGTTCCAGGGCATCGGCACCCAGGTGGGCAAAGCGTTCTCGGCGGCGCTGATCGGCCAGACCACCGTTGACCAGGCGCTGGCAGCGGCCCAGCAAACCACTGAACGCGAGATGAAGCGCGCGGGTTATCCGAAGTAACCCCGTATTCAATGTGGGAGCGGGCTTGCTCGCGAAGAGGCCGGTACATCCGATGCATCTTCAGCGTCTGGAATGTTGCTTTCGCGAGCAAGCCCGCTCCCACAGTTGATCTTCATATGCCTGCCATTAATCGGTTGTGATCACCATGAATACGTCTACTGCCAAAGCTCACATGGAAATACCTCAGCCACTGCGCAAAAGCCGGTTGGCAAACCCCGGCTGGTTCCTCGTCAGCCCATCGGTAGCGTTGCTGCTGTTGTGGATGATCGTGCCGCTGGGCATGACCCTGTACTTTTCGCTGATTCGCTACAACCTGCTCAATCCAGGTGAAAACGAGTTCGTCGGGCTGGAAAACTTCAGCTACTTCCTGACCGACTCGGGCTTCATGCCCGGGGCTACCAATACCTTGCTGCTAGTGGGCAGCGTGCTGCTGATCAGTGTGGTGCTCGGCGTGTTGATCAGTGCCCTGCTGGAGGCCAGTGAGTTTCTCGGTCGCGGCATCGTGCGGGTCATGCTGATCTCGCCGTTTTTCATCATGCCCACGGTCGGTGCGCTGATCTGGAAGAACCTGATTTTCCATCCGGTGTCGGGGATTCTCGCCTACGTCTGGAAGCTGTTCGGCGCGCAACCGGTGGACTGGCTGGCGCACTACCCACTGCTGTCGATCATCATCATTGTCGCGTGGCAATGGCTGCCCTTCGCGATCCTGATCCTGATGACGGCGATGCAGTCCCTCGACCAGGAACAAAAGGAAGCCGCGCGCCTCGATGGCGCCGGGCCGATCGCGATCTTCTGGCACCTGACCCTGCCGCACCTGGCGCGACCGATCGCGGTGGTGGTGATGATCGAAACCATCTTCCTGCTGTCGGTGTTCGCCGAAATCTTCACCACCACCAACGGTGGCCCCGGCTACGCCTCGACCAACCTCGCCTACCTGATCTACAACCAGGCGCTGGTGCAGTTCGACGTCGGCATGGCGTCCGCGGGCGGGCTGATCGCTGTGGTGATTGCCAACATCGCGGCCATCGTCCTGATCCGGATGATCGGCAAAAACCTGACTGACAAAGCCTGAGGCCCGCGCCATGACCCTTCAACAATCCCGTCGCCTGCAAAGCCTGCTGCTGGGCACCCTGGCCTGGGCCATCGCGATCCTGGTCTTCTTCCCGATCTTCTGGATGGTGCTGACCAGTTTCAAGACTGAAATCGATGCCTTTGCCACGCCGCCGCAGTTCATCTTCACCCCAACCCTGGAGAACTACCTGCACATCAACGAGCGCAGCGACTACTTCAGTTTCGCCTGGAACTCGGTGGTGATTTCCTTCAGCGCCACGGCCCTGTGCCTCTTGATCGCGGTGCCGGCGGCGTACTCCATGGCGTTCTACGAAACCCAGCGCACCAAGGGCACGCTGCTGTGGATGCTCTCCACCAAGATGCTGCCGCCAGTGGGCGTGCTGATGCCGATCTACCTGCTGGCCAAGAGTTTCGGCCTGCTCGATACGCGCATCGCGCTGATCGTGATCTACACCCTGATCAACCTGCCGATCGTGGTCTGGATGGTTTACACCTACTTCAAGGACATCCCCAGGGACATCCTCGAAGCCGCTCGACTGGATGGCGCAACGCTGGCGCAGGAAATGCTCCGGGTCCTGCTGCCGATCGCCAAGGGTGGCCTGGCCTCGACCGTGCTGCTGTCGCTGATCCTGTGCTGGAACGAGGCCTTCTGGTCGCTGAACCTGACCTCCTCGAAAGCCGCGCCCCTGACCGCGTTGATCGCCTCGTACTCAAGTCCCGAAGGCTTGTTCTGGGCCAAGTTGTCGGCGGTGTCGACCCTGGCCTGTGCACCGATCCTGATCTTCGGCTGGATCAGCCAGAAACAATTGGTCCGCGGGCTGTCGTTTGGCGCCGTGAAATAACGCGATTTGCCGGCCCCACGCGATCCCCTGTAGGAGCGAACTTGCTCGCGATGGGCGTGAACGATGACGCGCGCTGCCTGAAAGAACTCATTGTCTGGATGTTTTTCGCGAGCAAGCTCGCTCCTACAGAAAACCGTCCGGTGTAACGAATAACAACAATCGGAGGCCCATGATCATGGCCAACCTGAAAATCAAGAATCTGCAAAAAGGCTTCGAAGGCTTTTCCATCATCAAGGGCATCGACCTTGAAGTGAACGACAAGGAATTCGTGGTATTCGTCGGCCCGTCAGGTTGCGGCAAATCCACCCTGCTGCGCCTGATCGCGGGGCTGGAGGAAGTCAGCGGCGGCACCATCGAACTCGACGGCCGCGACATCACTGAAGTCAGCCCGGCCAAACGCGACCTGGCGATGGTGTTCCAGACCTACGCCCTGTACCCGCACATGAGCGTGCGCAAGAACATGTCGTTTGCCCTCGACCTGGCCGGAGTGCCAAAAGCCGAGGTCGAGAAAAAAGTCGGTGAGGCGGCGCGCATCCTTGAACTCGGGCCGATGCTCGAACGCAAGCCCAAGCAACTGTCCGGCGGACAACGTCAGCGCGTGGCGATCGGCCGGGCGATCGTGCGCAACCCGAAGATTTTCCTGTTCGACGAACCCCTGTCCAACCTCGACGCCGCGCTGCGGGTGCAGATGCGCCTTGAACTGCTGCGCCTGCACAAGGACCTGCAAGCGACGATGATCTACGTGACCCACGACCAGGTCGAAGCGATGACCATGGCCGACAAGGTCGTGGTGCTCAATGGCGGCAAAATCGAACAGGTCGGCTCGCCGCTGGACCTCTATCACCAGCCGGCCAACCTGTTTGTCGCAGGCTTTCTCGGCACACCGAAAATGGGCTTCCTCAAGGGCCAGGTCAGCCGGGTCGACGGCCAGGGCTGCGAAGTGCAACTGGACGCCGGCACCCGCATCAGCCTGCCGCTCAGCGGCGCCAGCCTGAGGGTCGGCGGCGCAGTCACCCTGGGCATTCGCCCGGAACATCTGCAACTGGCCACGCCCGGTGACTGCACGCTGCAAGTCACCGCCGACGTCAGCGAACGCCTGGGCAGCGACACCTTCTGCCACGTGCGCACCGCGTCCGGCGAAGCGCTGACCCTGCGCGTTCGCGGCGACCTGGCCAGCCGCTATGGCGAGACCCTGAGCCTGCACCTGGACGCCAGCCACTGCCATTTGTTCGATGCCGACGGCGTGGCGCTGACCCGCCCGTTGCGCGTCGCCGCCTGACTCAGAGAGCCTGTGATGAAACTCGATAAAAACCACCTGCAGCGCCTCGCCCCCGAGGTGGTCCTGCCCGCCTACGCCCTGAGTGACACCCGCCAGGGCATTGCGCACATCGGCGTCGGCGGTTTCCACCGCGCCCACCAGGCGTATTACACCGATGCGTTGATGAACACCGGCGTTGACCTGGACTGGGCCATCTGCGGCATCGGCTTGCGCAGCGAAGATCGTCGCGCCCGGGATGACCTGCGGGAACAGGACTACCTGTTCACCCTGTTCGAACTCGGCGACAGCGACGACACCCAAGTGCGCGTCATCGGTGCGATCCGCGACATGCTGCTGGCCGAAGACGATGCCCAGGCGCTGATCGACAAACTCGCCAGCCCCGAGATCCGCATCGTTTCGCTGACCATCACCGAAGGCGGCTACTGTATCGATGACAGCAACGGCGAGTTCATGGCCCACCTGCCGCAGGTCCAGCACGACCTGGCGCACCCGAATGCGCCGACAACCGTGTTCGGCTTCCTGTGCGCCGCGCTGGCCAAACGCCGCGCGGCAGGCACACCGGCCTTCACCTTGATGTCCTGCGATAACCTGCCGCACAACGGCGCGGTCACCCGCAAGGCCCTGCTGGCCTTCGCTGCCCTGCGCGATTGCGATCTGCGCGACTGGATCGAGGGCCACGTCAGCTTCCCCAACGCCATGGTCGATCGCATCACGCCGATGACCAGCACCCAACACCGCCTGCAACTGGCCGACCAGCACGGTGTGGACGACGCCTGGCCGGTGGTCTGCGAACCGTTCGTGCAGTGGGTGCTGGAGGACAAGTTCGTCAACGGTCGCCCGGCCTGGGAAAAGGTCGGTGTGCAGTTCACCGACGACGTCACGCCCTATGAAGAGATGAAGATCAAGCTGCTCAACGGCAGTCACCTGGCCCTGACCTATCTGGGTTTTCTCAAGGGTTACCGCTTCGTCCACGAGACCATGAATGACCCGCTGTTCGTGCGCTACATGCGTGCCTACATGGACCTGGACGTCACGCCGCAGCTGGCGCCGGTGCCGGGCATCGACCTGACCGAGTACAAGAACACCCTGGTGGCGCGCTTCTCCAACCAGGCGATTGCCGATCAACTGGAGCGCGTGTGTTCGGACGGCTCGTCGAAGTTTGCCAAATTCACCGTACCGACCATCAACCGCTTGCTGGCCGATGGCCGGGACACCCGGCGAGCGGCGCTGGTGGTGGCGGCGTGGGCCTTGTATCTGAAGGGGGTGGATGAGAATGGCGATACCTACGCCATTGCGGACCCGCGGGCGGCGTTCTGTCAGGCGCTGGTGGTTGATGATGTATTGATTACCCAACGATTGTTGGCGGTTGAGGAGATTTTTGGTAAGGCGATTCCGCGCTCGCCGGAGTTTGTGGCGGCGTTTGAGTGGTGTTGCAACAGTTTGCGCGAGGTTGGGGTGACGCGGACGTTGGAGCGGATTCTGGTCTGAGCTCAGCGGTGAATTGACTGCCGTCATCGCGAGCAAGCTTGCTCCTACAGGTTTTGTGTCGTGCCACTTAGCAATGATCGACACAAAACTTGTAGGAGCAAGCTTGCTCGCGATCGGGCTAACCGAGATCAACCTGACACACCAAGGACCTGCCATGGCAAACCAACAATTATTCCTCGGCATCGACTGCGGCACCCAAGGCACCAAAGCCATCATCCTCGATGCGCTCAGCGGCCAGGTGCTGGGCCAGGGTGCCGCCGCGCATGAACTGATCAGCGGCGCCAACGGTCGTCGCGAACAGGACACGGCGCAGTGGCTGGACGCATTCACCCTCGCCACCCGTCGTGCGTTGCTGGCGGCGCAGGTCGACGGCCAGGACATCCTCGGCATCGGCGTTTCCGGCCAGCAACATGGCCTGGTACTGCTCGACGATCAAGGCCAGGCCCTGCGCCCGGCCAAGCTCTGGTGCGACACCGAAACCACAGCAGAGAACGATCGACTGCTCAAGCATCTGGGCGGCGAAAAAGGCTCGCTGGAACGCCTCGGCGTGGTCATTGCGCCGGGCTACACGGTGTCAAAATTGCTCTGGACCAAAGAGCAGCACCCCGAGGTATTTGCCCAAATCGCACACATTCTGCTGCCCCACGACTACCTGAATTTCTGGCTCACCGGTCGCCGTTGCAGCGAGTACGGCGATGCCTCGGGCACCGGCTATTTCAATGTGCGCACCCGCCAGTGGGATTTGCAGCTGCTGCGCGACATCGATCCCACCGGGCGTCTGCAAGCCGCGCTGCCGGAACTGATCGATGCCCATCACGCGGTGGGCACGGTGCTGCCGGGGATCGCCGAACACCTGGGCATCAACCCGCATGCGCTGGTATCGAGCGGCGGTGGCGACAACATGATGGGCGCCATCGGCACCGGCAACATCAAGCCTGGCGCCATCACCATGAGCCTCGGATCGTCCGGCACGGTGTATGCCTACGCCGAGCAACCGAAGATCAGCCCGGACACAACCGTCGCTACGTTCTGTTCCTCCAGCGGCGGTTGGTTGCCGTTGATCTGCACCATGAACCTGACAAACGCCACCACGGCTGTTCGCGAGCTGCTCGAACTGGATATCGAAACTTTCAACGCCCTCGTTGCCCAGGCCCCCATTGGCGCCGAAGGGGTCAGCATGCTGCCGTTCCTCAACGGCGAACGTGTCCCCGCGCTGCCCCACGCCACCGGTAGCGTGCTGGGCCTGACCATGGGCAACCTGACAAGGGCCAATCTGTGTCGCGCCGTGGTCGAGGGCACGACCTTCGGTTTGCGTCATGGGCTGGACCTGCTGCACCACAATGGCTTACAAAGCCTGCGCATCTGCCTGATCGGTGGCGGCTCGAAAAGCGCCGTGTGGCGGCAGATCGTCGCCGACACCCTGAACATGCCCGTCGTCTGCCCCGAGCAAAGCGAAGCCGCCGCCCTGGGCGCGGCGATCCAGGCGGCGTGGTGCACGTCCTCGGCAAACGGGCATGAGGACAGTCTGGCGGATCTGTGCGAACGCTGCGTGAGGCTCGATCCGGCCAGTGAAACCTGGCCCATTGCAGAAAACGTGGCCGCCTCCCAGTTGGCCTACGAACGCTATCAACGGCATGTCGCAACCCTTTAAAGAGCGATCAACTATGTATCTGGTGTGTGGCGAAGCGCTGTTCGATTTCTTCAGTGAAAACGAGGTCAGCGGCCTGGCTTCAAAAGTGAATTTCAAGGCAATTGCCGGCGGCTCGCCGTTCAACGTTGCGGTGGGTTTGTGCCGCCTGGGCGTGGACGCTGCGCTGTTTGCCGGGTTGTCCACCGACTACCTCGGCCGGCGTTTGCTCCAGGTGCTGGAGGAGGAAGGCGTATGCACGGACTATCTGGTGGATTTCGCCGCACCGACCACCCTGGCGATGGTCGCCGTGGGGGCCAATGGCTCGCCGCACTACAGTTTCCGCGGCGAAGGCTGCGCCGATCGACAACTTCAGCCCGGGCACTTGCCGGCGTTGGGACCTGAAGTGCGGGGTTTGCACATCGGTTCGTTTTCCCTGGTGGTGCAACCGATCGGCGACACGCTGCTGGAGCTGGTACGCCGGGAAAGCGGCAAGCGCCTGATCAGCCTTGATCCGAACGTGCGGCTCAACCCTGAGCCGAACATCGAGCTGTGGCGTTCGCGGGTGGCCACCCTGGTCGAACATGCCGACCTGATCAAGGTCAGCGATGAGGACCTGAGCCTGCTGTACCCCGAACAGGACCCGGCGCAGGTGATCGAGGGCTGGTTGCAACACCGCTGCCAACTGGTGTTCCTCACCCGTGGTGGCGAAGGTGCGACGGTGTTCAGTCGGGTCCACGGTTCGTGGTCGGTGCCGGCCTGTGCCGTGAAGATTGCCGACACCGTGGGTGCCGGCGATACCTTCCAGGCCGCGTTGATTGCCTGGTTGACCGAGCAGCGGCTGGACTCGGTCGAGGGGGTGCGGCAATTGAGTCGCCAGCAGATCGAGGCGATGCTGAGGTTTGCGGTGCAGGCGGCGGCATTGACATGCAGCAAGACCGGGCCGGATTTGCCATATCGGCATCAGCTGGATTTGCATTGAATGTGACGGCCCCTTCGCGAGCAAGCCCGCTCCCACATTGGATATCGGTGGACACGAATTTTGTGTTCAACACCGATCCAGTGTGGGAGCGGGCTTGCTCGCGAAAGCGGTATACCTCACACCGCCAAACTCAAGGTCACAACGCCGAGAAGTTGTAGCTGACGATCAACCGCGTCTCGTCCACATCCCGGGCGTACTGCGCGTAATTGCTGCGATAGGTCGCATTGCGCAACCGCAGGCTGACATCCTTGAACGTCCCGCCCTGCACCACATACTTGAGCTCGCTGTCGCGCTCCCACTCCTTGCCTTCCTGATCGCTACCCGGCACCTTGATGTGATCTCCGTTGACATAGCGGGTCAGGAACGTCAGGCCGTTGAGGCCGATGGCCTTGAAGTCATAGTCGTAGCGCAACTGCCACGAGCGTTCCTGCGCCGCGGCGAAGTCGTTGACCTGCACGTAGTTGACCAGGTACGGATTGCTGCCATCCAGGTACGGCATCGAGTTATCGCCGTTCATGCGCTGCCAGCCAGCGCTGAACGTATGGCCGCTGATGGCGTAGGCGAGCAAGGTGCTCAGGGCGCGGTTGTCGATGGAACCGGCGCGGGCCTCTCCGCTGTCGGCACTCTTGAGCAAACGCAGATCGGCCTTGAGCACGCCGCCAGCCAGCGGCTGGTTGGCCAGCAAGCCGAGGAAATGCTGTCGGTAGATGTCTTCCAGTTCGGCATAGTGGTACTGCCCCGTCAGCCGATCGTTGATCTTGTAGTCGAAGCCGTACATGTCGAAATGATCGGCGGTGATGTTGCAGGCATAACGCTTGTTCTTGCAGTGCACGCGAATGTCCTGGGAATCAGTGGAGTCCCGGGCGGTGTACTTGTCCAGGCGCGCGGCCATGACATTCAGGTCCTTCACTTCCCTGGACGTGAGCATCGCGCCATTGAACATCGTCGGCAGCAGGCGGCCATCGTTGTACTTGAGCAGCGGCACATCCGGCAGCAGCGCGCCGTACTTCAGTATGCTCTGCGACACGCGCACCTTGGCGGTCAGGCCGAGCTTGGTGTATTCGTCCGCCGAACCCCGCGGGTTACTGCCGCTGGACGGCAGCAGGCCGCTGTTACTGCTGTCGGGACTGGAGTCGAGCTTGAACCCCGCCATGCCCAATGCATCGACACCAAGACCCAGTGTGCCTTCGGTGAACCCCGATTGCAGATTGAGAATGAAACCCTGGGCCGACTCTTCGCGTTTGGACGCGCCCTGCTCGTTGGAGGTGTGGCCGTCACGGAAGTCGCGGTTGAAATACACCGTGCGTGATTCGATGTTCGCCGTGGTGTCGTCGATAAAGCCGCTCGCCTGGGCCGGCCCGGTAAAACCGGCGCACAGCACCAGGGCGCCGAAGCCGAATGACTGGCGCACGAAGATGAACGTAAAGGGGGGACGCATTAAAAAGCTCCAACAATGCAGCGTTTGCGCCAGGGCGCAATCAGCCAGAAATAGCCTTCATCCGGTCAGGTAACAGACCGGGCTGAAGTGAAACGCGGGGTGAACGACAATGATGGCAGAACGCTTTTTCTTGCTGCAGACGACTTTAGTCTGAAAAGTGACCGTATTGTTTTTCGCCGAACGGTAGTGGTTTGACGACAGGCGGCATTCAACTGGCTTTAACCAATGCTTAATCGCGCAGTCCAACACTCTACTGGACCGCACGCCCTCAGAGTCCTCTGACGCCCAGTGCGGCAGGCTCGACGATACGTCGAGCTCACTTGCACCTGCACTGGAGATCACCCCATGAAATCGCGCGCCCTGCTCGTTTCAATCGCCCTTGTCTGTGCCGCATCGACCGGCATTGCCCAGGCCAATGACCCCGCCACACAAAACGTGCCCTCCTATCACTACGGCATGCCGTTGCACGTGGGCAAAGTGATTGCGCTGAGCGAACCCACAACCCTGGACTGCGAAGTGATTACGGCGACGATGAAGTACATCGACTCACAATCGGGCCAGCCTGCAGAAGTCGCCTACCGAAAACTGTCTGACGCTTGCAGTTATCAGAACTGAAGGAAAATTCTGATTTAACGCCTTGCGGTACTCGTGGGGAATTTCAGGCGCTATGCTCAGGCGCTTCCTCACTGCCGCAAGGATTCGCCATGCAGTTGTCGTTTCGTACGTTATCGACATCAACCGCCGCTTTGTGTTTGCTGCTGGCACTGGCCTGGGGCGTCATGCCCGAGTGGCTGCTGGCCACTTGGGATATTGAATACTCGCCGACCGCAGGCCTCATTGCACGACGCATAGCAGTACTGTTCGCAGCGTTGGGGGTGATGTTCTATCTGGTGCGCAACCAGGCGCCCTCCGCGTCTCGCCAGGCATTGGCCATTGGCTTTGTGGTGGGCTGCTGGGGGCTGGCGATACTGGGTTTCGGCGAATGGCTCAATGGCCATGCCGGACCGGGCATCCTGCTGGCAGTCGGGGTTGAACTGGCGCTGGGCCTGGCGTTTTTCCAGACCCGGCGCGAATCGGCAGAATTTGAAACAACTGCTTAAAGTGCTTTGCGCATGCCCTGGCTATGCCCGGGTTCCGTGTAATGGTTTTGGAGATCGGAACGCAGAACGGCGATCAGTTCGTTTATTTCCCGACAGCCATTGAGTTGCTGGGCGTCGATACCGGTTTTCAGAAGATCGAGTTGATCGGTTTCACCATCGGCAAACACTTTTACAGTCATGGACAAGTCCGGCGACAGCGTGCATTGACAGCGTTTTGGTAGAAAACTGCTTTCAATGATATTGCGAAGTTCCAAGGCAGAAAGAAACATGGCGACCCTCTCCGTTGTGAGACTGCCAATTAACTATCGACGCTGACTCATATGGAATCCCGGTCAGCTTGAGAACAGCTACAGCATAAAACATGCCCTGAATTTCGCTGTGCAGCTCATCGGTAAATCAAGGGCTTATTGTAAGGTCTCGTAAAAATGGTCGTGCAATCTGCAAAAAACGGCTTGTGCCGGCCCTGCAATTTGCACGCTGGGCGAAGGATTTGCATTGACCGCCGGCGCCGTCGAGAATGGCCGCCAGCCGATCCAGTATCCGCTCACCCCACACATTCGCAAGGAGGCATCATGGGTTCATCGACCATCAGTACCACCGTCGGGCTGATTGCCGTCACGCTGTCCGGCATCGTCCACGGGGCAAAACTCGAAGACGTCGCGCCCTTCCCGAAACCGGACAGCGGTTTCACCCGCCAGGTCATCCACCTCACGCCACAAACCCGTGAAGACGATTTCCAGGTCGAGATCCTTGCCGGCAAGACCCTGGCAGTCGACTGCAATCGCCAGCGCCTGGGCGGCATTCTCGAAGAAAAGAACCTCGAAGGCTGGGGCTATCCGTTCTATCGCCTGGACAAAGTCATCGGCCCGATGAGCACCCTGATGGCCTGCCCCGATGGCAAGAGCACGCAGGCGTTCGTGCCGGTGGTCGGCGACGGTTTCATGCTGCGCTACAACAGCAAGCTGCCGATCGTGCTCTACGTCCCCAAGGACATCGAGGTGCGCTACCGGGTCTGGTCAGCCTCCAGCAAGGTCGATAAAGCCGTCGCGGAGTAGGCCTTACATGCATCAAGCGAGCGTGTCGCACAACGCGGCACGCTCGGCGACATGGCGCAAACTGTCGAAATTGATATTGGCACCCGACTCGATGGCGATGAACGTCTGGCCACGGGTATTGCTTCTCGCCACGTACTTCTTGATGCCAGCCACCGCCAACGCACCGGAAGGTTCGGCGATCGAGCGGGTATCGTCATAGATATTCTTGATTGCAGCGCAGAGCTCATCGTTGCTGACCGTCAGCACCTCATCGACGCAAAACCGGCACACTTCGAATCCATGAGCACCGATCTGGGCCACTGCCACCCCATCGGCGAAAGTGCCGACGTGAGGCAGGACGACACGTTGATCGGCCTCCAGCGCCGCTTTCAAGCAAGCGGAATGCTCCGACTCGACGCCGATGATGCGCACTTCTGGCCGCAGGTATTTGATGTACGCCGCGATGCCGGCGATCAGACCGCCACCACCCACCGGTACAAAAATCGCATCCAGCGGGCCCTGGTGCTGGCGCAGGATCTCCATGGCCACGGTGCCCTGCCCCGCAATCACATCAGGGTCGTCGAAGGGCGAAACAAAGGTCTTGCCGGTTTTTTCCGCCAGATCCAGCGCATAGGCCAGGGCAAACGGAAAACTCTCGCCGTGCAACAACGCCTGTGCGCCACGACTGCTCACTCCGAGCACCTTCAATTCCGGTGTCGTCGCGGGCATCACAATTGTCGCTTCGATCCCCAGCTCACGCGCCGCCAACGCCACCCCCTGGGCGTGATTGCCTGCCGAAGCCGTCACCACGCCCCGCGCCTGTTGCTCAGCACTCAATTGTACGAGCTTGTTGTAGGCACCCCGGATCTTGAAGGAAAAGGTCGGTTGCAAATCTTCGCGTTTAAGCAGGATCTGATTGCCCAAGGCTGCGGACAACGCCGGAGCTGGTTGCAAGGGAGTGCGCACCGCCAGTTCATAGACCGGCGCGGCAAGGATTTTCTTGACGTAATGCTCAAGCAGGGTTTGTTGGGCGGGCACACTGGTCATGATCGTCTCCTGACATTGATCAGAGCCCCGAGACAGAAAATGAAAACCCGCCTCAAGGGCGGGTTGGGTGCTGCAGTCGTGAGCTAGCCCGCCAAATGAGGAATGGCGGTAATAATGCTTGGCTGGCAGCGCAATACGGTGGAAGTCATGTCCGGAAAATATCCGGGCGTGGGTGGCAAGTCAATGGTTCGATTTCAAGATAGCCATCGCGAGCAAGCTCGCTCCCACACTTGATCTCGGTCGAATGTGGGAGCCAGGCCTTTACTTCAATCCCACCCTGTACAGCCCACCATCCTCTTCATCGGTCAGTACATACAAATATCCATCCGGGCCCTGTCGGACATCACGGATGCGCTTGTCGAGTTCGCCCAGCAAGCGCTCTTCGTGAACCACCTTGTCGCCGTCGAACTGCAGGCGAATCAGCTCCCGGGTGACCAGCGCGCCAATGAACGCGTTGTGCCGCCAGGCCTTGAAACGGTCGCCGTCGTAGAAGGCCAGGCCGCTCAGGCCAGGGGATTTTTCCCAGACATGGTGCGGCCCGACGGTGCCTTCGGCGATCTTGCCGTTGGCTTCCGGGATTGGCTGACCCGAGTAATTGATGCCGTGGGTGGCCAGCGGCCAGCCGTAGTTCTTGCCGCGCTCGATGATGTTGACCTCATCACCGCCCTGCGGACCGTGTTCGTTTTCCCAGAGCGTGCCGGTCCAGGGGTTGAGCGCCGCCCCTTGCGGGTTACGCACGCCGTAGGCCCATATTTCCGGGCGCACGCCGGCTTGTCCGACAAAGGGGTTGTCCTCGGGCACCTTGCCGTCCGGATAGATCCTGACGACCTTGCCCTGCAACTTGTCGAGGTCCTGAGCGGTGGGCCGGTCGTTGTTTTCCCCCAGGGTAATGAACAGATAGCCATCCCGGTCGAACACCAGCCGCGAACCAAAATGGTTGCCGACCGAGAGCTTGGGCTCCTGGCGGAAGATCACCCGGAAATCCTTCAGCGTCGTCAGGTCTTCGGACAACCGTCCGCGACCGACCGCGGTACCGGCCTTGTCACCCTGACCGCCACCTTCGGCATAGGACAGGTAGATCATCCGGTCTTGCTTGAAGTCGGGTGACAGCGCCACATCCAGCAAGCCGCCCTGCCCCTTGGCCCAGACCTTGGGCACGCCATTGAGTGGCGCCGACAATTTGCCCTCGGCCGTTACCACGCGCAGGTTGCCCGGACGTTCGGTGACCAGCATGCCCTGGCGATCAGGCAGAAAGGCCAATGACCAGGGATGCTCAAGTCCGGTCGCGATCGGCGTGAGCTCAAGGGTGCCCTGCTCGCTTTGCATGTCCCGGTCAGTCGCTGCCAGAACAGGCACGCTGACGGCGAACAAGGTGCTGGCGCAGAAAGTGGCCAGGAGGGTTTTACGCAACATGCACGATTCCTTTTGTCATGGGATACAGGCAGCTGCCTCTCTTTCAAGGGCTGCGGGGAGGTGGATTGGGGATGAACTTCGGGGCACTGGTGGGGGCCGAGCCTTGGGGGTAGCGATTGCCGATGCCACCGTTGTCGAGGGTGGGCGGACGTGGCACCGGCACGGTATTCGGCCCATGGATGGCAGGGGCATTGGGTTGCGTGCCCTGCATGCTGTTTGGATTGGCCCGGCGGATCGGGCTGTTGTAGGGATTATTGTTGGTGCTGCCCGGAAGGTTTTGCGCCACCTGCAACGGAGCGCCGGGCGAAGCGACGTCGGCCTGTGCCGCATGACCGAGTACGCCGCTCAATGCCAGCACGATAAGGCCAGGTACGTATCGATTCATGGGATGCCTCTCGACCTGTGCGTGAATACAGTCTTCGATAGCACGCTACGCCTGGGGTTCGGATTTGTTAACACAAACCTTGCCGGCAAGATGTAACACGAAGTTGATGCGCGGCCAGGACCGGGCCGCAGGCCGCTGAAACTTTTGCGCAGAGCCCAAGGTCACCTGATCATCACTTTCGGGAAGACGACCATGGCACGGGCAATCTGGAAAGGCGCGATCAGTTTCGGGCTGGTGCATATTCCTGTGGCGCTGGTCTCGGCGACGTCCTCCCAAGGGGTGGATTTCGACTGGCTAGACAGCCGCAGCATGGACCCGGTGGGCTATAAGCGCGTCAACAAGGTCACCGGCAAGGAAGTCACCAAGGAGCACATCGTCAAAGGCGTGCAGTACGAAAAAGGCCGATACGTGGTGCTCAGCGAAGAAGAAATTCGCTCGGCGCATCCCCTGTCGACCCAGACCATCGATATCTTTGCCTTTGTCGACGCCGAGCAGATCCCGCTGCAGAACATCGACACGCCCTATTATCTGGCACCGGACAAACGCGGAGGCAAAGTCTACGCCCTGTTACGCGAAACCCTGACCAAGACCAACAAAGTCGCGCTCGCCCGCGTGGTGCTGCATACCCGCCAGTACCTGGCGGCCTTGATGCCGCTGGAAAAGGCCATGGTCCTGATCAAACTGCGCTGGCCGGCGGAGGTTCGCAGCCTGGACGAACTGGCATTGGGCCCCGATGTGACAAAGGCCGAGCTGGCCAAGGGCGAACTGGACATGGCCAAGCGCCTGGTGCAGGACATGAGTGTCGAGTGGTCGCCGGAGGATTACCGGGACGAATTCGAAGACAAGATCATGGCCCTGGTGGACAAGAAAGCCCATGAAGGCAAGATCGAGGATGTTGAAACGGCCACGGGCGAAGAGGAGCGCAAGACGGCGGATGTGATTGATTTGACCGAGTTGCTCAAGCGAAGCCTGGGGGGCAAGGGGGCGGCCAAGGCGCCTGCCAAGCCCAAGTCGACTACCAAGCCGGCGGCGAGGAAGAAAGTCAGCAAGTGATGTGTTGGATGTTCCTGCCTCTTCGCGAGCAAGCCCGCTCCTACAGGTTTTGCGTGCACCGCCAATCTCTGTAGGAGCGGGCTTGTCAGCGAAGGCGTCCTCAGATCACAACAAAAATCGCCAGCAACCCACCAAAAAACGCCCACTTCTGCAGGTAATACAGCTTGCGATTGCGCTTCTTCAACGCCTTGCCATGCAGGCGAACCTTGTAGATCTTGCCAAACAGCCGGTTGATCCCACCCGTCTTGTCCCCCGCCTCGTTCGGCGCACCGGCAGCCGACATGACATTGCGGCTGAACCAGCCATTGAACGCCGCCGCCCAGCGGTATTTCATCGGGCGTTCGACGTCGCAGAACAGGATGATGCGGTTCTGCCCGGTGGTGTTTTCCGCGTAATGAATAAAGGTCTCGTCGAACATCACCGCCTCACCATCGCGCCAGTGATAGTTCTCGCCATCGACATTGATGTAGCAACCGGCATCATTGGGCGTTTCCAGGCCCAGGTGGTAACGATAGGAACCGGCATACGGATCGCGATGGCGAACCAGTTTCGACCCCGGCGGCAACTCGGCGAACATCGCCGCCTTGATCGAGCCGATGCCCTGCACCAGTTCGGTGGTGCGCGGGCAGAGTTTCATCGCCGACGGGTGGCTGTCGCCGTACCACTTGAGGTAGAAGCGCTTCCATCCGGTCTTGAAGAAGGAGTTGAAACCAACGTCGTCGTAATCGTTGGAGCGCTTGATTTCCCCCGCCTTCAGCAAATTCTGGCCTTCGGCGCGAATTTCTTCCCAGTGGGTCTGCAGCGGCGTCAGGTCGGGAAAATCCGCCGGGTTGAGAAACGGCCTGTTGGGGATCTTCGAGAACAGATAAAGGAAGCAATTGATCGGCGCCAGGAACGTCGAGTGGTCGCTCAGTTGACGGCCCAGTTTGTGGCGCACGCGACCGCGCAGGTGGACATAGGCGATGGAAACAAGGTACACAGCGGCAATGATGAGCTTCACGGAAATCGTCACACGTCAGAGGTGAACAAACTGCGCCCCCTGGCGGCCAACGGCCTGTGGGGCTTGTGCAGCGTCTGAAAACCAAACAGCGGGCCCGATGACCCGTCCTTGAGCCGATGCCGACGTTCGGCATCAAGTGAAAGACGGCATTTTAGCCATCGTCTGTAACCAATTGTTAGCTTTCAAATGTGAAAATCTGTCCGTTGATACCGGCAATGCGTCGGTGCGGCCTTATTGCCCTATCGTTTAAAGAGCCAGACCAGTACAATCGCCGCCAAACTTTACGCGCCCCCCTTGGTTGATGACGGGAACGATCCCGGCCTCAGCGCACTTCGACTCGGGCCAAGCGCTCCATATGCTGCTGTCCACTTATTGCCAGATGGATCTTCCGCTTCTGACCGGGATGCATTTCCCGTGATCCGAATGACGGAAACGGGTACTGATTCGGTACTGCCGCAACCCTAGCTACTCTGAATGCTTCGCAGGAAAAACCTTTGATTTCTACAGCTAACATCACGATGCAGTTCGGCGCCAAGCCGCTATTCGAAAACGTGTCGGTCAAATTCGGCGCGGGCAACCGCTACGGCCTGATCGGCGCCAACGGTTGCGGCAAGTCGACCTTCATGAAAATCCTCGGTAGCGACCTTGATCCGTCCGGCGGCCAGGTCATGCTGGAACCGAACGTGCGCCTGGGTAAATTGCGCCAGGACCAGTTCGCCTACGAAGAATTCACCGTAATCGACACCGTGATCATGGGTCACGAAGAGCTGTGGAAGGTCAAGGCCGAGCGCGATCGCATCTACTCGCTGCCGGAAATGACCGAAGAAGACGGCATGGCCGTGGCCGAGCTGGAAACCGAATTCGCCGAAATGGACGGTTACACCGCGGAGTCCCGTGCTGGCGAACTGTTGCTGGGCCTGGGTATCGGCATCGAGCAGCATTTCGGCCCGATGAGCGAAGTTTCCCCAGGCTGGAAACTGCGCGTATTGCTGGCTCAGGCGCTGTTCTCCGATCCGGAAGTGCTGTTGCTCGACGAACCGACCAACCACCTGGATATCAACACCATCCGCTGGCTGGAAAACGTTCTGACCCAGCGTTCCAGCTTGATGATCATCATCTCTCACGACCGTCACTTCCTGAACAGCGTATGCACCCACATGGCTGACCTGGATTACGGCGAGCTGCGCCTGTTCCCGGGCAACTACGACGAGTACATGACCGTGGCGACCCAGTCTCGCGAGCAACTGCTGTCGGACAACGCCAAGAAGAAAGCGCAGATTTCGGAACTGCAATCGTTCGTCAGCCGCTTCTCGGCCAACGCCTCGAAAGCCAAGCAGGCCACTTCCCGCGCCAAGGCGATCGACAAGATCCAGCTGGCCGAGGTCAAGCCTTCGAGCCGCGTGAGCCCGTTCATCCGTTTCGAGCAAAACAAGAAGCTGCACCGCCAGGCGGTCATCGTCGAGCGCATGGCCAAAGGCTTCGACGGCAAGCCACTGTTCAAGGACTTCAGCTTCCAGGTTGAAGCCGGCGAACGCGTGGCGATCATCGGCCCGAACGGTATCGGCAAGACCACCCTGCTGCGCACCCTGGTCAACGAACTGACCCCGGATGCCGGTAGCGTCAAGTGGACCGACGCCGCTGAGCTGGGCTACTACGCTCAGGATCACGCGCACGACTTCGAAGACGACGTGACTCTGTTCGACTGGATGGGTCAGTGGACCCAGGGCGAGCAGATGATTCGCGGTACTTTGGGTCGCATGCTGTTCTCCAACGACGAGATCCTCAAGTCGGTCAAGGTCATCTCCGGTGGTGAGCAAGGTCGCATGCTGTTCGGCAAACTGATCCTGCAAAAGCCGAACGTGCTGATCATGGACGAACCGACCAACCACCTGGACATGGAATCCATCGAAGCGCTGAACCTGGCGCTGGAAAACTACCCGGGCACGCTGATCTTCGTCAGCCACGACCGTGAGTTCGTGTCGTCCCTGGCCACCCGCATCATCGAGTTGAGCCCGAACGGCGTGACCGACTTCAGCGGTACCTATGACGATTACCTGCGTAGCCAGGGTGTGGTGTTCTAAAAGCAGCTATTAGTTTCTAGCTGCAAGCTGCAAGTTAAAGCCCTGTCCTTTGTGACGGGGCTTTTTGTATTCAGACTCATGATTTTCTGTGGTGTCGAGACCATCGCGAGCAAGCCCGCTCCCACAGGGGGAATGCATTCCAAATGTGGGAGCGGGCTTGCTCGCGAAGAGGCCTTCAAGAACAGCGATAATTAGTTAGCCTGCTTCCTTTTATCCCACAGCCGCGCCATCATGCAGTTCTCCCTCCGCCGCCCGCGAACGAGCCCTCATGTCTGCGCAAGAACAGCCACCACAAAGCTCCATGGCGATCACCCTGCAGATCGTTTCCATCGTTTTCTATACATTCATCGCCTTCATCTGCATCGGCCTGCCGATTGCGGTGTTGCCGGGGTATGTCCATGAGCAGCTCGGGTTCAGTGCCGTTATCGCCGGGTTGACCATTGGCTCGCAATACCTGGCCACCCTGCTCAGCCGGCCCATGGCCGGGCGCATGTCCGACAGTGTCGGGACCAAGCGCGCCATCATCTACGGCCTGACGGGGATCGTCTTGAGTGGCGGGCTGACCTTGTTGTCGACCTTGCTGCAAAGCTTTCCATTGATCAGCCTGTTGATCCTGATCGCCGGACGCTTGTTGCTGGGCATCGCCCAAGGGCTGATCGGGGTCGGCACGATCAGTTGGTGCATGGGCCAGGTAGGCGCCGAACATACCGCGCGCTCGATCTCGTGGAACGGCATCGCCTCCTATGGTGCCATTGCCATCGGGGCGCCGCTGGGGGTGGTGATGGTCGGGCAGCTGGGGTTTGCCAGCCTGGGTATCACCCTGTCGGTGCTGGCCCTGTTGGCTTTGCTGCTGATTCGCAACAAACCGTCGGTGCCAGTGGTACGCGGTGAGCGGCTGCCGTTCTGGGCGGTGTTCGGACGGATTGCGCCATTCGGTGCAAGCCTGAGCCTGGCCTCGATCGGCTACGGCACCCTCACCACCTTCATCACCCTGTATTACGTCAACCGGGGCTGGAGCGGCGCGGCGTACTGCCTGACGGTGTTCGGGGTGTGCTTCATCCTGGCGCGGCTGTGTTTCATTTCCAGCATCAGCCGTTTTGGCGGTTTCACCTCGGCCGTTGCCTGCATGTCCATCGAGACCGTCGGCCTGGTGCTGTTGTGGCTGGCGCCTTCGACCGGCTATGCCTTGATCGGTGCCGGCCTGACCGGTTTCGGTTTGTCGCTGGTGTATCCGGCCCTGGGCGTCGAGGCGATCAAGCAGGTGCCCAACTCCAGCCGAGGCGCCGGCCTGAGCGCTTATGCGGTGTTTTTCGACCTGGCGCTGGCGATTGCCGGGCCGTTGATGGGCGCAGTGGCGTTGAACCTGGGGTACGCGTGGATCTTCTTCAGTGCGGCGTTGTTGTCGGTGTGTGCGCTGGGCTTGACCCTTTTGCTCAAGCACCGTGCAACGACCTGATTACTGATCAGCGGTCTGCATCCCCGCCCGCGTCGGTTTGCCTAGGGTGCGCGAGAAGAAACGCCCGGCTTCCGAGATCAGGCTACGGTGAATGTCCGCGCGATCGACGCCCTCTGCATCGGTACACAGGGCCGGCATGATCACAATCTGTTCGTCATTGCACGGCGCCATGAACACGAAATGCCCGGCCCCGGCGAGCAGCTTGAAGTCCGGGGCGACGGGCAGCTTGCGCGCCAGTGCCGCGGCGTTCTTGTCGGGCGCCACCAGCTTGTCGCCATCGCCGCTATAAAGCAGTACCGGAACATGCACATCGGCCAGGGTATGACGGCCGAACTTCAGGCTCAGCGGCGCCATCAGCAACAGTGCATGGACCCGTGGGTCGGCCACCGGCTGCAAATCGTCGCGGTCGACGATCAGTTCACCCTGGGTATTGCAGGCATCACGGTCGTCCGGGCGCTCCTGGCAGTAACGGCGCAGACGATCCAGGTCCGGGGTCGCGCCGGACAGTATCAACGCCGTTTCGCCGCCTGCCGAGTAACCGATTACCCCGACCTGCTCGGCATTGACGAAGGGTGCGAGCATGGGATCGCCCAGCGTCGCGGTAATGGCTTCGGAAATCTGGATCGGCCGTCCGTACAGGTTGCTCAAGGTGCCGAGGCGGCTGTGATCCTTGGAGTTGTCGCCCGGATGAATCACCGCCACCACCACAAAACCCTTGCGGGCCAGGGACGTGGCCAGGTCGTGCAGGGCCAGCGGCGTGCCGGTGTTGCCATGGGACAGCAGCAGCATCGGAAACCGGCCGATAGCGACTTTGGTGTCTTCGCCGGCTTCGACGTTGTACCCCTCAAGCAGGCTGGAATGTTCCTTGGCGCTCGAAGGATAAAAGGCAATGGCACGCATCGGTTGCAAGTCGAGCGGGTCGAGAAAGCTCAGTTCGTGATAACCGACGCTCCAGTGAGGATGCGGCGCAGGCGCGGCGTGCACTGAATTCAGGCTGGCGAGCAGACAGATCAGTAAAGCTGCACAAAGACGCACCATGGGATGCCCCACCTTGTTACCGGATCAGAGACGTTAAGCCTCGACTGCATAACTCAGGCCACAACTTGCAACAGCCAGAAACAAAAAACTCCGCATCTGCCACTTGCGTGATCAGAATACAGAGTTTTTTGGGAATTGCCTGCAGCGGCAATGGGTGTTTACGCAAGCCTTACGCGGCGGCGAACAGCTGCTCGCTGATTTGCGCCTGGGCGTCGTTCATGGCTTTGCCACGCACTTCGTCACCGTAAGCCAGGCCGTGGGCACGGACGAATTCGATGTCGGTAATGCCGATGAAACCGAACAGGACCTTCAGGTAGTCTTCGTGGGCAACACCGGTTGCCTGGCCGGCGTGCAGGCCACCGGAAGTCGAAACGATCACGACTTTCTTGCCACCGCACAAGCCTTCAGGGCCGGCTTCGGTGTAGCGGAATGTCTGGCCGGCAACGGCGATGCGGTCGATCCAGGCTTTCAATTGGGTCGGGATGGTGAAGTTGTACATCGGCGCGGCAATCACCACGGCATCGGCGGCGAGGAACTCGGCCAGGGTCGAGGCGCTCAGCTCGGCTTCGTGCTGTTGGGCGGCGTTGCGCAGTTCAGCGGCGGTACCTGCTGCAACCAGGGTGGCCCCGGAAAAGTGGCTGATGGCGTCGGCAGCCAGGTCGCGGTAGGTCACTACGGCGGACGGCTCGGCGGCTTGCCAGGCTTTGACGACTTCGCCGCTCAGCAGACGGGAAGCCGAGTTGTCACCAAGAATGCTCGAATCGATATGCAGCAGTTTCATGTGGGATCTCCAAGTGAGGATCGCCGCCAGGGCGATCTGATGGAAACAATCCTACAGACGAAACCAATAGCTGATTAGACTGCAACAATGCGATAGTTTGTCCCACTGATAGAACGATCGAGAAAGTGCCATGCAAGACCTGAACGACCTCTATTACTTCGCCAAAGTCGTGGAGGCCGGTGGCTTCGCGGCCGCCGGCCGTTTGCTGGGGATTCCCAAGTCGCGACTGTCACGGCGCATTGCTGAACTTGAGGAGCGCCTGGGTGCGCGGCTTCTGCAACGCACCACCCGCCAGCTGAAACTCACCGCCGTCGGCGAACGTTATCTGCGCCACTGCCAGGCAATGCTGCTGGAAGCGGAAATGGCTGACGAAGCCGTGGCCAGCATGTCCAGTGAACCGCGCGGACGCTTGCGGGTTTCTTCCCCGGTCGGCCTGGCCCATGAAATGCTTCCGAGGGTGATCAGCAACTTCCTGGAGAAATATCCCCAGGTACAGCTGGAGGTGATGCTGGTCAATCGGCGCGTCGACCTGGTGACCGAAGGCGTGGACGTCGCGTTGCGCGTACGCGAGCCGGGTGATGAAGATCCGCTGCTGGTCACCCGCCGCCTGCGTCAGGCGCAGATGCTGATGGTCGCCAGCCCCGCGTTTCTCCAGGGACTGGACATCAATCACCCCGATGACCTGAAGAACCTGCCGGTGCTCGGCGCCCTCGAGCCCGATCGCCTGGTGCACATTGGCCTGGTCGATCGCCAGGGCAAGAAACACGAGCTGGCCCTTGAAGCGCGATTGGGCATCGACGACTTCATCGTGCGGAAGACCTGCACCCTCGCCGGCCAGGGGTTCACCACGTTGCCTATGATGTATTGCGAGCAGGAACTGGCCAATGGCTCACTGGTACAGTTACTGCCCGAGTGGTCGTTGCCCGGGGGCTGGTTGCAGGCGGTCTACCCTCACCGACGCGGGGTGATGCCGGCCGTGCGTGCCTGGCTCGACCATCTGATCGAAACCTTCAATGCCTGTGGGGACCGTTTGATATGAAGGCAGGACGCATGAACGAGGCCGACGTGGCGGCTTTCTGCCTGGCATTGCCGGGTGCGCGGGAAGACTACAAATGGGGTGGCGTGCGGGTGTTTTCGATTGCCGGTACCAAGATGTTCGCCTTGCAGAACCTGCGCGGCGACTCCCTGGCGTTCAAGGTCGACAAGGACCTGTTTCTCGGTCATTGCGACCGCCCGGGCATTCACCCGGCGCCCTATCTTGCGCGGGCCCAATGGATCATCATGGCCACGCCCTACCCGCTCGGCGCCGAGGAACTGCAAGGCTTGCTACGGCGCTCCCATCAGCTTGTCGTCAGTAAGTTGCCCAAGCGCACCCAGGTCGGGCTGTTGCTCTGATCAGAACAGTGAGAACAGCTGCGCGCCGAGGAACAGCCGGTCGATCCAGAACACCTGGTGCAGCAGCACGATGATCCAGAACACCCCTTGAAAGGACAGCTTGCGCGTCTTGTGTCGAAACACTTGCTGCGCGAGCAAGGCGCCCGGCCAGCCGCCAGCGAACTCCAGCGCATGCAGGACGTTTTCCGGGATACGCCTTTGATCGGCGCGCGCCTTGCGCTTGTCGCTCCAGTACAGCAGGAACGCCAGCCCGCTGACGATGCCGTAGGCCGCCATGGGAATCAGCGAAACCCCCTGCAGCCATAACGACATCGAACCGAACAGCGGCAGCGCGCACAACATCGCCAACACCAGCAGTTTCAGGCGCAGATGGCGGATGCCTGCCCCGGATTGGCGTCCTGCGTCGTTGCGCGCGCGGGTATCGTTCATGGCTTGGCGGCGGTCCAGTCGACCCAACCGAACTGCCAGGTCGCCAGGATCAGCAAGCCGAATGCAATGCGGTACCAGGCAAACGCCGCATAGCTGTGGCTGGCGATGAACTTGAGCAAGCCCCTGACCGCAATCATCGCGAAAATGAACGCAGTGACGAAGCCGACCGCAAACACCGGGAAGTCAGACGGCACGAACAGGTCGCGGTACTTGTAGCCCGAGTACACCGCCGCGCCGACCATGGTCGGCATGGCCAGGAAGAAGGAAAACTCGGTAGCGGTCTTGCGCGACAGGCCGAACAACAGGCCGCCGATGATCGTCGAGCCGGAGCGCGAGGTACCCGGAATCATCGCCAGGCACTGGGCCAGGCCGACTTTCAGGGCGTCTTTCCAGGTCATGTCATCGACGCTTTCGGCATGCACTTCGTGCTGACGCTTTTCGGCCCACAACATGATGACCCCGCCCACCACCAAGGCCGTGGCCACCGTGATCGGGTTGAACAGGTAGTGGTGAATCAGGTCGGCGAAAATGACCCCCAGTACCACCGCCGGCAGGAACGCAATCAGCAGGTTGGCGGTAAAGCGCCGGGCACTTGGCTGCGTCGGCAGGCCGACGACCACGTCGAAGATCTTGCGGCGAAACTCCCACACCACCGCCAGGATGGCGCCGAGCTGGATAATAATGTTGAACGCCATGGCCCGCTCGCCACCGAAGTCGAGCAAGTCGGCGACAATAATCTGGTGCCCGGTACTGGAAATGGGCAAGAACTCCGTCAGCCCTTCTACAACGCCAAGAATCAAAGCCTGAAAGGCCGTCCAAAGATCCATCAATCCCCCAAAAGGCCATGCGTCGACGCATGCCCCGTTAATTTATTCAAAGCCGTTTACTGTCATCAGCGTCGTTGAGTCCCGCGCGCACAAGCCTACGCAAAAAACGTCGCGAGTTTCGTGAAAAATCAGTTTGATTTCAGGTTTTTGCGTGCGGGACGAAATCCTAGCAGACAAGTGCGCTTTACGCTGCCGTGCAGTCGGCATCGAAGGCACCCGCTGCTACAAGCCTCTCGGCCATAATCCGGTTACAATCGCGCCCCTCTTCGATTTCTCCAAGGAACCTGCATGTCCGGGCTTGAACTGTTTGCCGCCACCCTCGGCGTCATTGCCGTCTGGTTGACGGTCAAACAGAATCCCTGGTGCTGGCCGATCGGCCTGGTCATGGTGCTGATCTACAGCTGGATCTTTTACGAGGTCAAGCTGTATTCCGACATGCTGCTGCAAGTGATCTATGCCGGGCTGCAAGTTTACGGTTGGTGGCAGTGGACCCGCGCGGGCCAGGCCCATCACGGGCGCGAAGTCAGCCGACTGGACGCACCTGCGGTGGCGTCGGGGCTGGCCCTGGGCGCGCTGGGCAGTCTGTTGCTGGGCGCCGCCATGGCGCACTGGACCGATGCCGCGCAACCCTGGCTCGATGCTGCCCTCACGGCCTTCAGCCTGGTGGCTCAATGGTGGATGGCGCAAAAACGCCTGCAGTGCTGGCCGCTGTGGATCGTCCTGGACTGTGTGTTCGTCGGCCTGTTCCTTTATAAGGGGATGTACCTGACGGCTGCCCTGTATGGCCTGTTCACCCTGCTGGCCATTCAAGGCTGGCGCACATGGCGCCGCGATCCGGTATTGTGCCTATGAAGGTGTTGGTTTTGGCAGGACCTGAATCGAGCGGCAAAAGTTGGCTATCAAACGAGATTCACGCCAATTTCGGCGGCATACTGGTCGGCGAGTACGTTCGGCATTTCATCGAAAAGGAAGCCCGAGTAACCTGCTACGAAGACATCACACCAATAGCACTTGGCCAGCTGTCTTGGGAAGATCAAGCACGGGCCCAACAGCCGTCCCTGTTGATTCTCGATACGCATCTGTTGAGCAACATCCTTTGGAGCCGCACCTTGTTTGGCGCTTGCCCGGTGTGGATCGAGCAGGCATTGCAGGTACGGCACTACGACCTGCATCTGCTGCTGAGCCCGGAAACCGTGGCCTGGCACGACGATGGGCAGCGTTGCCAACCGCAGTTGGCAGAACGCCAGGCGTTTTTCCAGGCCAGCCGCCAGTGGCTTGACCTGCATCGCCAGCCTTACCAGATAGTCCAAGGTGACTGGCAACAGCGCAAGGACGCGGCATTCGAGGCTGTAACGCGCTTGCTCAACGCCTGACAAGACGGCCACGCCCTGCCGGAAATGTCCATTCCTGAAACACCCTCCCCAGCGAGAACCCGCGAGATAGAGCGGTTCGAGCATTTTCACCAGAAAATGTTAAGCCACTGATACAACCTGCCTTAAACGCCCTCAGCGAGCAATGCCGCCAGCAAGGACGGCACTTTTGCGTGCTTCTGTCTCAGGGGCGTTACAAAGTGTTTTTCACCACCTCAACAGTTTAAGCCAAGCCACTGTTTTCAATAGAAAAGCAAAAACCGGCACAGCTTCTGCTCTCTTCCTTCGCAACGCTGATAAGGGCCAGCGTTCCACTTACAGAAGGAATTGCCGCCGTGGGGAAATTTCATAACAACATCCATAGTCTCCTGCTGGTCGGATGCGCTCTGAGTTCAATGGCTTGCCTGCCTGTCCAGGCGGACAACGGCATCATCATCATCAAACGCGATGTCCAGGTACGCAACGCAACGATCCCGCCGCTCGTTCCCGATCCCAACCCCACGACTGTCAACGCCAACCCGTCCAAACAGGTCCTCGCTCAAACCAACGAGTTGAGCGACGGGGACTTTGCCGGCGTCGCCAGTGGTGCAGGCATCTCCCGCCTGGTCACGCAAAACACCAACAACCTGGGCGGCAACATCAGCACCCAGAACCAGCTTTCCAACCAACCCGCCGGGCGTTCGGGCAATGGCGGCAGCGGCATTGCCAATATGGTCAACTCCAACGTCCAGCAGGGCCTGGGTGCCCTCAGAATCATAACGGGAGACCGTTAAGATGAATCGTACGCTGCTGATGATCGCCATGTTTTGCAGTGCATCGACCTTCGCCCAATCCCCCGTCATTGATAACGCCACCATCGACAATTCGGGCGCGCAGTACCAGGGCAACGTCGGGGTCAACCAGGCAGCCGGCGACTTGCAGCAACAGGCGAACGCCAGGGCCTTCGCCATTGGCCGTGACGCCAGCGCGACCACGGATATTCGCCAACGGTTGCGCACCATTGTCGATCCCAGGATCGATGCCCACGCCAGTATTCAAGGCGACTCCTTCAGCCATGGCAATGGCGCATTGGGCGTCAACCAGAGCGCGGGCGCCAGCAACCAGCAAGCCAATGCGCTGCGCATAAGCACCAGTGAGCAGCCGCAAAGTATCGACGACAGCGTCCTCATGCAACAGAACGTGACGCTGCTCTACAACTCCGATCCAACTGACTCTGCACCCGGCTATCGCCAGGTCACTACCAGTGACCAGGCATTCACCGGTAGCCGTGGGGTGATTCAGTTGAATCAGAGCGCCGGGGTGGGAAACCGAATGGCCAACACCCTGAGCGTACGGGTCGTGGATTGACCCAAATAGGTAACAACAACACTTAACCTAAAATAAGTACGGAGAATCACCATGAAACCTTCGATGGCATTAAAGCCTCTGGTTTTCGCAATTGCTGCGGTCATGGCTGTTGCTGTACAAGCTGGGCAAAACGATAGGCGTGGCAACCACCATAACAATGGTGGCCAACAACAAACCCCTCCTGCAAGGATGGTCCCCATCAGCGCGACTGCCAATGCGACGGACAGACAGAGCAGCACCGGCAACCGCATCTGGAATGAAGGGGTAGAAAACTCGGCCGAGATGAGCAGTTCGGCCGCAGGCGCGAGCGGTAACGTCGGCGTCAACGTGGCGGCAGGTTCCGGCAACCAGCAAGACAACGCCGCCGCCATCGCCAACGCAGCCTCCGACAACGCCGCGATCGATAACAGCTTCGTGTTCGGCACGGCCACTGCCACCGCGAACGTCACGCAAATCAGCAACAATAACCGCGTCAGCAACTTTGGCGTGACCAACTCTGCCGTGATGAGTGGATCCGCCGACGGCAGCAGCGGTAACGTGGGTGTCAACATTGCTGGTGGCGATCTGAACCAACAGAAAAACACCATGGCAATTGCCAATACCAATGCTCCACTGGGTAGCGCAAGAGCCACCGCCTCCGCCAACCAAAGCGGTCCTGGCCTGACAGTGAACAACACTGCCGATCGGACCTACCGTGTTGATACGATCACCGTTACCAATACGCGGTCTGGTAGTGCCTCGTTTGACAAGTCGTTCGAAGCCAGCGGCAGTCAAAGCAGTTCTTCGAGCTGGGCCGCGGCCGGATCCAAAAGCTCTGATGCCAGCGGTTCGCTTAGCATTGATCTGAGCGGTTCTACCGCCAGCGCTGCGAGCGGTTCCAACAGCAGCGCTGCCAGCGGTTCCAACAGCAGCTCTGCCAGCGGTTCCAACAGCAGCTCTGCCAGCGGTACCAACAGCAGCACTGCCAGCGGTTCCAACAGCAGCACTGCCAGCGGTTCTTCGAGCGCTTCTCTGACTGCTTCCCTGGGCGCTACGCTGGACGCTGAAGCTGCGTCTTCCAACTCCACTACCGTCAACTTCGGTTTTGGCGATCGCACCCGCAGCAGCAGTTCCGATGCATCGGTCAACGCTTCGCTTGATGCAACCCTTGACGTAGCGGTAGACAGATCGTACGACCGTTCGCGCGACTCCTCGTTCGACCGTTCACGCGATTCCTCGTTCGACCGTACCCGCGACTCCTCGTACGACCGTTCGCGCGACTCCTCGTACGACCGTTCGGCCGAGTCTTCGTACGACAAGTCTCGCGAATCGTCGTTCGAGAAAGCGTTCGATGCTTCGTTCGAGAAATCGACCGCGTCCTCGTACGATAAATCGGGCAGCAAGTCGGCCGAATCTGCGTACGACAAAGCGAAAAGCTACAGTGAAAGCAGCTCTTATGATTTGAGCAACACCTACTCTTATCAAGTGCTGACTCCAACTGGCTGGGCCAACCCTGTGACCAACACTGCAACCCTGAGCGGTTCGGTGAACGGTGGCAGCGGCAACCTGGGTGTCAACGTGGCTGCTGGTGTGGGCAACCAACAAAGCAACTCGCTGGCCATCTCCAACCAATCGTTCTAATGCTGTCTGTGGAGGCCCCCTTCCGGGGGCCTTTTTCAACCCAACCAGAAGGCGTCCCCACCATGCGTATTATCGCCTTGGCAATTTTGCTTTGCGTGGCCAGTGTGGTCGAGGCTGCACAACTGCCGCTGTCCGTACTACCGGGTGGCGGGTTGGTGTACAAACCGATCCAGAGCGTACGCGAACGCAAATTTTCCGACCTGGTGCAACAGAAAACCGACTTCAGTTGCGGCGCCGCGGCGCTGGCGACCATCTTGCGCCAGGCCTATTGGCTTGACGTGGACGAAGAACAGATCATCGAAGGCATGCTGTCACACTCCGATCAGGACCTTGTCCGCGTCCAGGGCTTTTCCATGCTCGACATGAAGCGCTACGTGGAAAGTCTCGGCATGCGGGCCCGTGGCTATCGGGTAGCGACGGAAACCCTGAACGAGATCAAGATCCCGGTGGTGGTACTGATGGATGTCCGTGGCTACAAACATTTTGTGGTCATGCAAAGAGTCCATAAAGGCTGGGTCTACATCGGCGATCCGGTACTCGGTCATAAACGCTACAAAGTCGACGAGTTCACCAAAGGCTGGAACGGCATCATCTTTGCCGTCATCGGCCAGGGCTACGACAAAACCAATGCGTTGCTCGACCCGCCGCTGCCTCTGACCGCCAAGAACCGCGTCAACGCCTTCAGCCCGGTGCAGGACGCTGAGTTAATGGATTTCGGATTTATCCAAAGCGACTTCTTCTAATAACAATGGAGCACGATGCTCCGGGAGTATCCAATGAAGACTCCAATCTGGCTGGCCGTGGTTTGCCTGGCCGCCAGCCTGCCGACCCATGCGGAACTGTTGAAACCCATTGAACTGAATGACCAGGAACTGGCAAGCCTGCGCGGACGTTATGTCATGCCGGGGCGGATCATCAGTTTCGGCATCGCCATGAGCAGCACCTGGCAAAATGCCAACGGTGAGGTGATCGGCGCGACGTCCTCGATGCAAATTCAGCAATCGACCATCAAGCCACAGTTCTACGTGACGATGATCGACGAAAAAGGCTATGGCTCGGCGCATACCCAAAGCGCCGGCACCGGCACCGTCACGGGCGGCGCCGGCCTCAACAGCACCGAGGGCGTCACCCAGGTCGTGCGGGCTGCCGGCGACAACAACAGTGCCTATAACAACGTTGATATCAACGTCTCCAAGGCCAACCAGGCGCCAGCCATGCAACCGCAAGGCCAGGCCCTGGCCGCGGGCTCGACGCTGGTAGGTTCCAATGGGGCGGGCTCGCTCAGCGTTTCCTCGAGCGGTACGGGTGTGCAAATGAACATCGTGGCCAACAACAACCAGGGCAGTACCGTACAACGCCTGGCCCAGGGTGGCTTGATGCAGAACACCACTTTGCTCGGCAGCAGCAACCAGGTGAGGAACCTCACGTCCCTCAATGTCGTGCTGCGTGACAACGTGGCAACAGCCGGCTCTCTGAACGGGAATCTCGACCAGCTTAAAGGTCTTCGCACTCAAGGATTCTGATCTACGCTCAGTCTCATCAAATGTAGTCAGAAGGGACGGCTAACCCATGCATCGAATGTTAACGTTCAGAGCTATCGTCTGTTTGAGTAGCCTGGCCCCGGCTTCATTGCTATACGCAGCACCGGACCCCCAGGTCGAAGCACTAAAACAAGAACTCATGGAGCTGAAACAGCGGTACGAAGCACAACAGAACGCGCTGATGGTCCTCGAACAGCGCGTTCGCCAAGTCGAAGAAGCACCGGCCACACCTGCTCCCAAACGCCTGACCAAATCCCCCGCCGAATCGCCCAACAGTGGCCAGACGGTGGCTGCCGGCGCGCCTGGAACCACCGGCAGTTCCTACGGCCAGTCGCTCAAGGATGACTCGGAACCAGCACAGAGCGTGTCCAACCTGTACGACGAAGCCAGCGGGTTCTTCGGCGGCGGCAAGTTCAGCGTGGAAACCGGCCTGACCTACACCCACTACGATACCCGTGCGTTGACGCTCAACGGCTTCCTGGCACTGGACTCGATTTTCCTTGGCAACATCAACCTCGACCGTATCAAGTCGGATAACTGGACCCTGGACCTGACCGCCCGTTATAACGTGGCGCAACGCTGGCAGTTCGACATTAACGTCCCCGTGATCTATCGCGAATCCACGTATTCATCCGGTGGCGCCGGTGGCGCAGCCAACGGGGTTTCAGACGAAACCGTTACCCGCGACCCGAACATCGGCGATATCAACGTTGGCGTTGCCTACAAGTTCCTCGATGAGTCGGCCAACCTGCCCGACGCGGTGGTTACCCTGCGCGTCAAGGCGCCGACCGGGGATGACCCTTACGGCATCAAGCTGGTCGAGGTGCCTGGCAACGATAACCTCGCGGTCCCCGAGGACCTGCCGACCGGCAACGGTGTCTGGGCGATCACCCCGGGTATCTCGCTGGTCAAGACCTTCGACCCGGCCGTGCTGTTCGGCAGCCTGGCCTACACCTACAACATGGAGGACTCTTTCAGCGACATCAGCCCTACGGTCAACACCAAGGTGCCCGGGGACGTGAAACTGGGCGATTCCTGGCAAGTCGGCGCCGGTATTGCCTTCGCCTTGAACGAGAAGATGAGTATGTCGTTCTCCTTCACCGACCAGTTTGCCCGCAAGAGCAAGATCAAGCCGGACGGCGGCGACTGGCAATCGATCTCCAACAGCGACTACAACTCGGCCAACTTCAACATCGGCATGACCCTGGCAGCTTCCGACAACCTGACGATCGTGCCCAACCTGGCCATTGGCCTGACCGACGACTCGCCGGACTTCTCCTTCAGCCTGAAATTCCCGTACTACTTCTGACCCAAAACAAAGCCCCGTTGCGACTTCCATCGCAACGGGGCTTTGTTGTAGAGCAAAAGATCGCAGCCTGCGGCACCTCCTACAAGGTGAACGTATTCCCATGTAGGAGGTGCCGCAGGCTGCGATCTTTTAACGTATTTGATGTTTATGGAGCAGCCGGTAAAAGGTCGGCCTGGAGATGCCCAGCACCTTGGCGGCAATACTCAGGTTATCGCTATGACGGTTGAGTACATCACACAGGGCCTGGCGCTCTGCCCGGTGCTTGTAGTCTTCCAGCGTGCCCATTGGCGCGGCAATGGCGTGGTGGCTGATCAGCCCGAGGTCTCGCGCTTCGATCTGCCTGCCTTCGGCCAGCACCAGGCCGCGACGTACCCGGTTGGCCAGCTCGCGAACATTGCCCGGCCAGTCGTGTTTGCCCATGGCAATCAAGGCGTCTTCACTGAAGCTGCGCGGGCGGCGGCCGGTTTCATGGCTGTAGAAATGGGAAAAGTGGTTGGCCAGCATCGACAGGTCGCCATTGCGCTCACGCAGGGGCGCAGTCACGACTTGCAAGACGTTCAGTCGGTAATACAGGTCTTCGCGAAAGCCTTTCTTCTCGATCGCCGCCTCCAGATCGACATGGGTTGCCGCCAACACCCGTACATCCACGGGGATCGGCTGGCTACCGCCAACCCGTTCGATGTGTTTTTCCTGGAGGAAGCGCAACAGGCTCGCCTGCAACTCAAGGGGCAGATCGCCGATCTCGTCGAGAAACAGCGTGCCGCCGTGAGCCGCTTCGATCCGCCCGACCTTGCGTTGATGGGCGCCGGTAAAGGCCCCCTTCTCGTGGCCAAACAGTTCGGACTGGATCAGGTGCTCGGGAATCGCCCCGCAGTTGATCGCGACAAAGGGTTTGCTGTGGCGCAGGGATTGCCGATGCAGCGTACGGGCCACCAGCTCCTTGCCTGTGCCGCTTTCACCGCGAATCAACACCGGCGACTCGGTGGGCGCCAGCTTGCTCAACAGCTTGCGCAGTTCGCGGATGGGTTTGCTGTCCCCCAGCAGTTCGTGTTCGGGCTGATCGATGTGCACCGTGCCCTGCCCGCGCAGGCGCGCCATGCCAAAGGCCCGACCCAGCGTCACCTGGACCCTGGAGACATCGAACGGCAAGGTATGAAAATCGAAAAACCACTCGCAGACGAAGTCCCCGACATTCTGTAGCCGCAGAACGTCCTGGTTGAGCACGGCGATCCACTCGGTACCGCTGCGGCTGATCACCTCCTTGACCGTATCCGGGTGCTCGAGGTGAAAGGGCTGCAGGCGTAACAAGCCCACGTCACAGCTACGATCGGCGGCGTTGTCCAGCGAGCAGCTGTCAACATCCCAACCCACGGAGCGTAATCCAGGTAACAGGCGATGGCAGTCGTCGCAGGGATCTACCACTAATAGACGTCGTAACGCAGGCGCTTCGCTCATGTGATTTCCTTGACGCCAAATTTTAGGATTTTTTATTAAAAACAGTCATTTGGCGGACCTGGCTGTAACGTTAGCAAGAATTTGACGGGCGCTTGTACCGATTGACTATAGGCCTGCTGCGCAAAGCGTTATAAGAAACGGGATTTTCCAGCGACCTGACGAATGTTTCCTTTCATCAAGCTTTCAACACGCGCCCGATTTACAGGGATATACAAGAAAGTTGAAATTTCTTCTGATTGTGTGTGACCTGAACCCGGGTTGCGCGCATCAGTACAAGTAACCAGCCGAACGGTATAAGCCCAACCGACGGCAATTGACTTGATTGGGCCTACAGAGAGACGACCTATGAACGCCCCGCTCCGTGTCAACGAAGCTCTGCTGATAGCCGATCGCGCATTTAAACCGTTCAAATGCGTGGCCTGGGCCCCACAGGACGGGAATGGCGAACTGACCCTGACCGTTATCGACCGCACCAGTAACAAAATAGGGCGCAAACAAATCCCGAGCAGCGCCTACAGTGATCCGGCACAGCTTGAAAGCTTGCTGGAACAGGCCCGCGCCGAATTGAGCGAAGAAGGCTACACGCTGCAATCCTGGTCGATGCCACAATAATTGTATTGCGGATTACTCCGGGGTAATCCGCGCCTTCCCGCTGTTGTTAGTTAGTGGTCTTTTCATGCCAAGTGCACTCAAGACGCTTTCTTACTTGAACTTCGGCGTGCTCCGGACTCTTTGCTGGCTTGGCTTTGGTTCGAAAAGACAGTGTTGTGGCACACAACGACCCTCCGCCTGTTAGTTCTGACAGTTGTGCAATCAATCATTCAGGGATTGAATAATCTCTTAACAGTCGCCACCCCCAACTTCTGGATCAGGACGACTCGCAAGGAGATGCGTGCATGTCAATCCAGTCCGTTCTGGCTTTCCCCGCAACCGTCCAGCCTGCCGGAAAGCTCGACCCCACCTTCGCTGCCAAAGGCACCACCCAGGTGTATTTCTTCGGCAGTACTTCAAGCCTGGCCAATGACATCGCGATTGACTCACAGGGTCGTTTGCTGGTGGCGGCAAAGGTCACAATGCCTGGCGGCAGCCGCTTTGGCCTGGCGCGTTTGCTGAAGGACGGTTCGGCGGACCTGGCCTTTGGCAGACAAGGCAGTGTCATCGGCCAATTCGAACCGGGTTTCGAGGCCATGGCGGGCAAGGTGCAGGTGCTGCCCGATGGAAACATCCTGATCGCTGGCCTGCAATACGAAAGCGAGCACCGCACGCTTCCGGCACTGGCACTGTTCGACCCGCAGGGTCAACCGGTCCAACGGTTTGGCGACAATGGCCGCTGCGTGGTGCGCTTGCCAGGCCATTTGTCCCGGGGCATGCGCGATGTCTGGCTGCCTCCGGGCGTACCGGGCGCCGAGGCCTGCAGTGTCGACGTGCAGGAGGACGGTCGAATACTGCTGGTGGCCAATCATCACTTCGAACTGGCCGATCATGCCGCCATGCTGATACGGCTGGACGCCAATGGCTCGCTGGACAGCAGCTTCAATGGCCGTGGTTTTGTCATGGTCAGGCACCTGCTGATGAATACCTGGCTCAGCAACGTGACGGTGCAACGGGACGGTCGCATCCTGGTGGCTGGCTCGATCAATTTTCCGCAGGAAGGCCTGGTGGCCCGCTACAACCCCGATGGCAGCCTCGACAGCAGTTTCGCCCTGGACGGCTACATGAGCTTCACGGCGAACGGGCAAGGTGCCCAGGTCAGTCAAATCGTCCAGCAGGACAATGGCGACATCCAGTGTTTTGGCAGCAGCCGCGACCCCATGCGCTGCCTGGCCCTGAAACTGCACCTCAATGGTCGCCCGGATCATCACTGCAACGGCGGCCAGGCGCATTTGCTGGAGATCGGCCACAACGGCTGCCAGTGGACCGCCGCGCAAATGCAACCGGACGGCAGCGTAGTGACCGCCGGCGCCACCATTGGCGGCGTCGAGGCCGACTTCGTATTGGGGCGATACCTGCCAGGCGGGCAACTCGACAGCGAATTCGGCAACGGCAGTGGATGGCTGCGCACCCGTCTGGGCCGCAGTCTCGATACGGCCACTTCCGTCGCGGTACAGGACGACGGTAACGTCCTCGTCGGCGGCTATTCGCTGGACGGCAACTATCGGGCGATCGTCGCACGCTACCTGGTCTGATTCGATGGATTTTTCCTACGCTTGATCTTCTTTCCGGCTTACGGCAACTTGCGCGCTTCTTAATACAAGGAGTAGCCGATGTCCGGCTCGATGGTCCAGGCGTTCGCGCACAATTTTCTCGGCAACTCACCGCGCTGGTACAAGGCCTGCATTGTCGGTTTCCTGATTCTCAACGCCCTGGTGTTATGGACCGCAGGCCCGGTGGTCGCGGGCTGGATGCTGGTGCTGGAGTTCATTTTCACCCTGGCGATGGCCCTCAAGTGTTACCCGCTGATGCCCGGCGGCCTGCTGCTGGTCGAAGCGCTACTGCTGAAGATGACCACGCCCCAGGCGCTCTATGACGAGTTGCTGCACAACTTTCCGGTGATCCTGCTGCTGATGTTCATGGTGGCGGGCATCTACTTCATGAAAGACCTGCTGCTGTTCCTGTTCTCGCGCCTGTTGCTGGGTGTGCGCAGCAAAGCCCTGCTGGCGCTGATGTTCTGCTTTTTGTCGGCGTTCCTGTCGGCGTTTCTCGATGCCCTGACGGTGACCGCGGTGATCATTAGTGCCGCCGTCGGGTTTTACTCGGTGTACCACCGCGTCGCCTCGGGTAGCGATCCGCGCCAGGACAGCGAATTTAGCGATGATCAGCACCTGCCCACCCTGCATCACGCCGACCTCGAGCAGTTCCGCGCATTTTTGCGCAGCCTGCTGATGCACGGTGCCGTGGGTACGGCGCTGGGTGGCGTGTGTACGCTGGTCGGCGAACCGCAGAACCTGCTGATCGGTCATGAGATGGGCTGGCACTTCGCCGACTTTTTCCTGAAGGTCGCCCCGGTTTCCCTGCCGGTGCTGGTCGCAGGCCTGGTCACCTGCGTCCTGCTGGAAAAACTGCGCTGGTTTGGTTACGGCACCTTGCTGCCGGACAACGTACGCACCGTGCTGGCCAGTTACGCCGCCCAGGACAATGCCGAGCGCACCTCGCGCCAGCGTGCAGCGTTGATCGTGCAAGCCGTGGCCGCGCTGATCCTGATTGCCGGGTTGGCCTTGCACGTGGCGGAAGTGGGCCTGATCGGGCTGATGGTAATCGTGCTGATCACCGCGTTCACCGGCATCACCGATGAGCACCGCCTGGGCACCGCGTTCAAGGACGCCATGCCCTTCACCGCGTTGCTGGTGGTGTTTTTCGCCGTGGTGGCGGTCATCCATGATCAGCAGTTGTTCACGCCATTGATCCAGTGGGTCCTGGCCCTGCCCGCCGAGCAACAACCGGGCATGCTGTACATCGCCAACGGCCTGCTCTCGGCCATCAGCGACAACGTGTTCGTGGCGACCATCTACATCACCGAAGTGAAACAGGCCTTCCTCTCCGGGCACATGAGCCGCGAGCATTTCGAGACCCTGGCGATCGCGATCAACACCGGCACCAACCTGCCCAGCGTGGCGACGCCCAATGGCCAGGCGGCGTTCCTGTTCCTGCTGACCTCGTCGATTGCGCCGCTGATTCGCCTGTCGTATGGGCGGATGGTGTGGATGGCGTTGCCTTATACAGTAGTGATGGGGATTCTGGGGTGGTACGCCGTGAGCTTCTGGCTGTAACACCACCCCCCCTGGGTCACTCAGCCAAGGCCGTGCCAGACGCGTCCGTCGCGGGCCAGCAGTTCTTCGGCGGCCTCGGGGCCGTTTTCACCCGCGGCATAGCCCTGCACGCTGGCATCCTGCTGCCAGGCATCGAGGAAAGGCTGTACGGCACGCCAGCCGTTCTCGATGTTGTCGGCGCGCTGGAACAGCGTCTGGTCGCCGGTCAGGCAGTCGTAGATCAGCGTTTCATAACCGGTGGACGGCTGCATTTCGAAGAAGTCCTTGTAGGCAAACCCCAGTTCGATGTTGTCCATCTTCAGGGCCTGGCCAGGCCGCTTGGCCAGCAGGTCGAACCACATGCCTTCGTTGGGCTGGATCTGGATTCGCAGATAGGTCGGCGCCAGCTCATCGACTTCGGTATCACGGAACTGCGCATAAGGTGCCGGTTTGAAGCAGATGACGATCTCGGTGTCGCGCACGCTCATGCGCTTGCCGGTGCGCAGGTAGAACGGCACGCCGACCCAGCGCCAGTTGTCGATCATGACCTTGAGGGCGACATAGGTTTCGGTGTTGCTGTCGGGTGCCACCTTGTCTTCCTGGCGATAACCAGGCAGTGGTTTGCCATCGACTTCGCCAGCCATGTATTGGCCGCGAACCGAATTGGCCCGGGCCTCTTCCACCGACCAGGGACGAATCGCGCCGACCACCTTGGCCTTCTCACCGCGCACCGCATCGGCACCAAAGGCCGCCGGTGGCTCCATGGCCACCATTGCCAGCAACTGGAACAGGTGATTGGGCACCATGTCCCGCAGGGCGCCGGTGTGTTCGTAAAAACTGCCACGGGTTTCCACGCCGACGGTTTCGGCCGCGGTGATCTGTACGTGGTCGATGTAATGGTTGTTCCAGAACGCTTCGAACAGGCTGTTGGAGAACCGGCTGACCAGGATGTTCTGCACGGTCTCCTTGCCCAGATAGTGATCGATGCGATAGATCTGCTTTTCCGTCATGACCTTGAGCAGGCAGGCGTTCAAGGCCTCGGCGGTTTGCAGGTCGGAACCGAAGGGTTTTTCGATCACCACCCTGCGAAACGCCTCGGGGTTTTCCTCGAGCAAGCCGGACGCGCCGAGGCGGCGCACCACTTCACTGAAAAAGCGTGGCGCGGTGGCCAGGTAGAACACCGCGTTGCCTGTGCCGCTGTCGGCGATTTTGGCCGCCAGCGCTTGATAAGTGCTGTCGTCCAGGAAGTCGCCCTGGACGTAGCTGATGCCTTTGGCGAGTTTGGCCCACACGTCCGGGTCAAGGGACTGATCGCCCTTGCCGACTTTGGCGGCCACCTCGCTGCGGATGAAGTCTTCGAGTTTTTTTGCGAAGCCTTCATCGCTGATGGCGTTGTGGTCAACGCCGATGATCCGCAGGCCATCCCCGAGTAAACCGTCGCGCTTGAGGTTGTACAGCGCCGGCATCAGCAGGCGCTTGACCAGATCACCGTGGGCGCCGAACAGGAACAGCGTGGTGGGTGGCGCGGGTTCAGTCTTGGATTTCCTGCGGATCCCATGGGTCATTTTTTCGCAGTCTCCTTGTGGCCACCGAAGCCGAAGCGCTGGGCGGAAAGAATCTTGTCACCAAAGGTGCCCTGGCCGCGCGAGCGGTAGCGGGAGAACAGCGAGTTCGACAGCACGGGCACCGGTACCGCCTGTTCCATGGCGGCTTCGATGGTCCACTGACCTTCGCCGCTGTCCGCTACGGAACCGGAATAACCGTCGAGCTTCGAATCGCTGGCCAGGGCATCGGCGGTCAGGTCCAGCAGCCACGAGGACACCACGCTGCCACGACGCCAGACTTCGGCAATATCGGCGACGTTCAGGTCGAAACGCTGGTCTGGCGGCAGGATGTCGCTGGACTTGGTTTTCAGGATGTCGAAGCCTTCGGCAAAGGCCTGCATCATGCCGTACTCGATACCGTTGTGGATCATCTTGACGAAATGCCCGGCACCGGCGGGACCGGCGTGGATGTAGCCGTGCTCGGCACGATCGTCATCGGACTTGCGGTCCTTGGTGCGCGGAATGTCACCCATGCCCGGCGCCAGGGTCTTGAACAGCGGATCAAGACGCGTCACGGTCTCGGCATCGCCGCCGATCATCATGCAATAGCCGCGCTCCAGGCCCCAGACGCCGCCTGAGGTGCCGACGTCGATGTAGTGCAGGCCTTTTTCCGCGAGGGTTTTCGCCCGGCGGATGTCGTCCTTATAGAAGGTGTTGCCGCCGTCGATGATGGTATCGCCGGCTTCGAGCAAGGTGCTCAGGGTGTTGATGGTGTCTTCGGTCGGTGCGCCTGCCGGCAACATGACCCACACCGCTCGTGGTTTGGCCAGGCCAGCGACCAGGGCCGGCAAATCGGCGACGCCGGTGGCGCCATCGCTGCTCAAGTTATCGACGAAGGCGGTATTGCGGTCGTACACAACGGTGGTATGTCCGTTGAGCATCAGGCGCCGCGCAATATTGCCGCCCATGCGGCCCAGTCCAATAATCCCGAGTTGCATGTGCTGATGCTCCCTACTACAAATAAAAGTGTGTCAAAGGTTATAGCCCAACGCGACTCATGAGGTTAGTCCAGAGCGTTGGCATGAAGTTTCCGGGCATTGTGCCCGATCCTGATGGATAACGTCAGGAATCGTGCCGAAGACACAACGACCATGAAAAATAAAAAAGTTCCCTTCGGGGGCAAAAGAAATCAAAATTGGCGCCGATAGTAGATCAGCCACCGATTTTGGCGGCAGACCTACAGTTGAGATAGCCATTTGCGAGGTGAGCAATGGGCACAGTACACAACGCACTGCCAGCACAAACCCTTTACGTCACTATCCGTCGCGAGGAATTGCGTCAGTTGAAAGACGAGCGCGACCAGTTGAAACAGGAGCTGGCGCAATTGCGCTTGCTGGTCCAGGGCCAACAGCCCTTGCCCCTCCCCCAGCGGGCACCTCACGCCTGATCCCCCTGGCCTGATCCGGAAGCAGCATTGCACTGCTTCCGACACGCCATATCCCCCTCTACCTCCGGCAACTCACGAAATTTTCACATCCGCCTATTGATACTCCGGCGCAATGTGCGCCGCCTGGACTGTGCGCGGCCGCCCCTTTTCGGCGTCTGCGGGACTGGGTGGTGCTGTGATTACTGGCTGGAGCGTTGAATGACTTGGTTTAAACGCAGCGATTCGTCTGCGAAAGGTTTCGATTGGGCAGGACTTCTCTGGCTGTTCCTGTTCTTCTGGTATTTTTCCGGCATCACCCAACTGTTGATCCAGCTGACCGGCACCTCCGGTTTCACCGGCTTTCGCCAGGCGTTCGTGATGAGTGCCATCTGGCTGGCGCCGATGCTGTTGTTCCCCCGTCAGACACGAGTGATGGCCGCGGTCATCGGCGTGGTGCTGTGGGCGTGCTCGATGGCCAGCCTCGGTTACTTCTTCATCTATCAGCAGGAATTCTCGCAAAGCGTCATCTTCATCATGTTCGAATCGAACGTGTCTGAAGCGGGCGAATACATGACCCAGTATTTTGCCTGGTGGATGGTCCCGGCCTTCCTCGCGCACACCGCGGTCGGCTACTTCCTGTGGACACGCCTGCGCCCGGTGTACCTGCCGCGCACCAAGGCACTGGTGGCAGCAACCGCCATTCTGGTTGCCGTGGTCGGTTATCCCCTGGTCAAACAAACCCTGCGTACCGGCAGCTTCGCCGAGGGCTTCGAGAAATTCGAAACCCGCATCGAGCCGGCGGTGCCATGGCAAATGGCAGTGGCTTATCACCGCTACCTCGACACCCTGGCCAACATGCAAAACATGTTGCACAGCGCGAGCAAGGTGGCGCCGCTGCACAACTTCAAGGATGCGACGGCCAACCAGCCCGCTACCCTGGTGCTGGTGATCGGCGAGTCGACCAACCGTCAGCGCATGAGCCTGTACGGCTACCCTCGGCAAACCACGCCGGAGCTGGACAAGCTCAAGGATCAACTGACGGTCTTCGATAACGTCATCACGCCGCGCCCGTACACCATCGAGGCGTTGCAACAGGTGCTGACCTTCGCCGACGAAGAAAACCCTGAGCTGTACCTGTCCACGCCGTCGTTGGTCGCCATGATGAAACAGGCCGGCTACAAGACGTTCTGGATCACCAACCAGCAGACCATGACCAAGCGCAACACCATGCTCACGACCTTCTCCGAGCAGGCCGACGAACAGGTGTACCTCAACAACAACCGCAACCAGAATGCCGCCCAGTACGACGGCGACGTGATCGAGCCGTTCAACAAGGCCCTGGCCGACGCGGCACCGCGCAAATTGATCGTGGTGCATCTGCTCGGCACGCACATGAGCTACCAGTACCGCTACCCTTCGACCTTCGACAAGTTCAAGGACCGCAATGGCGTTCCGGCCGGCGTGCGTGACGATCAGCTGCCAACGTACAACAGCTATGACAACGCCGTGCTGTACAACGACTTCGTGGTGTCTAGCCTGATCAAGGACTACGCCAAGTCGGACCCGAACGGCTTCCTGTTCTACCTCTCCGACCACGGTGAAGACGTGTTCGACTCCCCCGGCCATGGCACCCTGGGACGCAACGAGAGCAAACCGACGGCGCCGATGTACACCATCCCGTTCATGGCGTGGGCCTCGCCAAAATGGCGCGAAAACCACGACTGGAACTTTGCCGCTGACCTGGGGCGGCCGTACAGCAGTTCGCACATGATCCATACCTGGGCAGACCTGGCAGGCCTGAGCTTCGATGAACTCGATCGCAGCAAGAGCGTGGTCAGCGACAGCTTCAAGCCACGGCCCTTGCTGATCGGCAACCCTTACGAGCGTCAGCAGCGGCCGTTGATTGACTTCAGCCTGATCAAGCCAAAAGCGCCTGAAGTCGTACAAAAGTAGCCCATACAACGCCGTTCAAACCTGTGGGAGCGGGCTTGCTCGCGAAAGCGGAGTGTCAGTCGACATCAATGTTGAATGACACTGCGCTTTCGCGAACAAGCGCGCTCCCACAGTTGTTTTGTGTTGTAGGAAATATCTCATAATAATAATTATTCTCGTTTACCCCTAAATCCCTCCCTCCTCCTTCGTCTTTGAATCAACGGATTTTTCCCTCGACGACAAGGAGTCGGCCGCGATGTTCGCGCCTATCACCCGTTCCATGACTTTTACCCTTGGCCTGTGCGGCGCCGCACTGAGCCCGGACCTGCTCGCTGAAACCGAGACCGAGAAAGCGCCTTTGGCGCCAACCCTCATGCTCGGTGCGACCAACGTCACCGCCCAGAGCCTGGGCAGCACCACCGAAAATACCGATTCGTACACCACAGGTTCCATGAGCACGGCCACCCGGCTACCTATGTCGATCAAGGAAACACCGCAATCGGTTTCAGTGGTCACGCGCCAGCAAATGGACGATTTCAAACTCGGCAGCCTGTCCGAAGCCATGAGCCAGACCACCGGCATCGTGGTCCAGCACAACGACTCGGACCGGGTCAGCTATTCCTCGCGCGGCTACTCGATCAATAATTTCCAGGTCGATGGCATGTTGAATACCTTCAGCTACATGAAGTCCGATTCCGACACCATCATCTACGACCGCATCGAAGTGGTACGCGGTGCAACGGGCCTGACCACGGGCGCGGGCGATCCTTCGGCCACCATCAACATGGTGCGCAAGCGGCCAACCGCACAGTGGGAAGCCAAGAGCGGTGTCAGCGGCGGCAGCTACGACGACTACTACAGCTACCTGGACGCCGGCGGTCCGCTGGCCTTCGACGGGCGACTGCGCGGTCGTGGAGTGGTGGCCTACCGCGACAGCGATTCCTACCGGGACAAATACCAGCAGCAACGGGAAGTCGGGTACGGGGTGCTCGAGGCCGACCTGACCGACGACACCCTGCTGGCAGTGGGTTACGACTATCAGAACAAGCACGTGCAAGGCACGTCCTGGGGCACGGTGCCGTACTGGAATGCCGACGGCAGCAGAGCCAATCTGGGACGCTCGACCAACATGGCGACGTCCTGGAGCTCGTGGCCGCTCAAGGACAAGACCGCGTTCGCCAACCTCGATCACCAGCTCGGTGGCGGATGGCAGTTCAAGGCCGCCTACACCCACCGCGAAAGTGACACCGACGGCAAGATCTACTATGCCGGCGGCGGCTTCCCCGAGGCGGACCGCAGCGGCATGATCGCCAACGTCAGCCACATGATCGGCACGCAAAAAATGAAGGCCTATGACTTCAACCTGTCCGGCCCCTACACGCTGTTGGGGCGTGATCACGAAATGATGGTGGGTTATGGCGAGGCCGAGCGCCGCGAGGATTCGCCTTACACGGTGGATGGCCCAAGAGCCGCCGATTATGAAAATGTCCCTGACTGGAAATACATGGGCAACATCGGCAAATTCCCCGACACCGTGACCAGCCTGACCGGCTCGAAAGACTATACCCGGCAGAAAGCCGGCTACCTGGCCACGCGCCTGAACCTCACCGATGAACTGCACGCCGTCCTCGGCAGCCGCTACGGCAGCTGGAAAACCTCAACCACCACCAACAGCTACGACGCCAACCTGCTACTGAGCGGCGTCGATCACAGCAGCCAGCAACAAAATGACATGTGGACGCCCTACGCCGGACTGCTGTACGACCTCACGCCGCAGTACACCGCCTATGTCAGCTACACCGACATTTTCAAACCGCAAACCAACCGCGACAGCAGTCGTAAATACCTCGAACCGGTGGTGGGCAGCAACTATGAACTGGGCCTCAAGGGCAGCCTGCTGGAAGAGCGCCTGAACCTGGCGAGCGCGCTGTTCTGGAGCAAGCAGGACAACGTCGCGGAACTGGACGACTCGGTGCCACCGGATCCGGTGACCGGCGAGGAGTTCTACAAATCCAGCGGCAAAGGCAACAAGGTGCAAGGCTTCGAGGCCGAGCTGTCAGGCGAAGTCATGGCGGGTTGGAACATGACCGCCGGGTACACCTACACCCATTCGGTCGACGGTGAAAAACAACGGATCAACACGGTTCAGCCGTTGAACATGCTGCGATTTTCCACGGCCTGGCACCTGCCCGGCGAGTGGCAGGCGCTGACAGTGGGGGCTGCGGTGAACTGGCAGAGCGACGTGTACCGCAGCGCCAGTCGCCCGGTCGGGCGCCGCGCCGATGGCAGCTTTATCACCGAGCGCACGGACATTCAGCAGGAGGCCTACACCGTGGTCAACCTGATGTCGCGCTACGAATTCGACCGGCACCTGTCCGCCTCGTTGAACGTCAACAATCTGTTCGACAAGAAGTACTACGACAACGTCGGCTTCTACAACGGTGTGTATTGGGGCGACCCGCGCACCGTGACCTTGAGCCTCGACTGGAAGCTCTAGAGGTATTAATTCCCATTTAACGGAATCGGCGGATAATGACCGTTCGACTTTGATTCATCGACTCATGGACGAACGGCATCCGACATCTGTAAGTGGGAGGCACACCATGAAAAGATCCACCCTGATCCTCGCGGTACTGATGACCTTGGGCTCCGCCAGCGCCTTTGCCGAAGGCGGGGCCGAACGCATGCGCTACTACTACGAAACCCTGCACTACAACCAGCAAGTGGCGTTGGGCAACATCACGCCAGACCAGGCGAAAGAGTTACGGGTACCGGACGATCAAACCGCGCAAATGACCGAGTCCTACCGGCCAAAAGATTAACCTCTGACTGCGGCATTTCTGTAGGAGCAAGCTTGCTCGCGATGGTCGTTAACGATAACGCGTGTTTACTGACTAAACGCGGCGCTCTTTAGCCCATCGCGAGCCATCTCGCTCCTACAGGTACAGGTACAGGTACAGTCAGGATTACAGCGGCTTGATCCAGAACATCATGCGCCCATGCGCCGGATCGAACTCGCCCGGGGCAAAGCCGAACTTGCCGTAGGACGCCTGCGCCACCGCATTGCCTTCCAGCACCTCCAGGGTGATCTTGCAGCAGCCGCGCTGACGGGCAATGTCCTCGACTTTGTCAAGCATCCGCTGGCTCAGTCCCAGGCCGCGAAACTTGGGTACCACCGCCACGTCGTGCACGTTGACCAATGGCCGGCAGGCAAAGGTCGAAAACCCTTCGAAGCAATTGACCAGCCCGGCCGGCTCGCCGCCGACAAAGGCCAGCACGCTGAACGCATGGGGGCGCTTGGCCAACTCAGCCGGCAGATGCTCCAGCACAGTGGCCGGCAGGGAGTGACCACCGCCCATTGGATCTTCGGCGTAACTGTTCAACACCAGGCCAATCGCCTCGGCATGCACCGGATTGGTGTAGCTGGCTTGAAGCACAAGAATTTCTGCGGAATCCATTTCCATCCTCGATGACTTGCCCCAGTACGTTGTTCGCGCTGGAAGGCCTGGGGAACATATCGCGAGTCGCGTTGGGGCTACAAGACTTTAAGATCAAAAGATCGCCGCCTTTGTAGGAGCTGCCGAAGGCTGCGATCTTTTGATCTTAATGTCCCCAGATCAGTGCTTCAGTCCACCCCAGCTCGGCAAAATCCTCAGCCCTTAACGAAGACTCCCCAGCACAAAAAAACTCATCCAGCTGCGGCGGCTTGACCGAAGTACCACTGAGCATCGCGTGAACCTGCCCGCGATGATGGAGCTGGTGCTCGAACAGATGCGACAGCAGGCGCAGGCGGCTGTCGTATTGCGGGGTGTCCCGGGCGATGGTCACGATCTTGCCCAGGTCGGCATCGCGCATCTGCTCGCAGTAGGCAATCAAGCGTCGGTCGACCTGGGCCTGTTCGCGCTTGAGCTCGTGCGCCTGGGTAACCGGCTCGTCGTCCTTGAAGAACACATGACAATCAGGATGGGGATCATCACCGCGCAGCTCGCGCTCCAGGGCATCCACGTAGAACCAGTCGCAGGTAAGGATGTGGTTGAGGGTGGCTCGCAGACTGGGAAAGAAATTGACCCGCGGCGCCGCCAGCTCATCCTCGCTCAACTGGCACCAGGCCTTGGCCAGTCGGTGATTGGCCCAGGCATTCTGATAAGCCATGGTCAAAAAATGATGCGACAGAGGTTGATTCATCTTCACGCCTCCTGGATTTCACGCCTCGGCGAAACGTTGCAACTGCATCTCCTGCAGGCGACTGAGGGTGCGGCGGAACGGAAATTCCAGGTAGCCCTCGGTGTAGAGCGAGTCCATGGGCACCTGGGCTTCGAGGTACAGCGGCACCTTGCGGTCGTAGCACTCGTCCACCAGCGCGATGAAACGCCGCACACCGTCGTCGTGCACCGACAATTGCGGCAACTCACGATCCCCGGCCTCCACCCGCACGGCACCGTCTTCAGTGCCCCGGGCAATGCGCCCGGCACGTTTTTGCGCGCTGAGGTTGGGCACGTCGCTTAAAAGAATAGCGCTGAAGCGGTCGCACAGGGCCATGAAATCCATCGCGGCAAAGGGCTGCTCACAGAGGTCGGCGTAGCGGCACCAGAGCACACCCTGGCTGGCCTGCACCACCGGCAGCGTACGATAACCGACCTTGATCGGCTCGTTGGAAACCCCTTGGCCAACCGTCAGCATCCGGAAAACCTCAGCCAGCGCGCTGGGCTGACCGGGCTCGGTGACCCAGTAACGTTGCAAGCCCTGGCCCGGGTGCAGGCGATGATCTTCGCCACCGTCCACCGCGATCACCTGCATGTGCTGTTTGATCGCGGCGATGGCCGGCATGAAGCGGTCGCGGTTGAAGCCGTCGGCGTACAACTGGTCCGGGGGCAGGTTGGAGGTGCAGACCACCACCACGCCCTGTTCGAACATCACCTGGAACAAGCGCCCGAGAATGATCGCGTCACCGATGTCATTGACGAACAACTCGTCAAAACACAGCACGCGCACCTCCTCGCTCAGCTCGCGGGCCAAGGCCTGCAACGGATCGGCGGTACCGGTCAGCTGAAATGAACGCTGGTGCACCCAACCCATGAAATGATGAAAGTGCTGCCGCCGGGCCGGCACCCGCAGGTGTTGGTAGAACTGGTCCATCAACCAGGTCTTGCCCCGCCCGACCGGGCCCCAGAGGTAGACGCCCATGATCGGCTTGCGGCCTTCATGCAGCGCTTCATGGCACTTTTGCAAGGCCCAGACGGCATGTTCCTGGGCCTCGTCCTGGACGAAACCCTTCTGTTCGATCGCGTGCTGCCAGGCACTGAGGGGAGAGTCGACATTCATGCGCGGCAGTATGCCATCCGTCGACGCTGGCTTCTGTGAAATATCGCGCCGGGCTTGCGCTATTGGACCCGGGGAAAAGTGTCTTGACGGATTATATGATTAGCATCATATTTAATAAATTACGTACAACATTTAAACAAACAGGCGTGTCCTCAGGAGTTCTCCCCATGCATTACAAAGTTTTCGGCCGTAAAACCGGCTTGCGGGTTTCCGAACTGGCCCTGGGTGCCGGCAACTTTGGCACCGGCTGGGGCCATGGTGCCGAGCGCGAAGAAGCCAAGGGCATTTTTGATGGCTACCTGGCGGCCGGCGGCAATTTCATCGACACCGCCAACGGCTACCAGGCTGGTCAGTCGGAAGCCATGCTCAGCGAATTCATCGCCGCGGAACGCGATCGCCTGGTCATCGCCACTAAATACACGCTGGGCACCACGCCGGACGCCGGCATTTCCCACACCGGCAACAACCGCAAGAACATGGTTCGCGCCGTGGAGGAGAGCCTGAAACGACTGAAGACCGATCACATCGATCTGTTCTGGGCGCACATGAGCGACGGCGTGACGCCGATGGAAGAGATCCTGCGTGGTTTCGACGACCTGGTCCGCGCCGGCAAGATCCATTACGCCGGGCTGTCGAACTTTCCGGCCTGGCGCATCGCCCGCGCCGACCTGCTGGCCGAGGTGCGCGGTTTCGCCCCGATTGCGGCGATTCAGGTCGAGTACAGCCTGGCCGAACGCACCGCCGAACGTGAACAACTGCCCATGGCCGAAGCCCTGGGTTTGGCCGCAACGCTATGGTCGCCATTGGGCGGCGGCTTCCTTACCGGCAAGTACCGCACTGGCGATGGCGATAACCGCGCGAGCAACCTGGGGATGCTGGTTCACGCCGAGAAAAGCGCCCGGGAAACCGCCCTGCTCGACACCCTGCTGGCCGTTGCGGAGGAACTGGGTGTGAGCCCGACCCATGTGGCTATTGCCTGGCTGCGCGAACAAGCCAGGCGCTCGACCACGACGCTGATTCCGATCCTGGGCTCGCGTACCCGCGAACAGCTGGATGCAACACTGGGGGCCTTGAATGTGCAACTGGATGCCGAACAGTTGTCGCGGCTCGATGGTGTCAGCGATGTGCCCAAGGGCGTGCCCCATGAATCCATTAGCGGGTCGTTTGCGCGGTTCGCCGGGGGTGTGACCCTGGATCTGCCGAAAATCCCGGTCGCCTGACCCCGTTACCTGTAGGAGCTGGCTTGCCAGCGAAGAGGGCCTGTCTGACACCACGATGTTGACTGTGGCGCCGCCTTCGCTGGCAAGCCAGCTCCTACAAGGTGTGTGTGTGTTACCGGTCGACCTTATGTTTGGCTGCATACAGGCACAGCATCTCCATCGCCAGCGTCGCCGCCGCCAATGAGGTGATGTCCGCATTGTCATAGGCCGGCGCCACCTCCACCACATCCATGCCCACCAGGTTGATTCCGCGCAGGCCGCCAAGGATTTCCAGCGCCTGCACTGTGCTCAACCCACCGCACACCGGTGTTCCGGTGCCCGGCGCGAATGCCGGATCGAGGCAGTCAATGTCGAACGTCAGGTACACCGGGTTGTCACCGACCCTTGCGCGAATCGCTTCGACGATCGCATCGACGCCACGCCTATGCACTTGCCGCGCGTCCAGCACCTGGAAGCCCTGATGATCATCGTTGGTGGTGCGCAAGCCGATCTGCACCGAACGCGACGGATCGACCAGCCCTTCCTTGGCCGCATGCCAGAACATGGTGCCGTGGTCGATACGCTTGCCCTCCTCGTCCGGCCAGGTATCACTGTGGGCGTCGAAGTGAATCAGCGACAGCGCACCGTGCTTGCGCGCATGGGCCTTGAGCAGCGGATAGGTGATGAAGTGATCGCCGCCGAAGGTCAGCATCGCACTGCCAGCATTGAGGATGTGCTCGGCGTGGGCTTCGATGCATTCGGGTGTCGACTGCGGCGAACCGTAATCGAAGTCGCAATCGCCGAAGTCGACCACCGCCAGATGATCGAAGGGGTCGAAGGTCCACGGCCAGTGGCGCTCCCAGGCAATCCCGGTGGAAGCGGCGCGGATCCCCCGTGGGCCGAAGCGGGCGCCGGGGCGGTTGCTGGTGGCGGTGTCGAACGGCACGCCGCTGACCGCGACGTCGACGCCGCGCAAGTCGCGGCTGTAGCGTCGACGCATGAAACTGGTGATGCCGGCGTAGGTACTTTCGGCGGCGGTGCCATAAAGGCTGTCACGGGTGATGGCCTGATCGTTCTGCACGGGGACGTCCATTGGAGGCTCCTTGTTATTGGCGGCTACGGAAAGTGGTGCAACTGTAGAGGTTGATCTCCTTGTCCTCTGCCTCGGCCGCGGCGGCCATGGCAAGGAACAACGCGGGGACACAGAACTTGAATACGCAAGCCATGACGATCACCTGACCGGGGGAAGTGGCTGCAGGATGCGTCCTCGATTACATTGGTAAAATATAAAGATTATTACGCTGACATTATCCCGGAGTAATGTTTGATGCTCGGTCAATTGCATGATCTGGACCTGCAACTGCTGCGCCTGTTTGTCAGCGTCGTCGAGTGCGGCGGCTTCAGCGCCGCCCAGGGTGAGCTGGGCTTGAGCCAGTCGAGCATCAGCCAGCAAATGGCCAAGCTGGAAACCCGCCTCGGCTATCGCTTGTGCAGCCGTGGCAAGGGCGGATTTCGCATCACGCCCAAGGGCGAACAACTGCTCATCGCGACGCGCGGCCTGTTCCAGTCCATCGAAGCGTTCCGTCATCAATCCAACGGTGTGGCCGGGCGCCTGATCGGTGAGGTGCGCCTGGGTGTGTCCGAAGCGCTGGATCAATCGGTGCTGCAGCGGGTGGCCGAGGCGATCCGGCGCTTTCGCGAGCGTGACGAATCGGTGCGCATCGAGTTGATGAGCGCCATGCCCGGCGACATGGAGCGATTGCTGCTGCAGCAGCGGCTGGACCTGGCCATCGGGTATTTCTCGCAGATCCAGGGCGCGTTTGACTACCACCAGCTGTTCAGCGAGACCCAGCACCTGTACTGCGCCCTGGGCCATCCGCTGTTCACCGATGAGGCGCCGGATGATGAGGCCCTGCAGGCCTGCGATCGGGTCGATCACCCCTACCGTTTCCTGCGCAGCGACGAACCCTTTCAAGGAAAGCTGTGTTCGGCGCGTGCGGAGCAGGTCGAAGGCACCCTCGCCTTTATTCTGTCTGGCAAGCACATCGGCTACCTGCCCAGTCACTTTGCCCGCAGCTGGGAAGACAAGGGTTTGCTGCGGCCGGTGCGTCGCGCTGGCTTGAGTTTCGAGGTGGCGTTTCATCTGGCTCGCCATCGAGCCCAGGTGCCGGGGGATGCGCAGAAAGCGTTTGAAGAGGATTTGCTCGCAGCATTTTCGTAAATACCCACGCCCACAGGGATTGTGTTGGGTATCAGGCTCACCGCTCGCCACAAAATAGTCTTTCTGGCATCCTGCGCCTCCATTTTCTGACCCGGCCCCGCCTCCCGGCACGCAAACCATGACTTCCCCAGAAAAAAACCCACGCCACAACGACCTGATCTACGGCCTCGACGACCGCCCGCACCTCACTGCCACGGTGTTCGCCGCCCTGCAACACGTGCTCGCCAGCTTCGTCGGCATCATCACCCCGACGCTGATCATGGGCAGTGCCCTGGGCTTGCAGAGTGAAATCCCCTACCTGATCAGCATGGCGCTGTTCGTCTCCGGCCTCGGCACTTTCGTCCAGGCGCGGCGTTTCGGTCCGGTCGGTTCGGGGCTGTTGTGCCTGCAAGGCACCAGTTTCTCGTTCATCAGCGTGATCCTCAGTGCCGGTTTCATGGTCAAGGCCCGGGGCGGCGGCACCGATGAAATCCTCTCGACGATCTTCGGCGTGTGCTTCTTTGCCGCCTTCATCGAAGTGGTCTTGAGCCAGTTCATCGGCAGGCTGCGGATGCTGATCACCCCGGTCGTGACCGGCACCATCATCACCCTGATGGGCCTGTCGTTGATCAAGGTCGCCATGACCGACATCGCCGGCGGCTTCGGCGCACCCGACCTCGGCGCGGCCAGTCACCTGGGCCTCGCGGCACTGGTGCTGGGCACCATCGTGGTGTTGAACCGGGTGGACGTGCCGTTTCTGCGCCTGGGCGCGATCGTCATCGGCCTGACCCTCGGCTACGTCGTCGCCTGGCTGCTGGGCCACGTCGATTTCGCCAGCCTGCCCGCCGTGCCGCTGATGAGCGTGCCGGTACCGTTCAAGTATGGTTTTTCCTTCGACTGGGTGGCGTTCGTCCCGGTGGCGGTGATTTTCCTGGTGTCGCCGCTGGAAGCAGCTGGTGACCTGACCGCCAACTCGATGATTTCCCGGCAACCGGTCAAGGGCCCGGTGTACATTCGCAGGATCAAGTCCGGTCTGTTGGCCGACGGCCTCAACTCGGCCATGGCCGCAGTGTTCAACAGCATGCCAATGGTGACCTTCGCGCAGAACAACGGGGTGATCCAGTTGACCGGCGTGGCCAGTCGTTACGTGGCGTTTTTCATTGCCGGCCTGCTGGTCATACTGGGGCTGTTCCCGCTGATCGGCGCGGTGCTGCAGCTGATGCCCAAGCCGGTGCTGGGCGGTGCCGAGCTCGTGATGTTCGGCACCGTCGCCGTGGCCGGGATCAAGATCCTCGCCGAAGCCGGACTGCATCGACGCAACATGCTGATCGTGGCGATTTCCATCGGCATGGGCCTGGGTGTGGCGGCGGTACCGGAGGTGTTGCGCGAGCTGCCCAAGGCGCTGCACAACATTTTCGAATCACCGATCACCGTCGGTGCACTGTGCGCCATCGTGCTGAATATCTTCCTGCCTGAAGAATTCATCGAACTGGAAGAAGACGATTTCGATCCGGAAGCCTCGATCCTCCAGGTCATGGAGAACCCCGACGTGCCGACCAGGCTTGAACCCGCAGCGAAAGCAGCTGCCACACAGTAGACCACCAAGGCTTCTGGGCTGGACCGCTGATGGCACAGCCCTTCTACAAACAGGAACACCTCCATGCGCAGCGCGGATCCCCGTGGGAGAGAGCTCGCTCCCACAGTGGTCATGTGGTGAAACGAACGCCGGGTTTGGCCCGCTCATCCACCGTCAATTCGAACACATCCGGACGCGCATAGTGACCGACTACGTCATAGTCGTATCGGGCGCGGATCAGGTCATCGGTGTCAATTTCAGCGCAAAGCAGACCAGGCCCATCCCGTAGCGGTCCGGCCAGGATATCCCCCATCGGCCCGATGATCACGCTGCCACCGGCAATCAACGGCCGGTCCGCCGGCCAGTTGGCGATCTCCAGCCCCAGGGCTTGCGGCGAATCCTGGACCTGGCACGCGCTGACCACGAAGCAGCGCCCCTCGTGGGCAATATGGCGCATGCTCACCTGCCACATCTCCCGCTCATCCACGGTCGGCGCGCACCACACCTCCACGCCTTTGGCGTACATCGCGGTGCGCAGCAGCGGCATCATGTTTTCCCAACACACCAGCGCGCCGATCCGTCCGACCTGGCTGTCGAGCACCGGCAAGGTGGAACCGTCGCCCATGCCCCAGATCAGCCGTTCGGTGCCGGTCGGCATCAGCTTGCGGTGTTTGGCGAGCAATCCGGCCTGGGGGTCGAAATACAGCGCGGTGCAATACAAGGTACTGCCGGCGCGCTCGATCACGCCGATCACCAGGTTGGCCCCGGTGCGCGCCGACAGCCCCGCCAGTGCTTCGGTCTCGACGCCAGGCACATCGATGGCGTTGGCGAAATAGCGGGCAAAGGCCTCGCGCCCCTGGGGCAAGCGATAACCCAGTTGAGTGCCGAACCCCTCGCCCTTGGGATAACCGCCCAATAGCGCTTCGGGCATGACCACCAGCGCGACGCCGGCTTCGACGATCGCCCTTTCATACGACAGGATCAGTTCCAGGGTGTCGGCCTTGCCACCGGGCAAGGCACCGATCTGCAGGGCGGCAACGATTGACTTGGGCATTTGCGGTGACTCCGTTGGCATGAGGTGTTGCTCATTCTCGGCCGACATCGGATCATCAATAAAGAGCAACTCACTGCTGAATGATATGAACCACATGAATATCGCCTCCCTCGATCTCAATCTGCTCAAAGTCTTCGAAGCCCTGCATGAAGAATCCAGTGCCAGCCGCGCGGCAGTGCGCCTGGGGGTGACGCAATCGGCTGTCAGCGCAGCTTTACGGCGTTTGCGCGAGGTGTATGGCGATCAGTTATTCGTGCGCACCGGTCGCGGCCTGGCACCCACGCTTAAGGCCAACCAGTTGAAGCCGGTGCTCAGCGAGGCCCTGAACAAATGCCGGCAGAGCCTGGCGATGGTCGATCCGATGGCCAACCATTTCGAAGGCCGCTCCGTGACCCTGGGGCTTTCGGATGATTTCGAGATCGCCTACGGCCGGCGCCTGATCGAGGAAATTGCCCGGTGCGCGCCCGGACTGAGGCTGATTTTTCGCCAGACCCACAGCCAGATCGTCGCCCAGGCCCTGATGGAACGCAGTATCGACCTGGCGATCACCGCCGGCGGCTTTGCCGAGCGTCTGCTCAGCCGACAGGTGCTGGGTGAGGGAGATTATTTGTGTCTGGTCGACCCGATCAGTCTGACCGTGGGACAACAGGCCATCAGCCTCGAGGAGTTCGTCGTACGTGAGCACATTCTGGTGTCGTCGGGCGGCTTTATCGGGATCACCGACGAGGGCTTGGCGGCGCTGGGCCTGAGTCGACGGGTCTGCGCCTCCACCACCCACTTTGCGGCGTTGCCGCACCTGCTCAAGGGCAGCCAGGCGGTGGCAACCATCCCGGCGCACGCGGCCAGGAGCATCGCGGCACTCAGCGGCCTGGCACTGCTGCCCTGCCCCCTGGTGTTGCCGCGCTATCCGATCGAAATGGGCTGGCGGACTGGTGCCCAGCTGGATCCGGTGGTCATGAAAGTGCGCGAAGCGATTGTTGCCTGCTTCCTGTAGGAGCCGGCTTGCCGGCGAAGGCGGCTTTGAAAAGTGCATCGCACATTCGGGCCTCTTCGCTGGCAAGCCAGCTCCTACAGTGAATTGGGTACGGCCGTTGAGATTATTTGGCCGCCATCAGCCGATTGACTTCGCTGCGCACCATGTTCGAGAACTCCGGCGGCGACATGCCGTCCAGTTCGGCGCGGACCCACTCGGCCCACTTTCCCTTGCGCTTGGCGCGTTCGCCGAACAGGCGCGCGGCTTCGCCCTTGGCTTTGCCCAGGTTGTTTTGCCAAAGCTCGAACAGACGGGATTTCTCGTCTTCCAGCGCGGCGCGCTCGGCGAGGGGTTTGTCGGCCAGATTGAAACTCATGGGATTTTTCCTGCTGCGTAAATAGGCGACATCTTACACTGTAGGAAGAATCGCCCTGCTCTGGTTTTTCTGGCGGATCGAGCGAACAGGCAAAATCCCTGCAACTTTTTCCAGCGCCAGACACTCCATTGTTCACTGTCCAATCACCGCAAGGAGTACTTCAATGGCCCGCAAAACCGCCCTGCAAGCCGCCGAAGATCAAATCAAGGATCAAGCCTTCAGCGAGCTGCAGTCGCTGATCGAAGAATCTGAAAAACTGCTCAAGAGCAGTGCCTCACTGGTCGGTGAGGAAGCCGAAACCCTGCGTGGGCAAATCGCCCTGAAACTGCAACAGGCCCGGGACTCGGTCACCAGCGTCCGGCAGCGGGCCACCCCGGCGGTCGATGCCACCGAAAGCTACATTGGTGGTCACCCGTGGCAAACCGTGGCGGTTTCCGCCGGTTTCGGGCTGGTGGTCGGCCTGCTGTTGTCTCGCCGCTAATACGCTTTATGTAGGAGCTGCCGAAGGCTGCGATCTTTTGATCTTGATCTTCGGCGCCTTTGACGCCGCCAAAAGATCGCAGCCTACGGCAGCTCCTACAGTGACCGTGCCAAGCCTCAGTGACCGGCCAGCTCCCGCAGCTTCGCCAGCTCCGAGGCCTCCAGCGCAATGCCCTCGACCTGGGACCTGGCACGCTGATTGTGGCGCCGATCCCCCGGCAAGCGCTTGAGCCCCACGCCATGCATCTGCCGCACCAGCTCCTGGCTGCGTTCGGCAAACCCCTGCCCCGCCGCCTTGCTCGGATCGATCACGATCAGCAACTGGCCAGTCCACGGCGTCTTGGCACCGGGATGGCTTTTCCAGTCGAACTCGAAGGAAAAATTACCCCCGGTCAAGGCCGCCGCCAACAACTCCACCATCATCGACAGCGCTGAACCCTTGTGCCCGCCGAACGGCAGCAATGCGCCCCCTTCGAGGATCGCCTTGGGATCCTGGGTCGGTTGACCAAGGCTGTCGACGCCCATGCCCGGCGGCAAACGTTCGCCCTTGCGCGCGGCAATCTGCACATCGCCATGGGCAATGGCGCTGGTGGCCAGGTCGAAGACGATCGGATCGCCGTCGGCTCGCGGGGCGGCAAAGGCAATCGGGTTGGTGCCGAACAGCGGCCGATCGGCGCCATGGGGCACCACGCACGTCATGCTATTCACCACGCTGAGCGCGACCAAACCTTCATAGGCGAAGGGCTCGACGTCCGGCCACAAGGCCGCGAAGTGATGGGAGTTACGGATCGCCAGCACCGCGATGCCGGCGCTGCGAGCCTTCTCCACCAGCAGCGGGCGCGCGGCCGCCAGGGCCGGTTGGGCAAATCCGTTACCGGCGTCGACCCGGACAAACCCGCTTGCCACATCCTCGACCACCGGAACGGCCTGGCCATTGACCCAACCGCTGTGCAGGGTCGAGACATAACCGGGAATGCGGAACACGCCATGGCTGTGGGCACCATCGCGTTCGGCACCGGCGCAGTTTTGCGCCAGCACCCGGGCGACGTCGCCAGAGGTGCCATGACGCAGGAAGATCTGCTCAAGCAATGCCGTCAGCTGGTCCAGGGACAGGTTTTGCGAAGCAACGGTGGATACAGGATCGTGTGGCGCGGACATCTGAAGCTCCAGACTAATTATTTTTTGGAGGGGGCAACAGCGTAGCTAGACCGCCGATTAACAACGCGCCACCAGTGACCTGTCAACCTTTCGATAGCAGGCATCTGCACGAATCCCCTGGCCCCGTGCGTTAACTATCTACCACCCGCGCCACAGCACCGACTTTTAGTCTCGACACTCAAACCCTATGCGCCCGCAGCCGCGCCCTATTTGAGATTCGACGATGCCTACACCTAGCGTCCCACTGCTTTTTCCCGAAGCCTTGAAGTCCCCCGGATTCTGGGTCGACCTGGGCAAAACCCATGGACTTACGCAAAAGGATTTCGAATGGTTAAGTCACCTGGAACTGGCCACCCAGTCCTCGCGCAGTCAACAGCGCCCGCCGATGCTCGCCGAAAGTATCCTGCTGACTATCAACGGTCATGCCCCGACACCCTTGGCCGGCAGTTTCGTGTTGAGCGACACCCCGGACGATAAAGGGCTGATTCTCTATACGCCCTATGGCGGCATCAGGAAGCTCGACAGTCGCGAAACCTTGATCGATGAGCTCGAAAAACAACTGAACCCCGCGACCGAAGACGACGATCTGCTCGCGTTCATGTCGCTGGCCCGGCGCAAGACACTCGCAGCAACCAGGCACATTAAAGTGAGCTTCGAGGCCATCGAGGGTGAAGTGTTTGAGCATCAGCGAAACGCCCTCACCGCTAACCAGGGGCTGAATGATCAAGCCTTGCTCGACGAATTAAGTGAACTGCCGACACTCGAATCGCTGCTCGACACCCTTCTCGATGAGCTGCTGGGTTCATCGTTTCCGGGGTTGGAGCAGAGTCTGACCCGGGTCAACTTTTACGCCACCTCTCCCACCGAGCAAGACAATCCACCTGTACGGCGCTGGCTCCAATCCATGTCTTTGAGTGCCGCAGTGCTGTCGTACTACCGCGACCAGCGGTGGCCTGCGGGGCAGGAGCCTGAATTTTTCCACCCCAAAAGAACACCACAGGGTAACGACCAGCAACACTGGGAAACTGCCGTCAAAACCGCTTCCGGCAAACTCATCAGCCTGCTTTCACGGCAGGTCGAGCGCTTTTGGAGTGGCGGCAGCGCCGACGGTGCGACGCGTCGCGAGTTTTTCGCCCGAGCCATTCGCGAACAGGCGCGGGCAGATATTGTGCTCAAGCGCGAAGCCGAAATCATCACTGCGCAACAAAGCACCGCCTTGCACACACTGATTCAACCGGCTGCCGGCACGGCCCGCAGCCCAACGCTGGAGACCGTGCGACTGTGGGAATACCAGGCCAATTACGTAGAACTGGCGGGGTCGCTGATGATCAGCCACGCCAACGCCTACCTCTACACCCCGACTCAAGGGCTGCAGGTGTTGGCAGATTACAAGGACTTGAAAGACACCTTGCTGAGTAAGTTCAAAGCCAGCGGTCACGAGGACGAAATCTACGGCCTCCTGAGCCTGGAGGAGCGTAACCGCTTTATCGGCTTCAATCAGCCGCAAGTCACCGGAGAAGTGGTGTCCGGGGCAATATTCACGACGCTGTTCGAAGCGATCATCCGTAAACAGCTGCAAAACCTGGAATACGTCCTGCAAGTGTTTCGTCACAGCGACGGCACCGTCGACATCCATGCCTTGTTCGACAAGGCGCTGGATATACGCGCCATGATCAGCGAGCGCTTACTCGCACTGGAGGCCAATGGGCGCTGGAGCACCCGGCCGGTGTTAACGGGCTCCCAGCAACCGTCCACGGTGTTGGCGGATAAAGCCGCCGCCTTCGAAAAAACCTTCAACGACGTTGAATCGGCGATCAAGACGGAGTTTGCGGCGCAACCGCTGGCCTCGCAGGCGGTGCAGCAGACCTACCTTGCGAACATGAAACCCCGCTTGGCCCACGCTCTTTCTGTGGGTCTTCGCGGGGAAGCCAATTTGCGAGTGATCAATTCAACGCTCCGCAAAGCCGACCGGGCGATCGTCGATACGATATTCAACCCTGATCAGCCTGAGCGGAAAAACCGCCGCGCGCTCAATGGATTCCGGCCCGATGCCTACAAACTGGTCCTGGAATGCTCCGGCGAACAAAACGTCCTGCCGCTGGCCAATTGCGTCGTGCTGACCGAGCGTGGCGGACTCGACCCCCAGCATTCGGGGCGGGCCATTTTGTGGACACCGGCCGAGGGACTGGAAGTCTTCAACCATGTCAGCGACTTGAAACGGGTGCTGAACCAGCGCTTGCTCGACCCTCTGCAACGCTTGGCATTGCTGGAAAACCTCACGCCCACCCAACGTAAATTCCATCGACGTTACTCACTCGGGTCACTGCGGCTGATTGAAGGCAATGTCCTGCACGAGCTGGCGCAATCGTCCATTGAGCGTTTTTTGGCAGGCTGCGAATATGTGCGCTCGCAATCACTGACATCGGCGCAACAGGTCACCGCGCTCGAGCAGTTGGCACAAACGGTCAGCGATACCAATTTGCACAGGGCCGCAGCCATCGCCCGGGCAATCAACCACCAGCAATCCTTGCCGGCGTGGCTGGGCATGGCCGGCGTCGACGAACAGCAATTGCACATCGAACTGCTGGAGCAATACCGCCACAACGTCACCGACGACAAGGATTACCTGCACGGGCTGCCAACCCTGCGCACCTTTGTACATGGTCGATTGAAATCGTTGCTCGGTAGCCGATTCCCCACTGCAGTACTGGACCCCGACAACATCGCGATCACTCCCAACCTGGCCCTGGCTGGCCCCTCCCGAACCCTGACCGAGTTTGCCTTGAACCATGTCAGCGTTGCTCAAGGCACCGGATTCACCATTAGGTCAAGCGAACGGGAGCCGCTTCCTCAAGGCCTGGACCAAAGTGCCATCCGCCAACTTCTGTTGTCACTCGACGTCCAGACAGCCTTTGCCAAACAAGTGACAGGCAAGCTCCTGGAAGACAGCGACGAAGCCGCTACCCGCAAGCAACGTTTCATGCTTCAACTGCCCTGGCAATTGATGCAGCATGCCCATGCACTGCACCTTCAACAGCGGCTGTCTTCCACGGCGTTCGATTTGATCCGGCAAGTGCTGGATATGCCAGACAGCCTGGCCCGCGCATCGGTGCAAGGTGCTCACGCCCTCGTTCGTCCGCTGGAATTGATCAAGACCGCCGGAGGCAACGCCACTGCAACCCTGGGGCTGTACCTGATCGGCCCCGGCCCCGGGCAGGAAGGCCCGCAAGTGTTGTATACGCCTTACCATTCAGGCTCGGTGTTCACCGAGTTCGAGAATGAGGCGAGCCTGGTCTCGGCGTTCTGTAAAATCGGACCGCTACAGGACTTGCTGATTCGCCGCCTGCCGGAGGATCAGCGCACGCTGTTCAGCAACTTGCTCCAGGACACCGTCGGGCAACCCAGCGAGATCACCCTCGCGTCCTCCCCGCTCGAAGGCAACCTGCTGGCGCAGCTATTTACCGACAACGTCACGCTGCTATCGCACCTGCTTGGCAGTCAGTCCGAAATCACCGCTCAGGCGGAATGGGAGGCGGCGAAAAACCTGTTCAGCAAGGGCATCAAACTGGTCGCGGGCCTGTTACCCGGTAAACTCGCCTATGGGCCGTTCCTGTGGCATAGCTACAAGCACTTCAAGGACTCCGCCGAAGCCTTGCAGGAGCACCACTGGAAACAGGCGCTGCAGGAGTTCATTGCCGGCGCCGTGCAAATGGTCTCGCTGGGGCGCTTGTCGCTGCACGCCTCGACCGAGGCCGTGCCCGCCACGGTGGAAACAGAACCGGTGAAGACCGACTTGGCCTCTGCGCAATGGTCACAATTAAAGCCGACCGCACCGGCACGCACCTTGCTGCAACCCTTCGAAGCCACGACCGTGGCATTGAAGGATCTGGTTAAAAACCAGGCGGATGGCACCTACGATGATTCCATCGGCAAACTTCGCTATGCGGCGATCGCCGGGAAGGTTTATCGCGTCGCCAAACCCGGCGCCGTCTGGCGCATCACCAAGACCCTGGTAGACGGCCCTGGGCTGCGCAGTACGCCGAGCCAGCAACTCGTCATCGATCCGGACCGGCATACCGTGCACTACGGCAAGGCCGTGTCGAAGATGATCAACGAATACACAGCAAGCCGTGAAGTCAGCCGAATCCTGAACATCGAAGCCGTCGGCATGGAGCAGATCCGGGCTCGTCACCCGGCAAAAGCCAGTCAAATCGTGAAGGCCATCGATTTGGCCCGTTATTACGCCTTCAACAGCTTGCACAATCTCGCGCAGGCCCGGCACCTTGTTAAGGGCACCCGGCTGGACGGTTTATTCAAAATCGTCTTTGATGTCAAAGACGTCGATACCGACCTGCTCGACAAGATAAAAAAGGCGATCACGCCGATCTGCACGGCACTTGTCGACCCGGATGATGACTTGATGAACACCGAACGCTTTGTCGTCGGCTCCACCAAAGACCCGCAGGACGTGTTGATCGCCTTCGTGATCGACGAGGATTCACGCAGACATGTGCATTTCACCCAGCGGTTTTTCGATCAACAACTCGGCCAATACAACGCTTGCCTGACCGAACCCTTCGATGTCGACGGACATGCACAGGCCGCCACTCTGATTCATGAATTCTCGCACGCCATTACCCAAAGCGCAGATATTGCCTATCTTGAAGCGAGGCGCCCCTTCAGCGACCTGATCAGCTCGATCACCAGCTTTGGCGCCTCTTTGAAAACCCGGCAGGAACGCTATCAACGCGAAGCGCTGTCCCTGGCGACCCCGAGGGATGAACTCTTCGCCCGCTGGAGCAACGAATTGCAGGAATGGATCAGCCTGGACTCGATTCCCGGCGCCGAAAACGCGGGCAAGGCCATCCTGAAGATTACTGGCTGCAAGAAAATGGCAGACGCTCGAAGCGCCTTCAGGAACCCGGTCAACGCGGATCTGCGCATCGACACCATTTTGCGCAACGCCGACTCGATTGCGTATCTGATCTGCCAAATGGGTCGACAACTCGATCCCGTGCCCGTATCCACCCCCTGAACGCCATAAAAATGCGCAGAACCTTAGTTTTGCGCATTGCGCTTGTCCGGGTCCGAATCGAAAATAATTACACTTTGATGGGTAATTGCCATGATCGATGTTTCTCGCAGACTCCCTCAAGGTTAGAATACGCGAAATCAGGATGAGTCAATGACCGACACCCCACTCTCGCCAGCCCAATATGACGCCATCACCGATGCCGCTGCGCATTGGTGCATGCGCCTGCATGCCCCTGACTGCACGGCGCAGGAGCGCCAGGCGTTCGAACAATGGCTAGACGTTCATCCACTGCATGCGTCCGAATACGAGGCCATGCTCGAGATCTGGGAAGTGGCTGGCGACCTGCCGCGTCCGGAAACGGTTGTGCCCCTGGTTCGCGCCAGGCCGCAGACGCCTTGGCGGGCCTTCGGCATGGCCGCCGCCGTGTGTGCGCTGGCCTTGCCGTTGGCGGCCTACAGCGGTTGGAACATGGGCTGGTTGCCTGACTCGTACGAGCATTTCGAGGCGAGCGACAACGTTCGCCAGGTCACCCTCAAGGACGGCAGCAAGGTCGAACTGAACCTGGGCACCGAGCTGACGTACAGCAACTACAAGGATCAGCGTCGAGTCACCTTGAAAAAAGGCGAGGCCTTCTTCAGTGTCAGTCACGACGCCAGCCACCCTTTCGTGGTCAAGGCCGCCGAAGGCAAGGTCCGGGTCACCGGCACCCGCTTCAACGTCTGGATGTATGAAGACCAGGTGAAAGTGAACCTGGTCGAAGGCTCGGTACTGGTCAGCAGCAACGATGACCTGCCGGGTGATGGGCTACGACTCGGCCCGGCCATGCAGGCCAGCTTTCGCCATGGCGACCTGATTCCGCGGATCAGCCAGACCTACGACGACGACAATTCCCTGGCCTGGCTCAACGGCAAGCTGGTCCTCGATGACCTGGCGCTGAGCGAAGCGCTGCCGCTGATCAATCGCTACCTGCAACCCCGGTGCAGGTGGCCGACAATGCCACTGGCGCGATCCGCATCGGCGGCATCTACAACATCCGCGAGCTCAACACCCTGGTGGCGACCCTGCCCAAGGTGCTGCCGGTCTACCTGACCCGCAACAAGGACGGCAACCCGATCCTGAACGCCATCCCGCAGCAACCGCCGAAAAGCTGAAGGCCGCCACCCTGACGGGGTGCGGCCTTCATTGTTTGCCTCACATGCCAGCGATTCTACTGCGCGGCCACCTTCCCGGCCTTGTCATCCTGCTCGTGGATCGTCTGCGCCTGGTAGTGCGGATCGGAGGTGATCTGTTGCTCAGTGAACGGCAACACACTCAACTGCTTGTGCGAAAACGCCAGCGTCTGGTCCCGGGCGTACTTCGACGCCGGGTCGCTGGACAGCGAAAACGCCAACAGGCCTTTGGCCTGCGGGCCCTTTTCATCGAAGGTCACCACCTGCAGATAGCTGGTGCCGCTGACCACTTCGCGTTTGCCATCGGTGCGGGGCACGCTTTGAATGGCGTTGTATACCCCCAGCGTGCCCGGCCCGCCATGGATCGGCGTCTGCTGGCCGCCGCTGCTGACCACCTGGATGTCACCCCAATGGCTGTTCTGGTTGAGCCCTGACGCCTTGACCTGCTCGATCGAGGCCAGCATGGCCTGGCGCAGCGCTTGCGCCACCTGCGCACGATCGACCGCCAGGCCGCGCGGGGTGTGTTGCGGGTCCAGTGGATCGAACGCCACACGCCAGACATCAGGCGCCTGCTCCAGAGCCTCCATGACATTCTGGAAGTGCACGAAGCCAAGGCCGCTGTCGAGATTGGCCTTGCGATCCCAAGCCTTGAGACTGGCACACAGCGGCGCCAGGGTTTTCCCATCGCTGCCCAGGTCCGCCGCGCAGAACTGCAGCAGGTCGGGCATCACTTGCGCTGCCTGATACACCTGGTCATCCAGCACCATGTGCTGCAAATCGGCTGCGGCGACCGGACCGGCCTTGGCCAGCGTTCCCAGGCGATCCAGGGCAAAACGCGAGCGCAGTCCCAGGGGCTGGCCGTCCTGGCTGATCAAGGGTGAGAAGCCGGTCAGCGGTTGCGCCGGATTGGCCATCCACGCCGAATCGTTGGAGTGCTGCACGAAGTCCTTGCGCAACAGTTGCGGCAACTGGTCCGCGGCAAAAATACCGGGTTGAGCGGCCCGGGGGTCAATGTCCCAGGCACAGGCGCTGTTGGAACCGTCGAGCACGATCAACTGCAGGCCGATCCGCGGATCGCTGCACTGGGCCAGCTTCGCCGCACTCACGTTCGGCACCACCGACAGGTTCATGTACAGCGTTTGCCCCTGATCGTCCGCTGCCAGCGTGTTGACCCAGGGGATGCCCTGGATCTGGTGCACCGAGGCCTGGAACTCCTTGAGGCTGCCGGCACGATTCATCGCGTACCACTGTTGCAGCACCCGGTCATTGTCCAGGTTGGCGTCGCGCAGGCTGTAGGCAAACTGCCGATCCCAGTCGAGCTTGCCAGGCCACTGCACAATCGGGCCGAACTGCGAGCTGTAGACCACATGGGAAACGGCCTTGACCGAGCCATCCGCCTGCTTGACATCGACCGTCAGGGTCTGCTTGTTCATGGGCAGCGACTTGCCGTCGAGCAGATAGCGGGTTGGATCCTTGGGGTCCAGTTGCAGGCGATACAAGGTGAAGTGTTTGGACGAGTCCACGGTATGGGTCCAGGCCAGGTGCTGGTTGAAGCCGATGTTGATCAGCGGCAGGCCAGGCAACGCGGCGCCCATCACATCCAGGTTGCCGGGGATGGTCAGGTGCATTTGATAGAAGCGCATCCCGCCGACCCAGGGGAAATGCGGATTGGCCAGCAACATGCCGCGACCATTGAAGGATCGATCGCTACCCACCGCCACCGCGTTGCTGCCGCGGTCCAAGGCAAAACGCTGCATACGCAGGTCCGCCACTTGGAACGCTGCCTGTTTGCCGTCATTGCCGGCGACCGCAGCCGGCGGCGTGGCGCCCGCCAGCGCTTCGGCGAACTGCCCGACGCCACCTTCCACCAACAGGCGGCGGGTCAGCTTGACCAGGTCCATGGCAGTGATTTCCCGCACCCAGTCGCCCTGGCACTGCGCCGGCAGCCCCTGGGCCCGACGCTCGCTCAGGGCGCGGTTGTAGCCGGCCACATAACCTTCGACCAGCCCGCGTACTTCAGGGGTTTGCGCCTGCCAGAACCCGGCCACGGCCTGCGGGGTGTTCAACCAATTGAAAAAAAGATCGCTGACCTGGTTTTCGCGCTCCTCGACCGTCAGTTGGTCGGGACCAAAAAACCGCGAACGCTGACCGTTCACCGTAACGATCTCATTGGCCAGCAAACACAGGTTATCCTGAGCGTAGGCATAGCCGATGCCGTAACCGAGGCCCCGCTCGTCCGCGGCGCGGATATGGGGCACGCCAAAACTGGTCCGGCGGATATCGGCACTGGCCTGCTCCAGCTGACTGCGCGCATTCGCCGCAAGACTCAGCCCCAGAAACACACCCGCCAGGCTCAACCTGGTCAACTGGCTGGAAATAATCACATTCGCTCCTGATCGAAAAACGAGGGTCACAGTTCTGCGTACTGACACGCACTGCGCATCCTGTTAGGGACGAAACAAACGAGAAAAATTTAGGAGACTGGATGGCGGTCCCGGGCCGCACTGCAAAGGCGCCTGACGCAGCGATCACACAATGATGACGAAATTTCTACATTTAAGTCTTCATGATTTGTGACGCTCATACGTCTTGTTTTGTAAGAGCGCCCAATTTTTCCCGATCAGGCTCTGAAAAGGAGTTTTTGCAATGTACAACTCGCAACTGCCAACGGACGGTAGCAACGCGCCAAAGGGCAGGGTCAGTGTTTTCGACCAACCTGCCGAGCGCAACGGCAACGAGCGGATCCGCGTCCTGCTCAAGAGCTTTGGCTTGCGGACCAGCCTGATTCGCCTCAAAGTCATCGACGCCCTGCTGTCCGCCGCCGAAAACGACCGCAGTCTGGGCGTGCGCGGCGTGCACACCCACTTGCTGGAGCTGGACATTCCCCTGTCGTTTCTGAGTGTGCGCGAAGTGTTGAAACGCCTGTGCAGCGAAGGCGTGATCGTCCTCAATGCGGATAAAAGCTACAGCCTCCACCCCCGGGCCGCCGCCCTGCTGCACAACGACTGATCAAGCCAGGGCCGGAGCCACCGCTCAGGGCTTGACCTTGCGGCGCATCACGCCGTTGATGACCACCACGACCACCGCCACGCCAATGGCGATGTACTGGAACAGTTTTTCGCTGATGACGCCGGTGTTCTGCAAATAAGAAAGGCCAAACATGGTCCCCAGTACCACGAGGGAGATCAGAATCGAGTATTTCAAACGTTGCGACTGAGTCATTGGCAATTCCTGAACCTGAAAAATGTATCTGCTGTGTTCCCCTTCACATGCCAGGCCGGCTGCGAAGGGGGGCTCATGTTACCGCCGATGAAGATTTTTAGCTTTATCACGGCGAAGGCGGCCTTGAATATTGCATCGCGCTATCGGGCCTCTTCGCTGGCAAGCCAGCTCCTGCAATGATTTGCGATGGTCGCCGCGGACCTGTAGGAGCCCGGCTTGCCGGCGATGGCGTCCTTGAATATTGCATCGCGCTATCGGGCCTCTTCGCTGGCAAGCCAGCTCCTGCAATGATTTGCGCTGGGCACCGCGGACCTGTAGGAGCCCGGCTTGCCGGCGAAGGCGGCCTCGAATATTGCATCGCGCTATCGGGCCTCTTCGCTGGCAAGCCAGCTCCTGCAATGATTTGCGCTGGTCGCCGCGGACCTGTAGGAGCCCGGCTTGCCGGCGAAGGCGGCCTTGAATATTGCATCGC
>NZ_JAXDEQ010000206.1:0-387 GCF_035065025.1 Pseudomonas sp. YuFO8 | reverse complement strand
AAGGACGGCCTGCTAGCCAGGGCAACCCTCGATCAAAGTGCCAGCCAGAACACCCGCACGCAGCAGTATGTGATGGGCAAGTTGGTGGAAGACACCACGGTGCCGAAAGAGGCGTCGGTCAAGCGCGACTACCTGGTGCTGCTCGAATACGCCGCCAAGGAAAGCAAGAAGTCCAAGGATGCGCTGGAGGAGTCCACTGTTAAGGAAGCCCTGGCCAGCCTGCATGCTTCGGTAATGTTGCAGGAAGATCCGTCCGCACTGGCACGCTGATACGGCTGTAAAAAAGGCGCCTCCAGTGATGGAGGCGCCTTTTTTTTTGCCCGACAGACGCACCGGCGAATGCCAGATTAGGCTTTTGAAAGCCTTGGATATTCTGTAGCCTTGCGC
>NZ_JAXDEQ010000205.1:0-389 GCF_035065025.1 Pseudomonas sp. YuFO8 | reverse complement strand
GATGAAAAGGAGGGGAGTTTACCTGTGTGGGAGCTGGCTTGCCTGCGATGGTGGTGTGTCATTCGAAAAATCTGCTGGATGACCCACCGCTATCGCAGGCAAGCCAGCTCCCACAGGGGCTATGCGCTATGCAGGCAGTCCAGCGCTCCGTCGGCGAGTGTTTTGGCGCTGTTGATCAAGTGCTGATCACTGCTCATCCCTTGGATGGTGCCCGCTGCGGTCACGGTCGCGGCTGCGCAGCGACGGAGCGACACTTTGCCAGTGGAGTAAGCAGGCGCAAGGGCGGTTGATGTTGTACAGTTACTCACTATGATTAACTTTGATTAAGATTGCTGCGTCGTGGCGCATACTTAAAGCCACCAGAGAACTCTACCAATCAGGAGTCATCC
>NZ_JAXDEQ010000204.1:0-390 GCF_035065025.1 Pseudomonas sp. YuFO8 | reverse complement strand
AGTCGGCTTAGCAGTGGCTCCGGCACGGCCAGCACCACGGTGCGTGCGCCGTATCGACGTTGGGCGGCTTGGGCGCGTTCTTCAGGCGTGACCGGGGGGGGCACAGCGGGTTTGCCATCGTTGGCCAGGCCCAACTGGTCACCGACGCTGAGCAGGCGCATGGCCGGAAGGACGATCTGCGCCGACTGCTCGACGTTACCGACATCCTGGCGCAGGAACAGCAGCACATCCACGTAATCGCCTGGCGTCAGTTGGCCCCCAGCGCCGCTCACCTCATCCACGGCCACGGCCAGGGCGCGCTCATTCGGGCGAATCATGCAGGCGAGCGGGCCGCCAGCGCTGAAGCTTTCTTCGGTGAGCCAAGTGCCTGCGCCCAAGGTCCGCAGGGGG
>NZ_JAXDEQ010000203.1:0-390 GCF_035065025.1 Pseudomonas sp. YuFO8 | reverse complement strand
CGATGCTGGAGGCGGACCTTGGCGTCAGCCTGTTCGAGCGTAGCAGCGGGCGCCAACCACGACTGACCGAAGCCGGCAGCGTGTTGCTGGAGGAAGCGCGCGAAGTGCTGCGCCAATGCGAGCGGCTCAACGGCCGGGCGCTTTCACTGACGCGCGGCGAAGAGGCGTGTCTGCGCCTGGCCCAGGATGAGGCCATGTTGTTTCAGCCGGTACTCGACAGCCTGGAGGCGTTGGCGGGCAAATACCCGTTGCTGGAAGTGCAGCTATCCAGCGCCGCCCAGGGCGACGTGGCGCGCAAGTTGGTAGAGCGCAAGGCCGACCTGGGCCTGCTGTTCTACCACGACCAGATTCCCGAAGCCCTGGAGCGGCGTGTGGTCGGCAGTGTGGAGA
>NZ_JAXDEQ010000202.1:0-390 GCF_035065025.1 Pseudomonas sp. YuFO8 | reverse complement strand
GTCCGTGTCAGTCGCACCCGGCACCACAGCATTCACGCGGATACCTGCGGGAGCCGCGTCCAATGCGGCTGCGCGCACGAACGCGGAGATCCCGCCCTTGGAGGCCCCGTAGGCGGTATTGGATCCGCCTGCGAAGCCAACGAACGCTGACGGCGACGAGACGCAGACGAGCGACCCTCCGCTCAGCACGACGCCAGTAGCGCAGCGCCGAACGCGCCGTCAGGAACGTCCCTTTCAGATTGACGGCCATGACCCGATCCCAGTCGTCCACGCTCGCGTCGAACAGGGACTCGCTCACTTCGACACCCGCGTTGGCCACAACTCCCTAAATCATGTTAAGCCCGGATTCTACTTTTTCCAACGCACCGAAGAAAGGGGAAGAGGAGCTGA
>NZ_JAXDEQ010000201.1:0-391 GCF_035065025.1 Pseudomonas sp. YuFO8 | reverse complement strand
CCTGGAAGGCATCAATACGCTGAATGACTCGGTGAATGCGATCTCCAGCAACTTCAGCTCGTCGCAAGCGCTGCAGGCATCGTCGCTGGTAGGCCGCTCGATCATCATCCAGACCGACAAGGCCATGGTAGATACCAGCAAGAGCATGACCGGTTCGGTGGATGTGAAAACGGCGACGGGCAACGTCACCGTCAAGGTCACCGACAAAGACGGCAACCTGGTGCGCACCATCGAAATGGGCGCCCAGGCTGTCGGCAGTCAGAGCTTTATCTGGGATGGCAAGAACGAGAAGGGCGAGGTCGCTCCTGCGGGCACCTACACCTTCAATGCCACCACCAAGAATGACAAGGGCGACGCCGTTGCCCTGGCCACTTCGCTGCCAGCAACGGTA
>NZ_JAXDEQ010000200.1:0-392 GCF_035065025.1 Pseudomonas sp. YuFO8 | reverse complement strand
ATGCAACTCGCCCTCAGCTACAGGCTTGGCCGGCTGCGCGCGCAGGGCCTTGAAGCCGATGTATAGCAGGTAGGCGGCGGCCGCCCATTTCAGGGCGTTGAACAGCACGATGGACTGGGACACGATCAAGCCGATACCGAGCAACGAATAACCTACGTGCAGAAAAATCGCCGAGCCGACGCCCAGCGCAGTCCAGGTTCCGGCGCGACGGCCGTGGGTCACGCTTTCACGCACCACTACCGCGAAATCCGGGCCGGGGCTGGCCACCGCCAACAAGTGAATCAGGGCTACGGTCAAAAATTCGGCGGCGTACATGCTCACTCCAATTAAGTAACTGATTATTTCATCTGATAGGCTCGGGAGATTACGCCTTCGAACCCTGTCGCAAAAGG
>NZ_JAXDEQ010000199.1:0-392 GCF_035065025.1 Pseudomonas sp. YuFO8 | reverse complement strand
AAGGCAAGGTCAAATGGTTCAACAATGCCAAGGGGTACGGCTTTATCAACGAAGAAGGTAAATCGGATGACCTCTTCGCGCATTACTCAGCGATCCAAATGGATGGATACAAAACGCTGAAGGCGGGCCAGGAAGTGAGCTTTGAAATCATTCAAGGACCAAAAGGCTTGCATGCAATAGGTATCTGTAGCCCCTGCAACGCTGGAGACCGCGACCACGCAAAGCATGAAGCATCCCGCGACGACAAAAAAACTGCAGACAAAGCCATAAAAGGCAAAGAAAAAGAAAAGGCCTGACATTCGGCCAAGCAAATGCACTGCAAAAAAAACGGCCCTCCCGAACAATCAGGAGTGCCGTTTTTTATGCCTAACTCTCCTACATATGCGAAATCA
>NZ_JAXDEQ010000198.1:0-392 GCF_035065025.1 Pseudomonas sp. YuFO8 | reverse complement strand
AAGTAGAAGCCAAGATCATCAGCGTTGATCGCAAGAGCCGCGTAATCCAACTCTCCATCAAGTCGAAAGACGAAGTTGAAGAGAAAGAAGCTATTCAGAGCCTGAAATCTGCTCCGGAAGCTGCACAAGGCGAGACCACCATGGCCTCCCTGCTGCGCGAAGCAATGGCTAAACAGAACTAAGTTCTGTAAAGCTGTAGAAAGGGCGACTTCGGTCGCCCTTTTTTGTGCTTGAAATTCGTTGAATCAACAACCTAGAACCAAGGCGTTCAGCTCAGTGTCAGAACTAGCTATAGTCTTAAGAAAAAAGCGGTTCCCGTGTTGTAGCTTCAGTAAGGATTTGAATGATCAGGCTTATCGTAGTACTCGCCGTGGTAATGCTCGCAGGCTGCT
>NZ_JAXDEQ010000197.1:0-393 GCF_035065025.1 Pseudomonas sp. YuFO8 | reverse complement strand
TATAATTTATAGTCATTTCCATAATTGAGTGTAAAACCATGTCCAAGCACAGCGGCTTTGTATTCCGCCGTCCCACGCTGGCAAGCAGTATTGCCGATGGTCTGGTGGGGGCCGGTATCCAGGATTTCACCTCTGGCCTGTTTCTCGCGGCGCCGCGTCGCACGGGCAAAAGTACTTTTTTGCGCGAAGACCTGATCCCGGAGTGTCAGCTTCGAGGGTGGCTGGCGGTGTACGTCGATCTGTGGGCTGACAAAGAAAAAGACCCCGCAGAGTTGATTGCCAGCGCCATCGCCGCAGCGCTGGTTCCCTATGAAAAGGGCATTCGCAAGCTCGCCAAGAACCTTGGGATCGAGAAACTGAGCTTTCTGCGCACGTTGTCCTGGGACTTCAGCA
>NZ_JAXDEQ010000001.1:0-395055 GCF_035065025.1 Pseudomonas sp. YuFO8 | reverse complement strand
TTTGACTTTGATCTTTAAGATCAAAAGATCGCAGCCTGCGGCAGCTCCTACAGGGGGACGGCGTCAACCGCGGGGGTGGTGTTTGGCATGCAGATCCTGCAAACGCGCCCGCGCAACGTGAGTGTAGATCTGGGTAGTCGACAGATCGCTGTGGCCGAGCAGCATTTGCACCACCCGCAAATCGGCGCCGTGGTTGAGCAAATGCGTAGCGAAGGCATGGCGCAATGTATGCGGTGACAGCGACTTGCCGATCCCGGCGACCTTGGCCTGGTGCTTGATCCGATGCCAGAACGTCTGGCGGGTCATCTGCTCGCCGCGCTGACTGGGGAACAACACATCGCTGGGCCGCCCGCCCAGCAGCTCGCCACGACCATCGCGCAAATAACGCTCGACCCAGACGATCGCCTCCTCGCCCATCGGCACCAGCCGCTCCTTGCTGCCCTTGCCCATCACCCGCAGCACGCCCTGGCGCAGGTTGACCTGCTCCAGCGTCAGGCTGATCAGCTCCGTCACCCGCAGGCCGCAGGCGTAAAGCACTTCGAGCATGGCGCGGTCGCGCTGGCCGATGGCTTCGCTCAGATCCGGTGCTTTCAGCAGCGCTTCCACATCAGCTTCCGACAAGGACTTGGGCAACGGCCTGCCCAGTTGCGGCATATCGATGCGCAACGTCGGATCGACAGCGATCAGCTTTTCCCGCAGCAGATAGCGATAGAAGCCGCGCACGCCAGAGAGAAATCTGGCCGTTGAACGGGGCTTGTAGTTTTGCTCCAGGCGCCAGGCCAGGTGATCGAGAATCAATTCGCGCCCGGCGTTGAGCAGCTCCAGGCCTTTTTCCTGCAGCCAGCCATTGAACAGGGCCAGATCGCTTCGATAGGCATCGCGGGTGTTATCGGAAAGACCTTTCTCAAGCCACAGCGCGTCGAGAAACTGGTCAATCAAGGGATGATCGATGGCAGGCATAAAGACTCAGGCAAGGCCGACAGTACGGCCAGGGAAGATAAATCGCAGGCAACAAAAAAGCAGCCCGTAGGCTGCTTTTTTCTGCATCGGAAGCTGGACTTAAGCCAGTTTTTCCTTGATGCGAGCTGCTTTACCCGACAGGTCGCGCAGGTAGTACAGCTTGGCTTTACGTACGTCACCGCGACGCTTGACAGCCATGCTGTCGATTTGCGGGGAGTAGGTCTGGAAAGTACGCTCTACGCCAACACCGTTGGAGATCTTGCGCACGGTGAATGCACTGTTTACGCCGCGGTTACGCTTGGCGATTACAACGCCTTCGAACGCTTGCAGACGCGAACGGTCGCCTTCCTTCACTTTCACCTGAACGACAATGGTGTCGCCCGGGGCAAAGGTAGGGATCTCTTTGGTCATCTGCTCTGCTTCGAGTGCAAGGATGATTTTGTTAGTCATGCTGTGCTCCTAAGGTAAATCGTCGGATCTACCATCGATACGTTGTTAACTATCGTCCCGCTCGCGGATGTATTCCTCGAGCAGCTTCTTCTCTTCTCCAGAAAGCGAGCGGCTTTCCAGAAGATCGGCGCGTCGTTCATAGGTCCGACCAAGGGACTGCTGTAAACGCCAACGCCGGATGTGCGCGTGATTGCCACTTAGCAATACGTCGGGAACACGCTGATCCGCATACACCTCCGGTCGGGTGTAGTGCGGGCAATCCAGCAAACCATCCGTAAAGGAATCTTCCTCGGCGGAGTCCGCATGCCCTAAAGCTCCAGGCAGCAGTCGTGTAACCGCATCGATCAGGACCATCGCCGGCAGCTCGCCGCCAGACAGTACATAGTCGCCAATCGACCACTCTTCATCGACATGAGCATCAATAAAACGCTCGTCAATGCCTTCATAGCGGCCGGCAATCAGGATCAATGCATCCAGATTCGCCAACTCGCGTACCGCCGACTGAGTCAGTTGACGGCCTTGGGGCGACAGGTAAATCACCTTCGCACCCTCCCCGGCGACTGCCTTGGCCTGAACCAGAGCATCTTCCAGGGGCTTGATCTTCATCACCATGCCCGGACCACCGCCAAAAGGGCGATCATCCACAGTGTGATGTCGATCCGTCGTGTAGTCTCGCGGATTCCAACAGGTGAGCTGCAACAGCCCCTGTTTCACCGCCCGACTGGTGATGCCGTACTCGCTGATGGCGGAGAACATCTCGGGAAACAAACTGATCACTTCTACGCGCAAGTTAGCCACGCTTAGAAGTCCGCATCCCAATCCACCTTCATCTCGCCTGCGGCCAGGTCGACGGCCAACACGCATTGCTCGGTATAGGGCAACAGGCGTTCGCGATCATCCAGGCTGCCAGCGCAAGGCTTGACCACCATTACATCGTTCGAGCCGGTCTCCAGCAGGTGATCGATCTTCCCGAACAGTTGCCCGAGGGTGTCGATGACCTTGAGACCTTCCAGCTGGTACCAGTAGTACTCGCCGTCGGTCAGTTCAGGGAACAGGTTGCGCGGCACGCAGATCTCATAACCGGCCAGAAGACGAGCTTCTTCACGATCATCGAGACCCTTGAGCTTTGCGACCAGGAACTTGTCGTTCCCGCGTCCGCTGACCAGCTCTACCTGCTTTACATTGCCGTCACGCTTGAGCGTCCAGGTTTTGTATTCCAGCAGGTTCTTGATCGGATCAGTAAAGGAATACACCTTCACTTCGCCGCGAACGCCGTGAACCGAATAAATCTTGCCGATAACGATCAAATCATCAGCAACAGCTGGCGTCGCGTTCATATTGCTCAGGCCGCAGCCTTGGCAGATTCCTTCAACAACTGAGCAACGCGCTCAGAAGGTTGTGCACCAACGCTCAGCCAGTAGGCTACGCGCTCTTGGTTCACGGACAGACGAACTTCCTGGCCACGAGCAACAGGGTTGAAGAAACCAACCTGTTCCTTGTGCGAACCGTCGCGCGGGTTGCGGCTGTCGGTTACGGTCAGGTGGTAAAACGGGCGCTTTTTGGAGCCGCCAAGGGCAAGACGGATTGTTAGCATGTGAACATCGTTCCTGTAGTCGGTGCTGCAAATCTAAAGGCACAGCGGGCATAGGTGCCCGAAAGGCCGCATATTCTAAGGAATATCCGGACTTTTGCAAATGACTTTTTCCGGCGGCCTATCGGACGCCATCCAGATTTGCTATAGAGCCGTCGTTTAAAACGGCCAGTCAGCTCCCGCCAAGTGCGGGTTTGCTGTAGATCCCGCGTCCTTGCGGGTCTGCGCCGGTGCGATGACCGGCGCGGATTCTTTACATCTTGGGCATGCCGCCGCCGGGCAACATACCGCCCATGCCGCGCATCATCTTGGCCATTCCGCCTTTCGCGGAGAATTTCTTCATCATCTTCTGCATCTGCTTGTGCTGCTTGATCAAGCGGCCGATGTCCTGCACCTGGGTGCCGGAGCCCATGGCGATACGACGTTTGCGCGAACCGCTGATCATCTCAGGGTCACGGCGCTCGGCCGGCGTCATGGAATTGATGATGGCTTCCATCTGTTTGAATTGCTTCTCTGCCGCGCCCTGGGCGTTGCCCATCTGCGCCAGGTTCACGCCACCCATGTTCGGCAGCTTGTCCATGAGGCCGCCGAGGCCGCCCATGTTCTTCATCTGTTGCAGCTGGTCACGGAAGTCTTCGAGGTCGAAACCCTTGCCCTTCTTCAGCTTCTTGGCCAGCTTGTCGGCCTTGTCCTTGTCGAGGGTCGCTTCCGCCTGCTCGATCAGGCTGAGCACGTCGCCCATGCCGAGGATGCGCGAGGCGATACGCTCAGGGTGGAACGGGTCGAGCGCTTCGCTCTTCTCGCCCATACCGATGAACTTGATCGGCTTGCCGGTAATGGCGCGCACCGACAGGGCGGCACCGCCACGGGCATCGCCGTCGACCTTGGTCAGGATCACACCGGTCAGTGGCAGCGCATCGCCAAAGGCCTTGGCCGTGTTGGCGGCGTCCTGGCCGGTCATGGCGTCGACCACGAACAGGGTCTCGACCGGGTTGATCGCGGCATGCAGCGCCTTGATCTCGCCCATCATCTCTTCATCGATGTGCAGGCGACCGGCGGTATCGACAATGACCACGTCGATGAATTTGAGTTTAGCTTCTTTAATAGCTGCCTGGGCGATCTCGACCGGCTTCTGGCTCAGGTCGGACGGGAAGAAGGTCACACCCACTTCACCGGCGAGCATTTCCAGCTGCTTGATCGCCGCCGGACGATAAACGTCCGCGGACACGACCATGACCGACTTCTTCTTGCGCTCTTTAAGGAAGCGCGCCAGCTTGCCGGCGGTGGTGGTCTTACCCGCGCCCTGCAGACCGGCCATGAGGATGACCGCTGGCGGCACGGCGCTCAGGTTCAAATCTTCGTTGGCCGCGCCCATCAGGCTTTCGAGTTCGGCCTGGACGATCTTCACGAAGGCCTGGCCCGGCGTCAGGCTGCGCGACACCTCGGTGCCGACAGCGCGTTCCTTGACCGAATTGACGAAGTCTTTCACCACCGGCAAGGCGACGTCGGCTTCGAGCAACGCCATGCGCACTTCGCGCAGGGTGTCTTTGATGTTGTCCTCGGTCAGCTTGGCCTTGCCGGTGACATGGCGCAGCGTCTGCGAGAGACGGTCGGTTAAGTTTTCAAACATTGCGCGATCCTTTCAGGCCCTGTGTAGACCGGGATAATGGCGGCCCAGACCGGACTAAACGTGTGCTCGGCGAGCCTGCGGCGTGGGCAGGTCGCGGATTATAGCGAAGACTGCGTCTGGCGGACACCTCGCACTTTCGTGTCGCGTGGGTTCTATGCCAAACTCAGCGCCTTTCGGGCTTGCCTAACAGGACTTATGCTCCCCTTGTCACCCAGTTTGCTTACTACCCTCGCCGCCGCCAGCTTGTATGCCGCTGCGACTTTCTATCAAGGCACTCGCCTGGCCACCGGCGCCAAGGCCAACAAGCGCCTGCTGGTTACGCTCGGCGTGCTGGCGGTGCTGGCCCACAGCGCCAGCCTGGTGACCCACCTGCTGACCCCGATTGGCCTGGGCCTGGACTTTTTCAGTGCCGCCAGCCTGATTGCCGCCGCGGTCATCGCCCTGACGCTGCTGGCCTGCTCACGAATACCGGTGGAGAACCTGCTGGTCCTGCTGTTCCCCCTGGGCGCCTTGACCGCGCTACTGGCGCAGTTCGCCCCCGCCGGCACCGTGCAGATCATCGACGAAGCGCCAGGCATTCTCGCCCACATCCTGTTGTCGATCCTTGCCTACGGCATGTTCACCATCGCGGTGTTCCAGTCGTTGCTGCTGCTGGTCCAGGATCACCAGCTCAAGCACAAGCACCCGTCCGGGCTGATCAAGAACTTCCCGCCGCTGCAGACCATGGAAAGCCTGCTGTTCGGCTTCCTCTGGGCCGGCTGGACGCTGCTGTCGCTGTCGCTGATCTCCGGCTGGCTGTTTGTCGATAACCTGTTCGCCCAGCACCTGGTGCACAAGACCTTGCTGGCCTGCCTGGCCTGGATCGTCTTCAGCGTGCTGCTGTGGGGCCGTAACCGCCTTGGCTGGCGCGGCCACAAGGCCATCCGCTGGACCCTGGCCGGTTTCTGCCTGCTGATGCTGGCGTATTTCGGCAGCAAGCTGGTTCGCGAATACATCCTGCACATCTGACGGGCGGCAATAATGGACGACTTGCCCATAGGGCCGATGCTTGCAGTAGTGGCCTTGCTGATTTTATGGTCAGGGCTGTTCACTGCCATAGAAGCGGCGCAGCAGCATTTGCTGGCCCAGCGCAACGCCTCGCGCGCCAGCGACAAACCGCTGGCCCGGTTGAGCTTTCCCCTCGTCAGCCTGATTTTCTGCAATACCCTGTGCCGCGCCCTGGTGATGGTCATCTGTACCTTGCTGGCGATTTTCACCTGGGCCGAGAACGGCCCGTGGCTGGCCTGTCTCGGCGCGGGCGCGCTGCTGTTGATCCTCGCCGACTACCTGCCCCGCGCCCTCGCTGTCCGTCATCCGGACGCGATCCTGGCCCTGGGCAACAACCTGCTGGCCATACCACTGAAGCTCATCTACCCGGCGGCCTGGCTGCTCAATGCCATCAGCCAGTTGCTGATGCGCCCGTTCGCCCGCAAGGCCAATGTCGTGCAACAGAGCGAAGACGAGCCGGCGCTGGAGCGCCACGACCATCACGAGCAAGCCGCCAGCCGCCCGCACCCGCTGCCGGGCATCCATGCGCTGGACAACATCACGGTCAACGACATTCTGGTACCGCGCAGCGAGGTCGAAGGGATCAACCTCGACGACCCGATCGAAGACATCATCGAGCAACTGCGCCACAACCAGCGCACGCGTCTGCCGGTGTTCCACAGCGACATCAACCAGGTCGAGGCGGTGCTCAATACCCGGCAAATCGGCCATTTGCTCCCCGACGGCAGCCTGACCCTGGACGCGCTGCTGGCGGCCTGTCGCGAACCGTATTTCGTTCCTGAAAGCACCCCGCTGCAACTGCAACTGCTGAACTTCCACAAGCAGCAGCGGCGCCTGGGCATGGTGGTCGACGAATACGGCGAGGTTCTGGGCATCGTCACCCTGGAAGACATTCTCGAAGAAATCGTCGGCGAATTCGAAAGCCAGCAAAGCCTGGACAACCCGCATATCCATCCCCAGGCCGATGGCCGCCTGGTGATCGACGGCGCCGCCTCGATCCGCGAGCTGAACAAGAGCCTCGGCTGGCACCTGCCCAGCGACGGCCCGAAAACCCTGAACGGGCTGGTGACAGAAGCATTGGAAACTATCCCGGACTGCCCTGTGTGCTTGAAAATCGGTCGTTATCGGCTGGAAATTCTTGAGACTGAGGACAATCGAGTGACTCGGGTGTTGATCTGGCATATCAACCCGGCTCCCGCTGCTCTACCCACCCTCTAGATTGTTAAAAGATCGCAGCCTTCGGCAGCTCCTACATTGGAACGCGCTCTCCTGGAGGAGCTGCCGAAGGCTGCGATCTTTTTGCACTTGTTGAATCGTTAGCCACCTTCCTATAATCGAGTCGCTTACCCAAGCCTCGCCGCCCCGTGCTTACCCCGCACACCGCAAGTTCCGGCCTGACCACCAGAAACGTCCGCTACACACCGACGCCCGTTCCTACCTGGAACAGCGACCGCGCCTCCACCCACATCCCTGGGTAATCGACCATAATAATTCGCTCCACTGGGGCCCATGACTGTCAGGGATAACCGCATGACGACCAGCACAACCTATAACGACTCCACCCCCGCGCAACCGGTGAACTCCGCCAGCCGCGTGGCCACGGCGAGTTTCATCGGCACGGCCATCGAGTTCTACGACTTCTACGTCTATGCCACCGCCGCCGCGCTGGTGATTGGCCCTGTGTTCTTCCCACAGACTTCCGGCACGGCCCAGATGCTCTCGGCCTTCCTCACGTTCGGCATCGCATTCCTTGCACGCCCTCTGGGGTCGGCCTTGTTCGGGCATTTTGGCGACCGTATCGGGCGCAAATCGACCCTGGTCGCCTCCTTGTTGCTGATGGGCGTGTGCACCACGCTGATCGGCGTACTTCCGGGTTACGACAGCATCGGGGCCTGGGCGCCGATCCTGCTGTGTGTATTGCGCTTCGGCCAGGGCCTGGGGCTGGGCGGCGAATGGGGCGGAGCCGCCTTGCTCGCCACCGAGAATGCGCCCAAGGGCAAGCGCGCCTGGTTCGGCATGTTCCCGCAACTGGGCCCCTCCATCGGCTTTCTTGCGGCCAACGGCCTGTTCCTGACCCTGGCCATGGGCCTGGACGATGAACAGTTCCGCGCCTGGGGCTGGCGGATTCCCTTCCTGCTCAGCGCCGCGCTGGTGATGGTTGGTCTGTATGTGCGCCTAAAACTCCACGAAACACCGGTGTTCGCCAACGCCATGGCGCGCCAGGAACGGGTGAAGATCCCGCTGGTGGAGCTGTTCAGCCAATACTGGATGCCAGTGCTGCTGGGCGCCGGCTCGATGGTGGTGTGCTAAGCGCTGTTCTACATCTCGACCGTGTTCTCGCTGAGTTACGGCGTGGCGACGCTCGGCTACAGCCGTGAAACCTTCCTCGGCCTGCTGTGTTTCGCGGTGTTGTTCATGGCCGCGGCCACACCACTGTCAGCCCTGGCCAGCGACCGTTACGGGCGTAAACCGGTGCTGATCATCGGGGGTGTGCTGGCGGTCCTGTCCGGTTTCCTGATGGAACCGCTGCTGACCCAGGGTTCGACCTGGGGCGTGGCGCTGTTCCTGTGCATCGAGCTGTTCCTGATGGGCGTGACCTTTGCGCCCATGGGTGCGCTGCTGCCAGAACTGTTTCCGACCCACGTGCGTTATACCGGCGCATCGGCGGCCTACAACCTGGGCGGGATCGTCGGGGCCTCGGCAGCACCGTTCTTCGCGCAGAAACTGGTGGCGATGGGCGGATTGAGTTATGTCGGCGGGTATGTGTCGGGGGCGGCGGTGCTCAGCCTGATTGCCGTGCTGTGCCTGAAGGAGACGCGTAATAACGACTTGAATCGGGTTGCCTGATAGTCAGTCATCGCCAGCAGGCTGGCTCCCACATGGAAATGCATTCCTTCTGACAGAATGCGATCAGTGTGGGAGCTAGCCCGCTGGCTCCTACATGGAAATGCATGCCTTCTGGCAGAATGCGATCAGTGTGGGAGCCAGCCTGCTGGCGATTGCCGCGCCGCGGTTTACAGCTCTACTACAACAGCCTGGGATGCACGGGTCGCCTTGGCACGAGCCGCTTCGATCGACTCGTCACGAGCCAATGCAACCCCCATCCGGCGCTGGCCATTCACTTCAGGCTTGCCGAACAGGCGCAACGCCGTATCCGGCTCGCTCAATGCCGCGCCCAGATTGGCGAAAGCAGTCTGGGTCGACTGCCCTTCCACCAGGATCACCGCCGAGGCCGATGGCCCGAACTGGCGGATCAACGGAATCGGCAGGCCCAGAATCGCCCGTGCATGCAGGGCGAACTGCGACAGGTCCTGGGAGATCAACGTGACCAGGCCAGTGTCGTGCGGACGCGGCGACACTTCGCTGAACCACACCTGATCACCCTTGATGAACAGCTCGACGCCAAACAGGCCACGGCCACCCAGGGCCTCGGTCACGGCCTTGGCCACGCGCTCGGATTCAGCCAGGGCCACCGGGCTCATGGCCTGAGGCTGCCAGCTTTCCTGGTAGTCGCCCTTCTCCTGGCGATGGCCGACCGGCGCGCAGAAGGTGGTGCCGCCGACGTGGCGCACCGTCAGCAGGGTGATTTCATAATCGAAATCGATAAAACCTTCGACGATCACCCGGCCTTTGCCAGCACGCCCGCCTTCCTGGGCGTAGTCCCAGGCCGTCTTCACGTCATCGACGCTGCGCAGCAGGCTCTGGCCCTTGCCCGAAGAACTCATGACCGGCTTGACCACGCACGGGAAACCGAGATCCTCGACGGCCTTGCTGTAGTCCTCGAAGGTGTCGGCGAAGTGGTAAGGCGAGGTCGGCAGGTCCAGCTCTTCGGCGGCCAGGCGACGGATGCCTTCGCGGTTCATGGTCAGCTGTGCGGCACGCGCGGTCGGGATGACGGTGAAGCCTTCGGCCTCCAGTTCCACCAGGGTGGCGGTGGCAATGGCTTCGATTTCCGGCACGATGAAGTGCGGCTTTTCGGCTTCGATCACCGCGCGCAGGGCCGCGCCATCGAGCATGTTGATCACGTGGCTGCGATGCGCCACCTGCATGGCCGGGGCATTGGCGTAGCGATCCACGGCAATCACTTCAACGCCCAGGCGTTGCAGCTCGATCACCACTTCCTTGCCCAGTTCGCCACAGCCACACATCAATACGCGGGTCGCGGTGGGCGACAATGGAGTTCCGATACGGGTCATCTCAAGTCCTCAAGAAGCGGATCATCGAGGGATGCGGCGCCTGGCGCGCTTCCCATGGGGAGAAAGCGCGGCATTTTACATGAACCGCAGGGTTTGGCTCAGCTGACGAGCGCCTGTTTGCGCAAGCGCCAGGCCATGATCAGCCAGACGGCCGTGACGCCGGCGAACTTCGAACCCAGGGCGGTGAGAATCACACCGGGGGTCAGCGCGTCGATCATGCCGAAGAAGATAAAGGTATCGAGCGGGATGCTCAGGGCCGAACTTATCCACAGGCGGTCGTGCAACGGACGACGGGTGATACTGAACACCAGCCAGTCGATGCACTCCGATACCGCGAACGCCGTGGCGCTGGCCAGGGCGATGGAGGGATCGGAGGTGATGTAGGACAGCACCAGCGCCGCCAGCATTGCCGCAATCGCGCCGTGCCCGAAGCGGGTTTGCACCATGTCGCGCAACACGAACACCAGGCCACCCCACGCCGACCAGATGATGTCCAGGTGCGGGGCGGTGGAGAAGGCGTAGTTGGTCAGCACGACGCTGCCGATGTAGGCGATCAGGAAGAACATGGGGGGCACCTGTCAATTTGGCGCACAGGGTACTGTAGGAGCGAGCTTGCTCGCGATAGTCGTTAACGATAATGCGGGGAATCTGATTCCCCGCGGTGGTCTTGAGTCCATCGCGAGCAAGCTCGCTCCTACAATGGCCACACCTCAGTTGCCAGGTGTCTTGCCAATCATCCACACCAACCCGCTGGACTTGGCCCGTTCATGGCACAACCCCAACACCTTGCGCCGTTCTTCGTTGTCCATCCGGCTCCAACGGGTGATCTCTTCCACCGTGCGCTGGCACCCCGTGCAGATGTCATCGTCGTCCAGCGCGCAAATGTTCACGCAGGGCGATGGCACTGGTCGTTCGGTCGTCGTCATTCTTCCTGCTCAGCCAGGTCGCGGGCATAACGTTGCGAGTTATGCACGTAGTGAGCGGCGCTGGCTTCCAGCATCTTCTTCTGCGCCTCGGTCAGTTCGCGCACCACCTTGCCGGGTGAGCCCATGACCAGCGAACCGTCGGGAATCTCCTTGCCTTCACCGATCAACGAATTGGCGCCGATGATGCAGTTCTTGCCGATTTTCGCGCCATTGAGGATCACCGCATTAATGCCGATCAGGCTGTAGTCACCCACGGTGCAGCCGTGCAGCATGGCGTTGTGGCCGATGGTCACGCCGGTACCGATGGTCAGCGGGTAGCCCATGTCGGTATGCATCACAGTGCCGTCCTGGACGTTGCTGTTCTTGCCGATCAGGATCAGTTCGTTGTCGCCCCGCAGCACGGCGTTGAACCAGACGTTGGCGCCCTCTTCCAGCTTGACCTTGCCCACCAGCACGGCATTGGGAGCGACCCAGCTCTCTGGGTGGGTCTCGACACGGGCGTCGCCCAGGCGGTATTTCATCGTGTTGTCCTCAAGGCTCAGGCAGCGGCGTGTTCAGGCCATTCGAATGATGGCTTCAGGTATTGATAAAGCTTTTAGGCGGCGAGTGCAGGCTGATTTTCGCGTCATAGAGCAGATTGATCAACTCGACGATCATGATTGCCGTCAAACCCCAGATCTTGAATTCGCCGTAGCGGTAACTCGGTACGTACCAACTGTGACCCTGGTAGTCGATGCGATGGGTGTGCTCGCGCGGGTCCTCGCGGAAGAACTCCAGGGGCACACTGAACACGGCGGCGATCTCGGCATCGTTGGCGCGGTATTGGACGAAGTCCGGAATTACCCCGACATAAGGCGTGACCTTGATGCCATGCAGGGAAATCAACGGGCTCAGCGGGCCGATCACTTCGACCAGTCCCGGTGGCAAGCCGATCTCTTCCTCGGCTTCGCGCAGGGCGGTAAAAACAAGGTCGGGGTCTTCGGGGTCGCGTCGACCACCGGGGAAAGCGACTTCGCCACCATGGGTCGACAGCCCGCTGGCGCGCAGGGTCAACACCAGCTCCGGCTCGTCACTGCGGGTAATCGGCACCAGGACGGCGGCCTCGGGGAAACGTCGGTCAGTCTCCAGCGTGCGCGGTGTGTGGTGACTTACCCGATGCAGTAGCTCGTCCAGCATGAGTGTTCTCGATCAGTGCCTTACCCTGCATCATGCACTAATCGCTTAGGTCGCCCAACCCCCCGGACAGTGGCATGTCGCGAAACGACAACTTGCCGACAGCCACCGCCGCACGCCAAGATAGGCGCAGCATTCAGGAACCCAAGCATGAAATTTTGCAGTCAGTGCGGCAACCCGGTGACCCAGCGCATTCCCGAAGGCGATTCACGCCTGCGTTTTGTCTGCGACAGCTGTCACACCATCCATTACCAGAACCCCAACATCGTCGCCGGTTGCGTGGCGACCTGGGGCACCCAGGTGCTGTTGTGCCGCCGCGCCATCGAGCCGCGCCGGGGCTACTGGACCCTGCCTGCCGGCTTCATGGAAAACGGTGAGACCATCGAGCAGGCGGCCATTCGCGAGACCGCCGAGGAAGCCTGCGCGCGGGTGCGCAACCTGAGCATCTATACGCTGATCGACGTGCCGCATATCAGCCAGGTGCATGTGTTCTTCCGCGCCGAGCTTGCGGACCTGGATTTTGCTGCCGGTCCCGAGAGCCTGGAAGTGCAACTATTCGACGAAGCCGACATTCCTTGGGACGAGCTGGCTTTCCGCACGGTGGGCCGTACCTTAGAATGCTTCTTCGCTGACCGGCGGACCGAGGTCTACCCCGTGCGGTCCGAATCGATCCCGCCGCTGGCCCAGCCTGTCATCAGTTGATGTCATCTTGGTATCATCGTTAGGCGCGCAAAGATCGTCCGAACTCGGCCGAACCCTCGGCAGCGCCTGCAAAAACACCTATAAATAGATATATAGTCGCGACACCTCCTGGGGAATCGTTTCAATGCGCTGGTTGCTTGCCCTGTTCTTCTTGTCGTTCGTCACGGTGTCCCAGGCTACTGCCATGGAGCCCATGAACGGCAAGGTCATCGAGAAAATCCTGGTTCTCAAGTCTGCCCATCAATTGCAATTGATCAACGACGGCAAGCCATTCAAGACCTATCGCATTTCCCTGGGCAAACGTCCTCAGGGACCGAAACTGATGGAAGGCGACAAACGCACGCCCGAAGGTTTCTACTGGATCGACTGGCGCAAGGTCAGCGACCGCTTCAACCTGGCCATGCACATCTCCTATCCGAACATCAGCGATTCCGCCCGCTCACGACGCGAAGGCGTCGATCCCGGCGGCATGATCATGATTCACGGCACCCCGGACACCGAAGAAAACCCCGAGCACCTGTTCCACACCCTGGACTGGACCGACGGTTGCATCGCCATGCGCAACATGGACATGCGCGAGATCTGGAACCTGGTGCCGGACGGCACGATGATCGAAATTCGCCCCTGACATCCCGCAGAAGCGTTCCCATGCCGTGGGAACGCTGTCCGTTCTGATCGACGCGCCATGCCTGCAACGGGCAAATGGCCAGGACCTGTCCAGATCCTGAACGCTCCCCGAATATCCCCTCCCCCATTGAAACCACCCAAGGCCTGCCCCATCTAAGACCCATACCCCATTGCGCAGGTGCCCCATGAGCGACCAGCAAGCCTTCCCCGAAGACCCCAGCGAATACGCCGACCCGGAAAACACCGAACACCACACCACCGGCAAGGGCCTGGCCCTGCCCGGCCAGAACCTGCCGGACAAGGTCTACATCATTCCGATTCACAATCGCCCCTTCTTCCCGGCGCAGGTCCTGCCGGTCATCGTCAATGAAGAACCCTGGGCTGAAACCTTCGACCTGGTCGCCAAATCCGATCATCACTCCCTGGCCCTGTTCTACATGGACACCCCCCAGGAAGATCCGCGCCATTTCGATACCTCGGCCCTGCCGCTGTACGGCACCCTGGTCAAGGTGCACCACGCCAGTCGCGAAAACGGCAAACTGCAATTTGTTGCCCAGGGCCTGACCCGTGTGCGCCTCAAGACCTGGCTCAAGCACCATCGCCCGCCTTACCTGGTGGAAGTCGAATACCCGCACCAGCCCACCGAGCCGACCGACGAGGTCAAGGCCTACGGCATGGCGCTGATCAATGCGATCAAGGAACTGCTGCCGCTCAACCCGCTGTACAGCGAAGAGCTGAAGAACTACCTCAACCGCTTCAGCCCCAACGATCCATCCCCACTGACCGACTTCGCCGCCGCCCTGACTTCGGCAACCGGCAGCGAACTGCAGGAAGTGCTCGACTGCGTGCCCATGCTCAAGCGCATGGAAAAAGTCCTGCCGATGCTGCGCAAGGAAGTCGAGGTCGCGCGCCTGCAGAAAGAGATTTCCGCCGAAGTGAACCGCAAGATCGGCGAGCATCAGCGCGAGTTCTTCCTCAAGGAACAACTCAAGGTCATCCAGCAGGAGCTGGGGCTAACCAAGGACGACCGCAGCGCTGACCTCGAACAGTTCGAACAGCGACTGGTGGGCAAGGTCCTGCCAGCGCAGGTGCAGAAACGCCTCGAAGAAGAAATGAACAAGCTGTCGATCCTCGAAACCGGCTCGCCGGAATATGCGGTCACCCGCAATTACATCGACTGGGCGACCTCGGTGCCGTGGGGCGTATACGGCGAGGACAAGCTCGACCTCAAGCACGCGCGCAAGGTGCTGGACAACCACCACGCCGGCCTCGACGACATCAAGGACCGCATCCTCGAATTCCTCGCGGTCGGTGCCTACAAGGGCGAAATCAGCGGTTCCATCGTGCTGCTGGTGGGGCCGCCGGGCGTGGGCAAGACCAGCGTCGGCAAATCCATCGCCGAATCCCTCGGCCGACCGTTCTACCGCTTCAGCGTGGGCGGCATGCGCGACGAGGCCGAGATCAAGGGCCATCGCCGCACGTACATCGGCGCACAACCGGGCAAACTGGTGCAGGCGCTCAAAGACGTCGAAGTGATGAACCCGGTGATCATGCTCGACGAAATCGACAAGATGGGCCAAAGCTATCAGGGTGACCCGGCCTCGGCGCTGCTGGAAACCCTGGATCCGGAACAGAACGTCGAATTCCTCGACCACTACCTCGATCTGCGCATGGACCTGTCGAAAGTGCTGTTCGTCTGCACCGCCAACACCCTGGATTCGATTCCCGGCCCCTTGCTGGACCGGATGGAAGTGATCCGCCTGTCGGGTTACATCACCGAGGAAAAAGTCGCCATCGCCAAGCGTCACCTGTGGCCGAAACAGCTTGAGAAGGCCGGCGTATCGAAAGGCAGCCTGAGCATCAGCGACAACGCCCTCAAGGCACTGATCGACGGTTATGCCCGTGAAGCCGGGGTCCGTCAGCTGGAAAAAAACCTCGGCAAACTGGTGCGCAAAGCCGTGGTGAAGCTGCTCGAAGATCCGCAAGCAACAATCAAGATTGGCCCGAAAGACCTCGAATCGTCCCTGGGCAAACCGGTGTTCCGTAACGAGCAAGTGCTGTCCGGTACCGGCGTGATCACTGGCCTGGCCTGGACCAGCATGGGTGGCGCCACCTTGCCGATCGAAGCGACGCGCATCCACACGCTCAACCGCGGCTTCAAACTCACCGGGCAACTGGGTGAAGTGATGAAGGAATCGGCGGAAATTGCCTACAGCTACGTCAGCTCCAACCTGAAGTCGTTTGGCGGTGACCCGAAATTCTTCGACGAAGCGTTCGTCCACCTGCACGTCCCGGAAGGCGCCACGCCGAAAGACGGCCCGAGCGCCGGTGTGACCATGGCCAGCGCCCTGCTGTCCCTGGCCCGCAACCAGCCACCGAAAAAAGGCGTGGCCATGACCGGCGAACTGACCCTGACCGGGCATGTACTGCCGATTGGCGGGGTGCGTGAGAAGGTGATTGCAGCGCGGCGGCAGAAGATTTTCGAGCTGATATTGCCGGAGGCGAACCGGGGTAATTTCGAGGAGTTGCCGGAGTATCTGAAGGAGGGCATTACCGTGCATTTCGCCAAGCGGTTTGCGGATGTGGCGAAGGTGCTTTTCTGATGTTGCTGTAGCGACTGCGCTACCGCTATCGCTGGCAAGCCAGCTCCTACAGTGGCCGGCGGTGCTCACTAAAGGTGTGTCCACCGCAAAACCCTGTAGGAGCTGGCTCGCCAGCGATGGCGTCAGCCCTGCCACCGCTACCTTCGGCGACTGTCACAATTTGTCTCATCTCGGTTATGCTCGCCGTTCGTCGTGAACGCCGGAGCCACCGACCCTATGTCCCCCACTCGCCTGTTAATCCCCCTCGCACTCGCCTTGCTGGCCGCTTGCGCCACGCAACCTGCGCACAACGTGACTGTGGAAAAACAAAGCGAATGCCCGGTAAAACTCACCAGCGGGCAAAACCTGATCCTGACCCTGCCGAGCAATCCGACCACGGGTTATCGCTGGTCCATCCAGGATTCTGCCGGTGGCGTGCTGCACGCGCTTAGCCCCGAGGTCTACAGCAATCCGGAAGATGCCGGCGTCGTTGGCGCTGCCGGTGTGTCGACCTGGCGGTTCCAGGCGTTCGCCACTGGCACGGGACGTTTACGCTTGACCTCGCAACAACCCTGGGCCCCGGAAGTGCTGCCGGCGGATGCCTTCGACTGCGCCATTTCGGTCAACTGACCGTGGGCTGGCTGATTCTGGCTCTGATGGGCGCGGTGACCTTTCTTTATGGCCTGAGCGTTCACGCCTCCCTGCTTTGCCTGCTGGTCAAGCCGCTGCCGGTCCTGGCCCTGCTCGGCTGGCTGCACGACGCACCGCCCAGCGAGTATCGGCGCTGGATCAGTCTTGGATTGATTTTCTCCCTGGTCGGCGACGTGTTGCTGGCTTGGCCGGGGGATTTGTTCGTGTTCGGCCTTGGGGCGTTTTTGGTCGCGCATCTGGCGTATCTGAAGGCTTACTTGAGTGACTGCAAGCGGCTGGCCCTGTTGCCACTGATGCTGGCCCTCGGCGTTGGCGTGGTGTTGCTGGGAATACTGATCTCTCACGGGCTGGGGCCTTTGCTGATTCCGGTGATCGTCTACGGCCTGGCGATCAGCGCCATGCTCTGGCGTGCGCTGGCCCGACTCGGTACCGATGTGCCCAAGCGTTCGGCACTGCTGGCTGCCGCAGGGGCCGTGGCGTTTGTGTTTTCGGATAGCGTGATTGGCATCAGTCGGTTTGTGGTGCCGTTCGAGGCTGCGGCGTATGTGATCATCCTCAGTTATTGGCTTGGCCAATGGGGTATCACGGCATCGGCGTTCGATCAGAAACCGCGTTGACCCCTTCGCGAGCAAGCCCGCTCCCACATTGAATCTGTGTCGCACACAAAACCACTGTGGGAGCGGGCTTGCTCGCGAAGGCGGTCGGACTGGACACGCCGATTTCAGAACTGCCCCCCTTCGGTTTATCAGACAACCCGCGCATCCCCGCGCCAACTTGGCTAAAATGCCGGCCTTTTCCACATCCACCGCCGGAACCGCCGTGAGCAAAGAATCCGATCGCCTATTCGCCCAGCCTTTGGCCCAGGTGCCTGACTTCGCCTTCAACGAGGACGTGGTGCGGGTGTTCCCGGACATGATCAAGCGCTCGGTGCCGGGTTACCCGACCATCGTCGAAAACCTCGGTGTGCTTGCCGCGCAGTTCGCCCAGCCCAACAGTGTGCTCTACGACCTCGGTTCGTCCCTGGGCGCGGTGACCCAGGCGCTGCGTCGCCATGTGCGCACCGAGGGTTGTCGCGTTATCGCTGTGGATAACTCCGCCGCGATGGTCGAGCGGTGCCGTGAATATCTGAACGGCCAGGACTCGATGTTCCAGGAGTTGCTGCCGGTGGAAGTGATCGAAGGCGACATCCTCGCCCTGGAATTCAAACCTGCCTCGGTGGTGGCTTTGAACTTCACCCTGCAATTCATCGCACCAGATCAGCGTACCGCGTTGCTGTCGCGCATCCGCCAATCGCTGTTGCCCGGTGGCGCATTGATTCTCTCGGAAAAACTGCGCTTTGAAGACGAGCAGGAGCACGCGTTGCTCACCGACCTGCACGTCGCCTTCAAGCGCGCCAACGGCTACAGCGAACTGGAAATCGCCCAGAAGCGCAGCGCCATCGAAAACGTCATGAAACCCGACAGCCTCGAAGAGCACCGCGAACGCCTGCTGGCCGCCGGGTTCTCGAAAGTCGTGCCGTGGTTCCAGTGTCTTAACTTTGCCTCGTTGATTGCCTTGCCATGATAGATCTGTCCCCCCTCGCCCGTCGTCTGGCCGGCACGCCGCTGGCTGATTGGGCCAACACCCTGCAGCAGCAACTCGACAAGAAAATGGAGAAGGGCCACGGCGACCTGGAACGCTGGCAGAGCGCGCTGGACGCCCTACCGAAGATCCAGCCGAGTGAAGTTGATTTGCTCAACGGCTTGAAGCTCGACACCGATTGCGACGATGAAACCCGCGCACAATTGCGCACCGCGCTGATGGGCTTGTCACCATGGCGCAAAGGGCCGTTCGACCTGTTTGGCGTGCACGTCGACACCGAATGGCGCTCGGACTGGAAATGGTCGCGGGTCGCCCCGCACCTGGACCTCAAGGGCAAGCGCATCCTCGATGTCGGCTGCGGCAACGGCTATTACATGTGGCGCATGCTCGGTGCTGGCGCCGACAGCGTGATCGGCGTCGATCCGAACTGGTTGTTCTTCTGCCAGTTCCAGGCGGTTCAACGTTACTTGTCAGAGCCGAATGCCTGGCACCTGCCCTTCCCGTTCGAGGACCTGCCGCCGAACCTCGAAGGGTTCGACACGGTGTTTTCCATGGGCGTGTTCTACCACCGCCGCTCGCCGATCGAGCATTTGCTGGCGCTGAAGGATTGCCTGGTCAAGGGTGGTGAACTGGTGCTGGAAACCCTGGTGGTCGAAGGCGACAAACACCAAGTGCTGGTGCCGGAAGACCGCTACGCGCAGATGCGCAACGTTTGGTTCCTGCCGTCGGTGCCGGCCCTGGAGTTGTGGCTGCGGCGTGCCGGGTTCAGCGATGTGAAATGCGTGGACGTGAGTGTGACCACTGTCGAGGAACAGCGCGGCACCGAGTGGATGAAGTATCAGTCGCTGAGTGATTTCCTTGATCCGCAAGATCACAGCAAGACGATTGAAGGGCTGCCGGCGCCGATGCGGGCGGTGATCGTCGCTCGCAAGTAAGCCATTCTCCAGATCAATGGAGATCAAAATGTGGGAGCGGGCTTGCTCGCGAAAGCGGTGTGTCAGACAACAACCATGTCGACTGACACACCCTCTTCGCGAGCAAGCCCGCTCCCACATTAGTTCAGTGTTCAGTCTGAAGGTTTGGCTCTACGGGCCTTGAAGAACTCACTTAAAACAGCCCCACACTCTCCTGCCAACACCCCCCCTTCATACAACACTCGATGGTTGAGAAAGCCCTGGGTGAAAAACTGCCCCTGGCTCTGAACAATCCCGGCTTTGGGTTCCAGCGCGCCATACACCACCCGTGCAATCCGTGAATGCACGATCAACCCGGCGCACATGCTGCACGGCTCCAGCGTCACATACAGCGTGCTGCCCGGCAGGCGATAGTTGCTCACGGCCTGGGCGGCAGCGCGGATCGCCACCATCTCGGCGTGGGCACTGGGATCGCTGCCGCTGATCGGGCAGTTGAAGCCACGGCCGATGATTTCGCCGTCCTGCACCAGCACGGCGCCCACCGGCACTTCGCCCAGGGCGGCGCCTTGGGCCGCCAGCGCCAGGGCTTCACGCATGAAGTCGCGGTCACGGCTGCGGTCGATGATGGCGGCGGGACGAATCTGACGCATCACGCCACCTCGATAGCGGCCATCAGGCCGGTTTCCATGTGGTCGATCACATGGCAATGGAACATCCACACGCCAGGATTATCCGCCACCAGCGCCACCTGCGCCCGCTCGTTCTTACCCAGCAGGTAAGTGTCGGTGAAATACGGGATGACCTTGTGCCGGTTCGAGGCAATCACCTTGAAGCTCATGCCGTGCAGGTGAATCGGGTGCTGATACTGAGTCATGTTCTTCAATTCGAAAATGTAGCTCTTGCCCTTCTCGAGCTTGGCGATCGGGCGGTCGGCGCAGGTCTTGTCGGTGATGTCCCAGGCCTTGCCGTTGATCTGCCACAGGCTCGGCGGCCTGCCGTTGTCGACGTTCACCGAGACCGAACCGACCCATTCGAAATTGAAGTTGAGTTTCTCGGCATTGGCCAGGTCCGGCTCGGCAATCGGGTTGGCGGGCAGCGCCGGTGGCCATTGGGTCGGCGCGTCGGTATTGGCCACTGAGCGGAACGTGCCCAGGCGTACAGGGCCATTGCGCAACGACAACTCTTCACCGGCCGGTGGCGCCTTGATCGCCAGGCAAATGCGCATGCCGGGGCCCAGCCAGTATTCCTTGCCCAGCGGCCGCGGCTCGATGGGATTGCCATCCAGCGCATAGATCTGCGCTTCGACGCCGGGGATGTTCAGGCGATAGGTCAGGGTGTTGTCGAGGTTGAGCAGGCGCACACGGGTGATCTGTCCTGCGGGCAAGTCGATCACCGCCTGCGGCACGCCATTGATGGTCGCCAGGCGCCCCGCCGTACCGCCACGGGCGGCTTCCCGGGGAATGCTGAACTCGACGAAATTGCCGACGTCGTCGACGTGCCAGCTCTTCAGGCTCAAGGTCTTTTCGTACTTGAAACCGGTGGGCTCGCGCTCTTCGATGATCAGCGGGCCGACCAGGCCGCGACCGAGCTCTTCGCTGCTGTTCACGTGCGGGTGATACCAGTAGCTGCCGGCATCCGGCACACGGAATTTGTAATCGAAGTACTCCCCCGGCAACACCGGCAACTGCGAGACGTAAGGCACACCGTCCATTTCCAGCGGCAGGCGGATGCCGTGCCAGTGAATCGTGGTGGCAACCGGCAGGTGGTTGATGAATCGCACCCGCAGCCATTCACCCTGGCGCACGCGCAGTTCGGTGCCTGGCGCCGACGGGCCGAACGCCCAGGCCGGGGTCTTGTGTCCGGCCACCAGTTCGACGTCCAGCGGTGCGGCAATCAGTTCATAGTCGTGACCGGCATCCGCGTCAGCCATCTTGCCCAGCCAGTAACGCGACGCACCGCCCGCCCCGACACCAACGACAACAAGACCAGCCAGGCCACCGAGGATTTGGCGACGGGTAAAGGACATGAACTCAACTACCTCACGTTTCAACGACAGGCCCGGGGGCCGCAAAAGGCGAATACGATACACCCGCAGTTGCGAAAGAAACAGCAAAGCGGACGTGACGACGGGCCGCAGGTACGGCTGGCTCCAATGCAAAAAGCCGCGTGAACTCTCGTTCACACGGCTTTTTATCCTGCGATCAACCCTTCAGGGCTGGTGCGGGATCACTCCCACTCAATGGTCGCCGGCGGCTTGCTCGACACGTCGTAGGTGACGCGGGAGATGCCTTCGATTTCATTGATGATACGGCCGGAAACGGTTTCCAGCAGTTCGTAAGGCAGGTGTGCCCAACGCGCGGTCATGAAGTCGATGGTTTCCACGGCACGCAGGGCCACGACCCAGGCGTAACGACGGCCATCGCCGACCACGCCAACCGATTTCACCGGCTGGAACACCACGAACGCCTGGCTGACCTTGTGATACCAGTCGGCCTTGCGCAGTTCTTCGATGAAGATGTGGTCGGCGCGACGCAGCAGGTCGGCGTATTCCTTCTTCACTTCACCGAGGATGCGCACGCCCAGGCCCGGGCCCGGGAACGGGTGACGGTAGACCATGTCGTACGGCAGGCCCAGTTCCAGGCCCAGACGACGGACTTCGTCCTTGAACAGTTCGCGCAGTGGCTCGACCAGCTTCAGGTTCATCTCTTCCGGCAGGCCGCCCACGTTGTGGTGCGACTTGATCACGTGGGCCTTGCCGCTTTTCGCGCCAGCCGACTCGATCACGTCCGGGTAGATGGTGCCCTGGGCCAGGTACTTGATGTTGTCCAGCTTGCAGGATTCGGCATCGAACACGTCGATGAAGGTACGGCCGATGATCTTGCGCTTCTTCTCCGGGTCGGCTTCGCCGGCCAGGTTACCGAGGAACTGCTCTTCGGCGTTGGCGCGGATCACCTTGACGCCCATGTTCTCGGCGAACATGGCCATCACTTGCTCGCCTTCGTGCAGGCGCAGCAGGCCGTTGTCGACGAATACGCAGGTCAGCTGGTCGCCGATGGCCTTGTGCAGCAGCGCAGCAACCACGGACGAGTCCACGCCGCCGGACAGGCCGAGCAGGACGTTGTCGGTGCCAACCTGGGCGCGAACCTGGGCGATGGCGTCTTCAGCGATCTTCGAAGGGGTCCACAGGGCTTCACACTCGCAGATGTCGAGGATGAAGCGCGACAGGATGCGACCGCCCTGCTTGGTGTGGGTCACTTCCGGGTGGAACTGCACGCCGTAGTAACGACGCTCGTCGCTGAACATGCCGGCGATCGGGCAGCTTGGGGTGCTGGCCAGGATGTGGAAGTCTTCCGGCATGCGGGTAACTTTGTCACCGTGGCTCATCCACACGTCGAGGCCGAACAGGCCGTCGGCGTCGATGTGGTCTTCGATGCCGTCGAGCAGGCGGCTCTTGCCGACCACGTCAACGCGGGCGTAACCGAACTCACGCAGCTCGGAGCCTTCAACCTTGCCGCCCAGTTGCTCGGCCATGGTCTGCATGCCGTAGCAGATACCGAAGACCGGCACGCCCAGGTCGAAAACGGCTTGCGGGCAGCGAGGGCTGTTGGCTTCGTGCACCGACTCTGGGCCACCGGCGAGGATGACGCCTTTAGGAGCGAATTCGCGGATCGCATCTTCGTCCATGTCGAACGGGTGCAGTTCGCAGTACACGCCGATTTCACGCACGCGGCGGGCGATCAGTTGGGTGTACTGGGAACCGAAGTCGAGGATCAGGATGCGGTGGGCGTGAATGTCGAGGGCCATGATTCAGTCTCGTCTAAAAAATTCGGACACAGTCGTGATTCAGAAACAACTCGGGGCTGAATAAAACAGCCCCGGTTGCTTGATGTGTTGCTTGAAGGCTCAACCTACGCGGTAGTTTGGCGCTTCCTTGGTGATCTGCACGTCGTGGACGTGGGACTCGGCCATGCCAGCGCCGGTGATCCGCACGAACTCAGGCTTGGTGCGCATCTCTTCGATGTCGGCACTGCCGGTGTAGCCCATCGAGGAGCGCAGGCCACCCATCAGTTGATGGATGATGGCGCTCAGGGTGCCTTTGTACGGCACACGGCCTTCGATGCCTTCCGGAACCAGTTTCTCGGCGCCTGCCGAGGAGTCCTGGAAGTAACGGTCGGAGGAGCCTTGGGCCTGGGACATGGCGCCCAGCGAACCCATGCCGCGGTAAGCCTTGTACGAACGACCCTGGAACAGTTCGATCTCGCCCGGCGCTTCTTCGGTACCGGCGAACATCGAGCCCATCATCACGCAGGAGGCTCCGGCTACGATGGCCTTGGACAGGTCACCGGAGAAACGGATGCCGCCGTCGGCGATCAACGGTACGCCAGTGCCTTCAAGGGCGGCGGCGACGTTGGCGATGGCACTGATTTGCGGCACGCCGACACCGGCGACGATACGGGTGGTGCAGATCGAGCCTGGACCGATACCGACCTTGACTGCGTCAGCGCCCGCTTCGGCCAGGGCCTTGGCGGCAGCGCCGGTGGCGATGTTGCCGCCAATCACCTGCACTTCAGGGAAGTTCTGCTTGACCCAACGAACGCGGTCGATCACGCCTTTGGAGTGACCGTGGGCGGTGTCGACCACCACCACGTCAACGCCGGCAGCGACCAGCGCGGTAACGCGGTCACCGGTGTCTTTACCGGTACCGACTGCAGCACCCACGCGCAGACGACCTTGATCGTCCTTGCTGGCCAGCGGGTAAGCCTTGGCTTTTTCGATGTCGTTGACGGTCATCATGCCTTTGAGGGCAAATTTGTCGTCGACGATCAGCACGCGCTCGATGCGGTGCTTGTGCAGCAGTTCACGCACATCGTTCTTGTCGGCGCCTTCCTTGACCGTGACCAGACGCTCTTTAGGCGTCATCACTTCACGGACAGTGGCTTCCAGACGGTTCTCGAAACGCACGTCACGGGAGGTCACGATGCCGACCAGGTCGCCATTGTGCAGCACCGGAACGCCGGAGATGTTGTGCATGCGGGTCAGTTCGAACAATTCGCGCACGGTGGCGTCGGCGTCGATGGTGATCGGGTCCTTGACCACACCGGCTTCGTAACGCTTGACCTTGCGCACTTCGGCAGCTTGCTGCTCGATGGTCATGTTCTTGTGGATGATACCGATACCACCTTCCTGAGCCATGGCAATTGCCAGACGGGCTTCAGTGACGGTGTCCATGGCGGCGGAAACCAGTGGAATATTCAGCTCGATGCCACGGGTAAGGCGGGTCTTGAGACTGACTTCGTTAGGAAGCACCTCGGAATAACCGGGCACTAGGAGAATGTCGTCGAATGTCAGAGCTTCTTGGCTGATACGCAGCATCGCGGGGGCTCCCGAGCGGGAAAATGGAAGCGCGCCATTATAGTCAGACACCCCCTCGGGTTCAATGTAAAACTCTGTCTATTATCGATACGGTGATCGACGGGACATTTGAAGAGCATCGCCAGCAAGCCGGCTCCTACAAATTCGACGCGATCCTGTAGGAGCTGGCTTGCCAGCGATGAACGATAACGCGGTCCATCAGACCTGTCACAACTCCACTTTCACCCAACTCACCGGCTGATCCAGCCAATCGGCAAACTCATCGAGAAAGCTCTGCTTGAACCCCGCCTCCGCCCAGTTATTGAAGATGAAGCCCAAGTTGGAAAAGCCGCACTCCTGCAGGTACAGAAAGCCGTTGATGTCGTCTTCGTGCCCGCATTCCGGGCAAGTGAAGTTGTCGGTACGCCCAGGCATCCAGTCTTCGAGGCTTTCGAACAGCGCTTCACCGATCTCCTTGCGACACTCGGCACAACCGGCCTCGCCGAGGAATCCCTTGGCCGGTGTATAGATGCAGCGCTTGGTGACGATCTCCAGGCCATTGACCGGCTCGCCGAACGGCAGGGCTTGTGGGTGCAGGACCACATCCCTGGCACCCTCGCCGATGGCGTGGGCCATGCGATTTCCGGTGCGGCCGCAGGTGGTCAGCTCTTCGTTGATGATGTTCTTGCGCACCAGCCAACGCACGATCGCCCGGGCCCGGGGCTCGTGCACCGGCAGCGTGGAGATTTTCGGGACAATGATGCTTTGGGAATTCATGGGGCGGCCTGCTGCAACGCTTTGAAAGAAGCCCGGCAGCTTAAGCCCGGGGATTCACAGGTCAAGTACTCAAGTAACGCCCGATCAAGGCGATGCCACTGGCCAGGACCAGCCAGGTCACCAGCCGCACGAACGCTTCGCGCGACAACTTCATGGTCAACCGTCGACCGATCCACAGGCCCAGGGCCATGGCCGGCAACAAACACAGCGCCAGCACCAACAAGGGTAGCTCGGCATAGACGCCCGCGACAATGAACAGGCTCAGACGCACCACCGTGCTGCAACTGATCAGCGCACTCTGGGTCGCCCGGGCCGCTTCCTTGGGCAAGCGGCTGTTCAAATAGATCGCGTAGAGAAAGCCGCCACTGCCAAACAACGCCCCGAACATCCCGCCCACGGTGCCCATCGGCACTGCCCAGGCGGCAGACAATTGCGCCGGACGCGCTTTGATCCACAGGCTGTAGATGGCATAGGCACTGATGAACAGCCCCATCAACAGCAGCAACAGATCGGACTTGAGGTTCAACAGAAAGATCACGCCCAGGGTGCAGCCCACAGCCATGCACGGCAGTAATCGCAGCAGCTCCGGTTTTGCCACATCGCGCCGTGAAGGCAACAGATTGCCGAAGGCCGCGACAAAATCCAGCAGCACCAGCAAGGGCACGATCTTCGACAGCGGCATGAACAGGAGCAAAATCGGCCCGGCCACGAGCGCGGTACCGAAGCCCGCGATGCCGAACACGATGTAGGCCAGGGCGATGCCTAGCCCGATAACCAGCCAGTCCACAGTCCCAAAATTCCATTGCCCAAGCAAATCAACCAACATGTCCACCTTTCCCTGTAGGAGCTGCCGCAGGCTGCGATCTTTTGCTCTTGAAAATCAAGATCAAAAGATCGCAGCCTTCGGCAGCTCCTACAAGGGGGTCGTGCATTGGGCAGGAGACCTTTATCATGCGCCCCATGATTAAAGATCCCTTTGCAAGACTCGGCCTGGACCGCGAAGTCCTCACCGTCAGCCAGCTCAACGGCCGCGCGCGGGTGTTGCTTGAAGACGTTTTCAGCAACATCTGGGTCGAAGGCGAAATCTCCAACCTCGCCCGTCCGGCGTCGGGCCATGTGTATTTCACCCTCAAGGACAGCGGCGCCCAGGTGCGTTGCGCACTGTTCCGGCAAAACGCCGCGCGGGTGCGTCAAGCCTTGAAGGATGGCCTGGCGGTGAAGGTACGGGGCAAAGTCTCGTTGTTCGAGGGCCGCGGCGATTACCAGCTGATCCTCGATACCGTGGAGCCAGCCGGTGATGGCGCGTTGCGCCTGGCGTTCGATGCCTTGAAGGAAAAACTCAGCGCCGAAGGCCTGTTCAGCGCCGAGCGCAAAGTGCCGCTGCCGGCGCATCCGCAGCGCATCGGCATCATCAGCTCGCCCACCGGCGCCGTCATCCGCGACATCATCAGCGTGTTCCGCCGCCGCGCGCCGCAGGTGCAACTGACCCTGATCCCCACCGCCGTGCAAGGCCGTGAAGCCACCGTGCAGATTGTCCGCGCCCTGAAACTGGCGGATGCCCGTGGCTTCGACGCGTTGATCCTGGCCCGCGGCGGCGGTTCGCTGGAAGACCTCTGGTGCTTCAACGAAGAAGCCGTGGCCCGCGCCGTGGATGCCTGCGTGACGCCGATCGTCAGCGCCGTCGGGCATGAAACCGACGTCTCCATCAGTGACTTCGTCGCTGACGTGCGCGCGCCCACGCCATCGGCCGCCGCCGAATTGCTCGCACCGGACTCCAGCGACCTGGTGCGCCGCGTCGAAAGCCTGCATCGGCGCCTGGTGATGCGCATGCGCGATCGCCTGATGCGCGACCGGCTGCGCCTGGAAGGTATCTCCCGGCGCCTGCGCCATCCCGGCGAACGCCTGCGCCAGCAAGCGCAACGCCTGGATGACCTCGACATGCGCATGCGCCGCGCCTTCGAACGCAGCCTCAACACCCGCCGCGAACGACTGATCCGCCTGGAAACCCGCCTTGCCGGGCAGCATCCGGGCCGGCAATTGGCGATGCTGCGCCAACGTCTCGACAGCCTCGCCGAACGCCTGCCCCGGGCCATCCGCGAGGGCCTGAAAAGCCGGCGCCTGCAACTGCAAAGCCAGATGCAGACGCTGCATGTGGTCAGCCCCCTGGCGACCCTCGGCCGTGGCTACAGCATTTTGCTCGACGAGCGTGGCCAGGCGATCCGCAGCGCCGCTCAGACCCACACGGGCCAGCGCCTGAAGGCCAAATTGGGTGAAGGCGAACTGCACGTGCGGGTCGAAGACAATCACCTGACGCCCGTCACCCTTTCATTACTGGATTGATCCATGCCGCGCTTTTTAGCTCCACTGCTGTTGCTGTGCCTGACCTTCAACGCCCACGCCGACAGCTACATCACCCGCCTGTTGAACAAACCGGTGCCGGGCGGCGTGGCGGTGGTCGACCTGGGCAGTTCCGCGCAAGCGCCTAAAGCCAGCTACCAGGGCAAACCGGTGCTGGTGGTCAAGGAACAGAACAACTGGCTGGCCATCGTCGGCGTGCCCCTGACCGTCAAGCCGGGTGCACAGTCGATCAGCAGCGGCGGGCGCAATCTGGGTTTCACCGTTGGCAACAAGAAGTACCCGGAACAGCGCATCACCCTCAAGAACACCCAACAGGTCAATCCTGACCAGGACAACCTCAAACGCATCGAGCGTGAGCTGGCCGAGCAGATCGCGGCCTACCGCACGTTCAGCCCGAATACACCGAGCAACCTGCTGCTGGACAAGCCGGTCAACGGCCCGCTGTCGAGCAAGTTCGGCGTGCGCCGGTTCTTCAACGGTGAAGAGCGCAATCCGCACTCGGGCCTGGATTTTGCCGTGCCAGCCGGCACGCCGATCAAGACCCCGGCCGCGGGCAAGGTGATCCTGATTGGTAACTACTTCTTCAACGGCAACACGGTGTTTGTCGACCATGGCCAAGGCTTCATCAGCATGTTCTGCCACATGTCGAAGATTGACGTGAAGGTCGGCCAGCAGCTGGCTCGCGGTGGCGTGGTGGGTAAAGTCGGTGCGACCGGCCGGGCGACGGGGCCGCACATGCATTGGAATGTCAGCTTGAATGATGCGCGGGTGGATCCGGCGATCTTTATCGGCGCGTTTCAGCCTTAACAGTACGGTGAGGCGACCGGCCTCTTCGCGAGCAAGCCCGCTCCCACATTGAAATGCGTTCTAATGTGGGAGCGGGCTTGCTCGCGAAGGCGGCGTCACAGGCAACCATTTATTCCGCATCCAGATCCTCAATCCCATGAGCCTCCCGGTCCGCCAGGCAGTGCCTCACCCACTCCTGTGTTTCCGGTGAAAACCCGCTCAGCTCCTCGGCCGTGATCAACTCCCGCGCGCATAACCCCAGCAAATGCGACCGCGCTTCATGCCGTGAAAACCTGAACACACCAAAGGCCCAATACAGCTCTTTTTGCCCAGCCTTGAGCAACTCCTCACTGGCATCGATCCGTTCATAGGGTGCGACGCTCTTGTCCAGCACGATCTTTTCGACGTCGGACATGATCCGGGTGCACATCCGCTCATGGGCCAGCGGTCGCAATACGCTGTATAGCTTCCAATCGTACTCGTTCATTGCCGACTCCTTGTTTGCCAGTCGAGGCTTTAAGAATAGCCCCGCCACCAACAGCCGGCGCTGAAACCTTCAATTGCGCATCGCTCAAACCTCGCGCAAGCAACCTGACGATCCCCAGGGTTCCCCGCAATAAAATCTCGTTACAGATGGCCTGAAGAGGATTCCTCTCAATTTTTTTCGACTGCTTGCCATCCTTCCCCCCCGCGGTTAGGGTTGAAGGCATGAAAACCTCTCACACCCTCATTCAGCTTCGTCAGCACCGCAGTTTGTGCCTGGTCAGCGCACGACTGCCGGGCTGAATCGCGGCGCCTCATCCCAGCGTTACTCCAAGAACATATTGATCCACCGGCAGGCCGCCTTTTTTCGGCCAACACTATAAGGATTTCCCGATGAGCATGCTCAAAGACCCGTCTTCGAAATACCGCGCGTTCCCGACCATCGATATCCCGGACCGCACTTGGCCGTCGAAGACCATCACCGCCGCGCCGATCTGGTGCAGCTCCGACCTGCGTGACGGTAACCAGTCGCTGATCGAGCCAATGGACGCGGTCAAGAAACTGCGCTTCTGGAAAACCCTGGTGCAGGTCGGCGTGAAGGAAATCGAAGCGTCGTTCCCGGCCGCTTCGCAAACCGACTTCGACTTCGTGCGCACCCTGATCGAAGGCGGCCACATCCCGGACGACACCACCATCCAGGTGCTGACCCAGGGCCGTGAAGACCTGATCGAGCGCACCTTCGAATCCCTGCGCGGGGCGAAGAAAGCCATTGTTCACCTGTACAACGCGACCTCCCCTTCCTTCCGCCGCATTGTCTTCAACCAGGACAAGGACGGGATCAAGGAAATCGCCGTCAGCGCGGCCAAGCTGTTCGTCAAGTACGCGGCCATGCAGCCGGACACCGAGTGGACCTTCGAGTACTCGCCGGAAACCTTCAGCGCCACCGAACTGGAGTTCGCCAAGGAAGTCTGCGACGCGGTGATCGAGGTCTGGAACCCGACGCCCGAGCACAAGATGATCCTCAACCTGCCGGCCACCGTCGAATGCGCGACCCCGAACATCTATGCCGACCAGATCGAATGGTTCGGCCGTCACATCAACCGTCGTGACAGCGTGATCATCAGCCTGCACACCCACAACGACCGTGGCACTGGCGTTGCCGCCACCGAACTGGGCCTGATGGCCGGTGCCGACCGTGTCGAAGGCTGCCTGTTCGGTAACGGCGAGCGTACCGGTAACGTCGACCTGGTGACCGTGGCCCTGAACATGTACACCCAGGGTCTCGACCCGCAGCTGGACTTCTCCGACATCGACGGCGTGCGCAAGGTCGTCGAAGAGTGCAACCAGATCCAGGTGCACCCACGTCACCCGTACGTCGGCGACCTGGTGCACACCGCGTTCTCCGGCTCGCACCAGGATGCGATCCGCAAGGGCTTCGCCCAGCAGAAATCCGATGCATTGTGGGAAGTGCCATACCTGCCGATCGACCCGGCCGACATCGGCCGCAGCTATGAGGCGGTCATCCGCGTCAACAGCCAGTCGGGCAAGGGCGGTATCGCCTACCTGCTGGAGCAGGAATACGGCATCAGCCTGCCGCGTCGCATGCAGATCGAGTTCAGCCAGGTCGTGCAGCGTGAAACCGATCGCCTGGGCCTGGAAATGACCGCCAAGCAGATCCACTCGCTGTTGATCAGCGAGTACCTGCAAGCCAACACCCCGTACGCGCTGGTCAGCCATCGCCTGCAGGAAGAAAACGGCAACAGCGCCGTCGAAGTGGAAGTGGCGAGCAAGGGCCAGGGCGAAACCAACCTGCACTGGCGCGGCAAGGGCAACGGCGCCCTGGAAGCACTGGTGGCCGGTCTGCCGATTCCAGTGGAAATCATGGACTACAACGAACACGCCATCGGCGCGGGCACCAATGCCAAGGCAGCGGCCTACATCGAGCTGCGTGTGAATGGTGAACGTGCGGTGCACGGCGTGGGTATTGATGAAAACATCACTACTGCCAGCTTCAAGGCCCTGTTTAGCGCGTTGAACCGCTCGTTGAGCCAGCCGGAAGCGAAAGCTGCCTAAGCGATGCTGAAAAGCAAAAGGCCCCTAGGTGAGAACCTCGGGGCCTTTTTTTGCCTGATGATTTTGTGTTGCCTGTTTTGGCGCCATCGCCAGCAGGCTAGCTCCCACAGGGGAATTGTGTTGTGAACACGGTCCACTGTGGGAGCCAGCCTGCTGGCGATAGGGTCCTGTCAGGCACCGAAAATATCAGGTGAACTCGAACGTATCAGCATCCAGATTCGCCGGGAAACGCTCGCGGTAAGCAGCCAGTGGTGCCGCTTCCAGCACGGCTTTGAACACCCCATCCGCCTCCCCCGCACTGAGCAAGGTCTCCCCCTGGAAATCCAGCACCTGGCTGTCACCGGTATACGCAAAGCCTTTACCGTCGGAGCCGACGCGATTCACCGCCGCCACATAACACAAGTTCTCGATCGCCCGCGCCGGCAGCAACCGGTTCCAGTGCTGGCGCCGCGCGCCCGGCCAGTTGGCGGTGTACAGCAACAGGTCCGTGTCCTGGGCATCGCGACTCCACACCGGGAAGCGCAGGTCGTAGCAAATCAGCGGCCGTACTCGCCAGCCCTTGAGCTCGAACTGCACCTGGCGCTCGCCGGGGGTGTAGTGGTTATGTTCACCGGCCATGCGGAACAGGTGGCGTTTGTCGTAGTGCCACACTTCGCCATCCGGCCGTGCCCACAACAGGCGGTTGCGATGACTGCCATCGGCGGCCTGCACGATCACGCTGCCGGTGATCACCGCATCGAGCTTCGCTGATTGAGCCCGCAGCCATTTGCTGGTGGGGCCGTTTTCCGCTTCAGCGAGGGTCTCGGACTCCATGGAGAAACCGGTGGTGAACATCTCCGGCAGAATGATCAGGTCAGCGCCACGGGCCTGCTCCAGCAACTGCTCGAAATGCTCGAGGTTGGCCTGGCGGTCGTGCCAGGCCAGGGTGGTCTGGATCAGCGCAACGGTCAGGTTCGGCAGTGCACTCAGATCACGCATAGTTTTTCCGCTGCTTCACGCAGGGTCTCCTCACGTTTGGCAAAGCACAGGCGCACCAGGCGCTGGCCGACCGGTGGCGTCTGGTAGAACACCGAGATCGGAATACTCGCCACGCCATGTTCGCGGGTCATCCACAGGGCCATTTCGACGTCATTGAGGTCGGGGCGGATCTGTGAATAGTCAACCAGCTGGAAATAGGTACCGGTAGCCCGGGTGAAACTGAAGCGCGAAGGCGCCAGCAGATCGCAGAACAGATCGCGCTTGGCCTGGTAGAACGCCGGCAGCTCTTCAATATGTTCCGGATGCTCGGCCATGAAGTCGGCCAAGGCATATTGCAGCGGTGTCACGCCGCAGAAACTCACGTACTGGTGCACCTTGCGCAGTTCCGCCGTGAGGGCCGCTGGTGCGACCACGTAGCCGGTTTTCCAACCCGTGACGTGATAGGTCTTGCCGAACGAGCTGACCACGAAGGCACGCTGATAAAGCTCTTCATGATTGAGCACGCTGGCGTGGGACACGCCGTCGAACACCAGGTGTTCGTAGACTTCGTCGCTGACCAGGTAGATATCGCGATCACGAATCAGGTCCGCCAACTGATCCAGCTCGGCGCGGCTGATCAGCGCCCCGCTTGGGTTGTGCGGAGAGTTCAGCACGATCATTCGCGTGCGCGGGGTAAGCGCCTCGGCCAGTTTCTGGAAGTCGATGGAGAAATCATTGAGCCCGAGCTGCACATGCACGCAACGACCGCCGGCCAGTTCCACCGAGGGCTCGTAGCTGTCGTAGCACGGATCGAAGACGATCACTTCGTCGCCGCTGCGGATAACCGCCTGGATCGCGCAGAAGATCGCCTGGGTCGCGCCTGGAGTGACCGTAATCTCGTTGTCGGCATCGACGTTCACGCCATAGCTACGAGCAATCTTTGCCGAAATCTGCTGACGCAGCGCCGGCAGGCCGGTCATCGGCGAATACTGGTTGTGGCCACTGGCAATATGCCGACCGACCGCATCGCACAGGGCTTGCGGGGCATCGAAATCGGGGAAGCCCTGGGACAGGTTGAGCGCCCCGGTTTGCGCCGCGAGCTGAGACATCTGGGTGAAGATGGTGATGCCGACATTCGGCAGCTTACTGGTGATCATCGAGGAATCCCTGCTCTGCACCCGGCTCTAACGGCGGCGCGGGAGAGCCCGAGGATAGCCCAAACGGCAGGCATGAAAAAGGGCGCCATCGGCGCCCTTTCGATCCCACGGGAAAAACCTGAATCAACGCTTGTCGCGGCGCTTCTTGTCGGCCTTCTTGTGGTGCGACATCAAGCGACGCTTCTTGTTGACCTGGCGGTCTGTCAGCGAGTTCTTGTTGCCTTCGTACGGGTTCTCGCCGCCCTTGAACTCGATGCGGATCGGCGTACCGACCAGCTTCAGCACACGGCGGTAAGTGTTCTCCAGATAGCGCACGTACGACTTCGGCACTTTTTCGATCTGGTTACCGTGGATCACGATGATCGGCGGGTTCGCGCCACCCAGGTGAGCGTAACGCAGCTTGATCCGGCGGTTGTTGACCATCGGCGGCGCGTGTTCGCCAACCGCATCTTCCAGGATCTGGGTCAGGCGGTTGGTTGGCCAGCGAGTAACAGCCGACTTGAACGAGTTCTGTACGGAGGCGTACAGGTTGCCCACGCCAGTGCCGTGCAGGGCCGAGATGAAGTGGATGTCGGCGTAGTCGACGAAGAACAGCCGACGTTGCAGCTCGACCTTCACGAAGTCGCGCTCGCTCGGGGTCATGCCGTCCCACTTGTTGATCGCGATAACCAGCGCACGACCCGATTCAATGGCGAAGCCCAGCAGGTTGAGGTCGTGATCGACCACGCCTTCGCGGGCGTCCATCACGAAGATCACCACGTTGGCGTCTTTGATCGCCTGCAGGGTCTTGACCACGGAGAACTTTTCGACTTCTTCGTGGATCTTGCCGCGCTTGCGCACACCGGCGGTGTCGATCAGCGTGTACTTCTCGTCGTTACGCTCGAACGGGATGTAGATGCTGTCGCGGGTGGTGCCGGGTTGGTCGTACACGATCACCCGGTCTTCACCGAGCATGCGGTTGACCAGGGTCGACTTGCCCACGTTCGGACGGCCGATGATGGCGATCTTGATCCCGTCTTTTTCGCTCGGGCCAGGAATGCGCTTGGCTTCCTCGCCTTCGGCAACGATCTCTTCCTCGCCTTCTTCCGGCTCTTCTTCGTCTTTCGGGAATTCGCTCAGGGCGATTTCCAGCATCTGCGTGATGCCACGGCCATGGGCACCGGCGATCGGGATCGCGTGGCCCATGCCCAACGGGGCGAATTCGGCGCGGGCCATGTCAGGGTCGATATTGTCGACCTTGTTGGCAACCACGTAGGAACGCTTGTTACGTTTGCGCAAATGCTCGGCGATCATCTGGTCGGCGGCGGTAAAACCGGCCTTGGCATCTACCAGGAATAGAACGACATCTGCTTCTTCAATGGCCAGCAGCGACTGCTCGGCCATTTTTTCGTCCATACCATGCTCGTCACCGGAGATACCGCCGGTGTCGACCAGAATGTAGGAACGCCCTTGCCACTTGGCCTCACCGTATTGGCGATCACGGGTCAGACCGGACAAGTCGCCGACGATGGCGTCGCGAGTCCTGGTCAGGCGGTTGAACAAGGTGGACTTGCCGACGTTCGGTCGGCCCACCAGGGCGATTACGGGAACCATGCGGCTCTCCACTTCGTTATTTCAGAAAATACAAAAGCCGCTGCTAGGCAGCGGCTGGTGCTCGGGGCATCACTGTGCGCTTGTATGTGGGAGCGAGCCTGCTCGCGAAAAACGCCAGGGCACCGCGTTTATTCAGGATGCAAACGTTATCGTTGACGTCCATCGCGAGCAGGCTCGCTCCCACATTCATATCCACAAGTGAAGCAGCCTGGGGGATTAACCCCAAGCATAGTCAAACCTTTACTTGATGGTCAGGGCTTCCAGCTTGCCACTGTTGCCATACACATAAATCGTGTCACCCACCACCAGCGGACGCGCGCGCAGGCCGTCGCTGTCGATGCGCTCACGGCCGACGAAGCGACCGTCCACCTGACTCAACAGGTGCAGGTAACCTTCCAGGTCACCCACTGCAACGTAGCTGGAGAACACTTCCGGAGCCGACAGTTGACGGCGGGCCAGCGAATCGTTGCTCCACAAGGCTGTGGTGGAACGCTCGTCGACGCCTTCAACGGTGCCCGAAGACAGACTCACGTAGACGCTGCCAAAACCCTGGGCGACACCGGCGTAGCTGGAAGCATCACGCTGCCACAGCTGACGGCCGCTTTGCAGGTCCAGTGCCGCAACGCGACCCTGGTAGCTGGCGACATAGATGGTCTCGCCGGACAGCAGCAAACCGCCGTCGATGTCGACCACGCGTTCCAGTTCCGAACGACCTTGCGGGATCGCTACACGCTGTTCCCACACCGGCACGCCGTTGGAAATGTCGAGAGCGACCACTTTACCGGTCGAAAAGCCAGCCACCGCGAGGCGGTTGGTCACGATCGGTGCGCTGGTACCGCGCAGGGTCAGCACCGCCGGGGTGCTGTCATACAACCAGCGCTGGTTGCCGGTGGCGGCATCCAGACCGATCAAACGGTCGTCCTGGGTCTGGACCACGACCACATCGCCATTGTTGGCCGGCGGTGCGAGGACTTCGCTGGACACGCGAGCGCGCCATTTCTCTTCGCCGTTGATGGCGTCCAGGGCAACGATTTCACCCTTGATCGTACCGATCAGCAGCAGACCGTAACCCACGCCAACGGCGCCGGAAACAGGCAGTTCGAGATCTTTCTTCCACTTGACGTCGCCGTTGCTGCGATCCAGCGCCATCACCACACCGGTGACATCGGCGGCATAGATGGTATCGCCTTCGATGGCCGGAACCAGCATGTTGTAGGTTTCGCCCTGACCGTCACCGATCGAACGACTCCACTGCTTTTGCAGGACCACTTCTTCCTTGAAGTCGGTCAACTCGGCCGGTGGCAATTCTTTCTTGCTGTTGCTGCTGCAACCCGCGGCCAAAATGGCCAGGGCCAGCAATGCTGCATGCTTCCAACGAATCACGTCACGCATCCCCTTTGGCCAGGTCGTCCAGCTTGATTTGCAGGCCACCGACCGCCGCTTCGTCCGACAGTGCCGCCTTGGCTTTTTGATACGCCGCGTGTGCTTCGTCGGGACGACCCAGCTGCACCAGCAGGTCACCCTTGAGTTCCTCGCGAGTGGCCAGGAACGCCTTGTCGGCATCGCCTTCCAGCAGTTTCAGGGCTTCATCGGCCTTGTCCTGCGCGGCCAGTACCTGCGCCAGGCGCTGACGGGCGATTTCGCCCAGTGCGGGGTTGGCCGGCTTGGCGATGATGGCTTTCAGTTCGGTGGCTGCGTCATCGAGCTTGCCGCTGTCGACCGCGACTTTCGCCACGAACAGGCTGCCGTATTGCGCGTAGGCACTGCCGCCGAACTCGCTGTTGAGCTTGCCAGCCAGGTCCGAAACACGCGCCGCATCAGGCTTGCCGTCAGGGGTCAGCGTGGTTTCGAGCAATTGCTGATAGAGCATCGAGGCGCCTTGCGACTGGTTGCTCTGATACTTCTGGAACGCCTGCCAACCGAACACGATGACCAGCGCCAACAGGCCGCCAGTAACCAGGGGCTTGCCGTTGCGTGACCACCATTCCTTAAAATCCGCCAGCTGTTCGTCTTCGGTACTCGACACCCCAATACTCCTTAATCGCTAATTCGGCTGTTAAGACAGCTTCAACCCTGCACGACGCAGGTGGCCAGGTGAGCGGCAAGCGCATCCCAGGCAATGCTTTGTTGTTCGCCCTGGCCACGCAGGGGTTTGAAACCTACCACTTGCTGGGCCATCTCGTCGTCACCGAGGATCAGTGCGTACAGCGCACCGCTCTTGTCGGCTTTCTTGAACTGGCTCTTGAAGCTGCCGGCGCCGGCATTGACTTGCAGGCGCAGGTTGGGCAACTGGTCGCGCACGCGCTCGGCCAGGGTCAGGCCGGCCAGTTCGGCGGCCTCACCAAAGGCGCAGAGATAGACGTCGACCTGACGGGAGATTTCTTCAGGGATCTGCTCAAGTGTTTCGAGCAGCAGCACCAGGCGCTCGATGCCCATGGCGAAACCGACGCCGGCAGTAGGCTTGCCGCCCATCTGCTCGACCAGGCCGTCGTAACGACCACCGGCACACACGGTACCCTGGGCGCCGAGCTTGTCGGTGACCCATTCGAAAACGGTCTTGCTGTAGTAATCCAGCCCGCGAACCAGCTTCGGGTTGATCACGTAAGGAATGCCGGCGGCGTCCAGGCGAGCCTTGAGGCCCTCGAAGTGCACGCGGGATTCTTCGTCGAGGTAGTCGGCCATTTTCGGCGCATCGACCAGTACCGCTTGAGTGTCGGCGTTCTTGGTATCAAGAACCCGCAGCGGGTTGGTTTTCAGGCGGCGCTGGCTGTCTTCGTCGAGCTTGTCCAGATGCGCCGAGAGGTACTCGACCAGCGCTTCACGGTAGCGACCACGGGACTCGCTGGTGCCCAGGCTGTTGAGTTCGAGCTTGACCGCATCGCGGATGCCCAGCTCGCCCCACAGGCGCCATGTCAGCACGATCAGCTCGGCGTCGATGTCCGGACCGTCGAGGTTGAACACCTCGACACCGATCTGGTGGAACTGGCGATAACGGCCTTTCTGCGGACGCTCGTGGCGGAACATCGGGCCGATGTACCAGAGTTTCTGCACCTGGCCACCGCCGGTGATGCCGTGCTCGAGCACCGCACGCACGCAGGCCGCCGTGCCTTCAGGGCGCAGGGTCAGGGAGTCGCCGTTGCGGTCGTCGAAGGTGTACATCTCTTTTTCGACGATGTCGGTCACTTCACCGATGGAGCGCTTGAACAGCTCGGTGAACTCGACGATCGGCATGCGGATCTGCTTGTAACCGTAGTTATCCAGCAAACGCGAAACGGTGCCTTCGAAATGACGCCACAGGGGGGTCTGTTCGGGCAGGATATCGTTCATGCCACGAATGGCTTGCAGAGACTTGCTCACATTAAATCCTTAAATTCGTTCGGCTCAGTCGGGCTCAGCCGCGCGCGATAACCGCTGCGTCAGCTTCGACCTTCTCGGCCGCTTTCTGGCGGATCAAGCGTTCAAGCTCATCCACCAGATTGTCATTCGTCAGTTTCTGCGACGGCTTGCCGTCGATGTAAATCAGGTTTGGCGTGCCGCCTGTCAAGCCGATATGGGCTTCCTTGGCTTCGCCGGGCCCGTTGACCACGCAACCGATGACCGCGACATCCAGCGGCACCAGCAGGTCTTCGAGGCGCCCTTCCAGCTCGTTCATGGTTTTCACCACATCGAAGTTCTGCCGCGAGCAGCTCGGGCAGGCGATGAAGTTGATGCCACGGGAACGCAGGTGCAGGGACTTGAGAATGTCGTAGCCGACTTTCACTTCCTCGACCGGGTCGGCCGCCAACGAGATGCGAATGGTATCGCCAATCCCTTCGGCGAGCAGCATACCGAGGCCCACGGCAGATTTCACTGTGCCTGAACGCAAACCACCGGCTTCGGTAATCCCCAGGTGCAGCGGCTGGACGATTTCCTTGGCCAGCAAGCGGTAGGCTTCGACGGCCATGAACACGTCGGAGGCCTTCACGCTGACCTTGAAGTCCTGGAAGTTCAGGCGTTCAAGGTGTTCGACGTGACGCAGAGCCGATTCGACCAGCGCGGCCGGGGTCGGCTCGCCGTATTTCTTCTGCAGGTCTTTTTCCAGGGAGCCGGCGTTCACGCCGATACGGATCGGGATCCCGCGATCGCGGGCGGCATCGACCACCGCGCGCACGCGGTCTTCGCGACCGATGTTGCCCGGATTGATCCGCAGGCAGTCGACGCCCAGTTCGGCCACGCGCAACGCGATGCGGTAGTCGAAGTGAATATCGGCAACCAAAGGTACTTTGACCAGCTGCTTGATCTTGCCGAAGGCCTCGGCGGCGTCCATGTCCGGCACGGACACCCGCACGATATCGACGCCCGCGGCTTCCAGACGGTTGATCTGGGCAACGGTCGCAGCGACGTCGTTGGTGTCGCTGTTGGTCATGCTTTGCACAGCGATGGGCGCATCGCCGCCAACAGGAACGTTACCGACCCAGATCTTGCGTGATTCGCGACGTTTGATTGGAGATTCGCCGTGCATGACTTATTGACCCAACTTCAGGCGAGCAGTCTCGCCACTGGTGAACGGAGCGACATTGACCGCCTGGCCGTTGTAGCTGACCTGAGCGCCACGGGCGTAGCCCAGGCGTACGGAAAACGGCGGCTTGCCACTGACGGAAACGCTATCGCCTTTACGCTTCAGACCGCTCAACAGCACCTTGCCGGCGCCGTCGGTCACCTGGGTCCAGCAATCAGCGGTGAACTGCAATTGCACCTGGCCCTGGCCTGCAACAGCAGGCGCTGCTGGCGCTGGAGCGGCAGCGGTTGGTGCTGGCACAGCTGGAGCAGCCGGTGCTGCAGCGACAGGAGCAGCCGGCGCTGGTGTTGCAGGTGTGGCGACGATCGGAGCAGTAACTGGCGCAACAGGCGCTGGCGTTTCAGCCGGTGCCGAGGTCGCGGTTTCGGCCTGTGGCAACGCCAGGGCCGTTGCATTATCCGTCTGACCTTCCGCGACAGCCTGGTCTTCCGGCTCGTCCAGCGGATGAATCTGGGTGGTGCCGTCGGCGCCTTCTACTTCAACGTGTTCCGGGGTCAGGCTGACCACATCCTTGGTGCGCTGCGAAGTCTGGTCCTGCCACCAGGCAAAACCGCCACCCACCACGGCCACCAGCAGCAACAGGCTGACAATGCGCAGGATGGTATGGGACACACGCACCGGCTCTTCGATACGGCCCAGGCTGTGCACGTTGCTGCCCTTGGAATCGGTACCGGTGGACTGGTCGAACTGCTGGACCAGGACGGCCTGGTCCATGCCGAGCAATTTGGCATAGGCGCGAATGTAACCGCGGGCAAAGGTGTGCCCCGGCAGCTTGTCGAAAGCACCGGCTTCCAGATTGCTCAGGGAGCTGACGGTCAGGTTGAGCTTGAGGGCCACTTCGGCCAGCGACCAGCCATTGCTTTCGCGGGCCTGGCGCAAGGTCTCACCGGGGTTAACGCGATTCGCTGCTACAACTTCAGGATGCGCCGCTTTCATCATTGCTCCGACAGGTATTGCTGATATTCCGGTGTACCGGGATAGAGTCGTTTTAATTGCAGGCCAGCACTGGCGGCCTTGTCGCGATCATCAAACACTTTGGCCAGGCGAATGCCGAGCAATAGACTACGTGCATTTTGCTCGGTAAGCAGGCTAAAACGATCGTAATAGTCACGCGCGGGCACATAATGCCTGTCTTCGTAAGACAACTCAGCCATTTCCAGCAATGCACGAGGCTGTTGTCGATTCAAGCGCAGGGCTTTTTCCAGTTGTTGCTGGGCCAACTCGCGCTGGCCGAGCATCGAGGCCGTCATGCCCAGGTTCTCGAACACGCGTGAACGCTCAGGATACAGGGTATCGGCGGCGGCCTGTTCGAAGCGCTCGTAGGCTTCCTTGTAACGTTTCTGCTCGAAGAGAAAACTGCCGTAGTTGTTGAGGATTCGCGCATCGGTGGGGCGGGAAGACAGCGCCTTGCGAAAATGCCGGTCAGCCAGGTCGGGCTCCATTTCGGCCTGGAATACCAGCCCCAGCGCCGCATTGGCGTCCGGGTCGGCGGCGTCCAGTTCCAGTGCCTTTTTCAAGGGCACCTTGGCGCGCTCAGTCATGCCTTGTTGCAAATATCCAATGCCCAGTTGCACGTAGGCATCGCGCGCCTCGTCACGGCCTTTGCTGGTCTTCATCGGGTTGTAGTCGCCCGAAAGCACACAGCCAGCACAGAGGCTGGCCAGTAGCAAAAGCAGCGCAAAGCGCAGGGACATGGAGATCCTCTCTTGATTACTTCGCAGCGTTCGACGCCATATCGTTGTCGGCGTTGAGTTCACGCACGGCGATATAACGTTCGCTGCGACGGGTGCGATCCAGCACCTGCCCTACCAATTGACCACAGGCCGCGTCGATGTCTTCACCACGGGTGGTGCGAACAGTGACGTTGAAACCGGCATGATGAAGCTGATCCTGGAACCGGCGAATGGCGTTGTTGCTCGGCCGCTCGTACCCGGAATGCGGGAACGGGTTGAACGGGATCAGGTTGATCTTGCACGGGATGTTTTTCAGCAACTCGATCATCTCGACCGCGTGCTCGACCTTGTCGTTGATGTCCTTGAGCAAGGTGTACTCGATGGTCAGCACGCGCTTTTCGCCCAAAGACGACATGTAGCGCTGGCACGACTCGAGGAGCATCTTAAGCGGATACTTCTTGTTGATCGGCACCAATTGGTTACGCAATGCGTCATTCGGTGCGTGCAGGGACAACGCCAGGGAGACGTCGATGTGCTTGGACAGCTCATCGATCATCGGCACCACGCCGGAGGTCGACAGGGTCACACGGCGCTTGGAGATGCCGTAGCCCAGGTCGTCCATCATCAGGTGCATGGCCGCGACGACGTTGTCGAAGTTCAGCAGCGGCTCACCCATGCCCATCATCACCACGTTGGTGATGGCACGGTCGACGGTTGCCGGGACGCTGCCAAAGGATTTGTTGGCAATCCACACCTGGCCGATGACTTCGGCGGCGGTGAGGTTGCTGTTGAAGCCTTGCTTGCCGGTGGAGCAGAAACTGCAATCCAGGGCACAGCCTGCCTGGGACGAAACGCACAAGGTGCCGCGTTTGCCCTGGGGAATATACACGGTCTCGACGCAGCTGCCGGACGCCACGCGCACCACCCATTTACGGGTGCCGTCGCTGGAGATGTCCTCGCTGACCACTTCCGGACCACGGACCTCAGCAACAGCCTTGAGCTTTTCGCGCAAGGCCTTGCTGACGTTCGTCATGGCGTCGAAATCATCGACGCCAAAGTGGTGAATCCATTTCATTACCTGACCGGCACGGAAACGCTTCTCCCCGATTGAGTCGAAGAATTTTTCCATTTCCTGTTGAGTCAGACCCAGCAGGTTGGTTTTTACAGTCGATGTAGTCATGGATTCACCTTCACTCTTAAGCCAATGCTTAGCGAGTGGTTACTTCAGTAGCTGCGAAGAAGTATGCGATTTCGCGAGCGGCAGCGGCTTCGGAGTCCGAACCGTGTACAGCGTTGGCGTCGATCGATTCAGCGAAGTCAGCACGGATGGTGCCGGCAGCTGCTTCTTTAGGGTTGGTAGCGCCCATCAGCTCACGGTTGCGAGCGATAGCGTTTTCGCCTTCCAGAACCTGAACAACAACCGGACCGGAGGTCATGAAGGCAACCAGGTCGCCGAAGAAACCGCGCTCGCTGTGCTCAGCGTAGAAGCCTTCGGCTTCGGCTTTGGACAGTTGCTTCAGTTTCGAAGCTACAACGCGCAGGCCAGCGTCTTCGAAGCGAGTGGTGATCTTGCCGATCACGTTTTTAGCAACTGCGTCAGGCTTGATGATGGAGAAAGTACGTTGAACAGCCATGGTGTAACTCCAGAAACGGTAATTTGCGAAAAATTAAACCCGCGAATTATACGCGGGTTCTTGGGTATTGCCTAACTGTGTACAGGTCGCCCGCTCTGTAGGAGCTGCCGAAGGCTGCGATCCTTTGATCCTGGCCTTTCGCTTGAGATTCAAGTGGCACCGGAAAGATCGCAGCCTCGCTTCGCGAGTCAGCTCCTACTCGCGTTCTTCGATCCAGTGGGCCTGAATGGCCTCCAGGATCTTCTCGCCACAATGCTCAGGCTTGTCGTCGAATTCGGGCAATTCCATCACCCATTTACGCAGATCGACGAAGTTGACCGACATAGGGTCGACCTCAGGCTTGCTTTCAGCCAGCTGGATCGCGATTTCCAGCACATCAGTCCACTTGAGACTCATGACAATTCCTTGAATCAGTGCGGCGCTTCGGCTGCGTGGTTGAGCGAGTACTTCGGAATTTCAACGGTCAGGTCTTCGGTGCCGACCTTGGCCTGGCAGCCCAGGCGGGACACAGGCTCAAGCCCCCAGGCCCGATCAAGATAGTCCTCTTCCAGCTCGTCAGCTTCTTCCAGCGAGTCAAAACCCTCGCGAATCAGGCAGTGACACGTGGTGCAGGCACAGACGCCGCCGCAGGCACTTTCCATCTCGATATGGTGTTCATGAGCCAGTTCGAGGATGGAAATACCTGGCTCAGCCTCCACGACCATGCCATCCGGGCAAAACTTTTCGTGTGGCAGAAAAATGACCTGCGGCATCGTTATTCCTCAATCTCATTCAGGTTGCGCCCCGCCAGCGCGGCTTTCACCGTCGAGTCCAGGCGGCGGGCAGCAAAGGCGTCGGTCACTTGCGACAGACGCTTGGTCTGCTGCTCGATGGCGAAACCATCGGTGCCTTTCATCAGTTCGGTCAGTTCCTGCACCTGCAGGTCGATGACCAGGCGCTCGTCGGCGTCGAGCAAACGCTCGCCGTCAGCCTCAAGAGCCGCCTGCACCGCTTCGATCAGGCGCTGGGCGTCGACCTGCTGCTCACGCAGTACGCGGGCAACCTTGTCGTCGTTGGCGTGCTGGAACGAATCCTTGAGCATCTTGGCGATTTCGCCGTCGGTCAGGCCGTAGGACGGCTTGACCTGGATGCTGGCTTCCACGCCCGAACCCAGTTCGCGGGCGGAAACACTGAGCAAACCATCGGCATCGACCTGGAAGGTCACGCGAATCTTAGCCGCACCCGCCACCATCGCCGGAATACCGCGCAATTCGAAGCGCGCCAGGGAGCGGCAGTCGCTGATCAGCTCGCGCTCGCCCTGCAACACGTGGATCGCCATGGCCGACTGGCCGTCTTTGTAAGTGGTGAAGTCCTGAGCGCGAGCGACGGGAATGGTGGTGTTGCGTGGAATCACCTTCTCCATCAGGCCGCCCATGGTTTCCAGGCCCAGGGACAACGGAATCACGTCCAGCAACAACAGTTCGTCGCCATCGCGCTTGTTGCCGGCCAGGGTATCGGCCTGGATCGCGGCACCGATGGCCACCACTTGATCCGGGTCGATTTCAGTCAGGGGCTGACGACCGAAGGCTTCAGCCACGGCTTCGCGAACACGCGGCACACGGGTTGAACCGCCAACCATGACCACCGCATGCACGTCTTCCAGCTCGACACCGGAATCACGTACCGCACGGCGGCAGGCTTTCAGGCTGCGTGCGACCATCGGCTCGATCAGGGCATCGAAGGCTTCGCGGGTCAGCTCGGCTTTCCAGTCGCCGTGAACCACTTCGACCGACGGGGCATTGGTCAGCGCTTCTTTCGCCGCGCAAGCGGTTTGCAGCAGTTGACGCTGCGCGCCCGGGTCGAGATCGGCGGACAGGCCGGCGCTCTCGATGATCCAGCCAGCGATCGCGTGGTCGAAGTCATCGCCGCCCAGGGCGCTGTCGCCGCCGGTAGCCAGGACTTCGAAGACACCGCCGGTCAGGCGCAGAATAGAGATATCGAAGGTGCCGCCGCCCAGGTCATAAATCGCCACCAGGCCTTCGGCATGCTGGTCCAGACCGTAGGCCACCGCCGCTGCGGTCGGCTCATTGAGCAAACGTAGCACGTTCAGGCCGGCCAGCTTGGCCGCGTCCTTGGTAGCTTGGCGCTGGGCGTCGTCGAAATAGGCCGGAACGGTGATCACCGCGCCGACCAGCTCGCCGCCCAGGGTCGCTTCAGCGCGCTGACGCAGGACCTTGAGGATATCGGCGGAGACTTCCACCGGGCTTTTCGGGCCCTGGATGGTGTCGATGAACGGCATGTGCGACTCGCCACCGACAAAGCGGTACGGCAGTTGGTCACCCAGTTGCTTGACGTCGGACAGACCACGACCCATCAAGCGCTTGACCGACAGCACGGTGTTCAGGGGATCGGTGGCGGCCGCCAGCTTGGCGGATTCGCCAACTTCGACGCGATCGGCGTGGTAACGCACGGCGGACGGCAGGATAACCTGCCCTTGCGCGTCGGCCAGAGGCTCGGAAAGACCACTGCGCAATGCAGCGACCAGCGAATTGGTAGTGCCCAAGTCGATTCCCACAGCCAGACGACGCTGGTGCGGTTGAGGACTTTGGCCGGGTTCGGCGATCTGCAGTAGGGCCATCGTTATCAGGACTTATCTGTATATCAGGCGTGCGACCGGAGCGGCACTGGGTTAATCGTCGAGGCGCTCTTCCAGCTGGCGCACTTCGTAGGTGAGCTTGTCGAGGAACTGCATGCGCCGCATCAGGCGTTCGGCCTGTTCGCGGTGCACGGCATCGTCCCAGCAAGCTGCGAAGCTTTGGTTCAGTTCATCCTGGGCAGCCTTGAGGCGGCGCTTGAAGACGGCGACGCCATCGAGGTCGGCGCTGTCCTGCAGGTCTTCGAGCTCTTCGCGCAACTCCATCTGTTGCAGCAGAAACTCCGGATCATGCACCGTGACCTCCAGCGGCAGCTCGCCACCATTCAAGGCGAGCAGGTAACGCGCGCGCTTGGGTGGACTCTTGAGCGTCTGGTAGGCCTCGTTGAGACTCGCGGATTGCTCCAGCGCCAGCCGCTGCTCCCGCTCGGAAGCGTCGGCAAAGCGGTCCGGATGAACACTGCGCGCCAACTCACGGTAGCGCGTAGCCAACTGGTCGAGATCCAGGTTGAAACTCGGTTGCAGCTCGAATAAAGCGAAATGACAAGGAGTACCCACGACAAGCCTCAGATGTTGAAGCTTTCGCCGCAGCCACATTCACCGCGCACGTTGGGGTTGTTGAACTTGAAGCCTTCGTTCAACCCTTCCTTGACGAAATCGAGCTCGGTGCCGTCCAGGTAGGCCAGGCTCTTCGGGTCGATGATCACTTTCTCGCCGTGACTCTCGAACACCTGGTCCTCTGCAACCACCTCGTCGACAAACTCCAGCACGTAGGCAAGGCCGGAACAGCCTGTGGTGCGAACACCCAGGCGGATCCCTTCACCCTTGCCGCGCCCGTCGAGGGAGCGCCGCACGTGTCGAGCAGCCGCTTCTGTCATGCTGATAGCCATCGGTGACTCCTTACTCGTCGCCAAAAACTGAAAGTCAGATCAAGCCTTTCTTCTGCTTGTAGTCGCGAACGGCAGCCTTGATGGCGTCTTCGGCGAGCACGGAGCAGTGGATTTTCACTGGCGGCAGGGCCAGCTCTTCAGCCAGCTGGGTGTTCTTGATGGTTTCCGCTTCGTCCAGGGTCTTGCCCTTCATCCACTCGGTGGCGAGGGAGCTGGAAGCGATGGCCGAACCGCAGCCGTAGGTCTTGAACTTGGCATCTTCGATGATGCCGGCTTCGTTGACCTTGATCTGCAGGCGCATCACGTCGCCGCATGCCGGGGCGCCGACCATGCCGGTGCCGACATCCGGGTCTTCGGCATTCATCTTGCCGACGTTACGCGGGTTTTCGTAGTGGTCGATGACCTTTTCGCTGTAAGCCATGATTCTCAATCCTCACTCATCAGGGCCGCTCTTGAGACCCTGTAGCTGCGCTGCGTCAGTCGCCGCGTCGCTACAGGAGCTGTACCTGGCGGCTTCTATATTTAGTGTGCCGCCCACTCGATCTTCGAGATATCGACGCCGTCTTTGTACATGTCCCACAGCGGCGACAGAGCGCGCAGCTTGGTAACGGCCTCGCAAACCTTCTGCGCGGCGTAATCGATTTCTTCTTCGGTGGTGAAACGGCCGAAGGTGAAGCGGATCGAGCTGTGTGCCAGTTCGTCGTTGCGGCCCAGGGCGCGCAGTACGTACGAAGGCTCCAGGGACGCCGAGGTGCAGGCCGAACCGGACGAAACCGCCAGGTCCTTGAGCGCCATGATCAGCGACTCGCCTTCAACGTAGTTGAAGCTCAGGTTCAGGTTGTGCGGAACGCGGGCGGTCAGGCTGCCGTTGACGTACAGCTCTTCCAGGTGCTCGACCTGCTTGTAGAAACGGTCGCTCAAGGCCTTGATGCGCACGTTTTCGGCAGCCATGTCTTCCTTGGCCACACGGAACGCTTCGCCCATGCCGACGATCTGGTGGGTCGCCAGGGTGCCCGAACGCATGCCGCGCTCGTGACCGCCGCCGTGCATGGTCGCTTCGATACGTACGCGCGGCTTGCGGCTGACGTAGAGGGCGCCGATGCCTTTAGGACCGTAGGTCTTGTGGGCGGAGAACGACATCATGTCGACTTTCAGTTTCTGCAGGTCGATCTCGACCTTACCAGTGGACTGGGCGGCGTCGACGTGGAACAGGATGCCCTTGGAACGCAGCAGTTCACCGATCGCGGCGATGTCGTTGACGGTGCCGATTTCGTTGTTCACGTGCATGACCGAAACCAGGATGGTGTCGTCACGCAGCTCGGCTTCGATCATCTCTGGGGTAACCAGGCCATCAGTGCGAGGCTCGATGTAGGTCACTTCGAAACCTTCACGCTCCAGTTGGCGCATGGTGTCGAGGACAGCCTTGTGCTCAATCTTGGTGGTGATCAGGTGCTTGCCTTTGGTGGCATAGAAATGTGCCGCACCCTTGATTGCCAGGTTGTCGGATTCGGTGGCACCGGAGGTCCAGACGATTTCGCGCGGGTCGGCATTGACCAGGTCGGCCACCTGACGACGAGCGTTTTCGACGGACTCTTCGGCTTTCCAGCCAAACACGTGGGAACGGGACGCCGGGTTACCGAAGTTTCCGTCGACCAGCAGGCATTCACTCATCTTTTGCGCGACACGCGGATCAACCGGGGTAGTCGCTGAGTAATCAAGGTAAATCGGCAATTTCATGGACTATCTCCTAAATCAGGCTGGCTGGCGTGCCGCTAGCTCTCTGGCTGTCATTCGACGGCGGACGCTTCAATCTTGTCCAGGCGTGGCGCCTTGCTGTTGCAACGGCGTTGATCCTGACGCTGGGCTACTTCTTGCACCTCACGGCGAGTCACAAGGTCAGCCAAGCTGATACCGCTCAGAAATTCGTGAATCTGCAGGCTCAGATCGCACCACAAGTGGTGGGTCAGACAGGTGTCGCCTTGATGGCAATCACCCTGGCCCTGGCATTTGGTCGCATCGACCGATTCGTTCACCGCATCGATCACCTGGGCGACCTGGATACCCTGCATGTCGCGAGACAGCTGGTAACCGCCGCCCGGACCGCGAACGCTGGACACCAGATTGCTGCGGCGCAATTTGGCAAACAGCTGCTCAAGGTAGGACAGGGAGATGCCTTGGCGCTCGGAGATATCGGCCAGGGACACGGGCCCGTGCTGCGCGTGCAACGCCAGGTCGAGCATGGCGGTCACGGCGTATCGGCCTTTTGTAGTCAGTCGCATGGACAATTACCACGGAGTTCGGAATGAGGCGAGTATGCAATTCCCGAGTATTTAAGTCAACTATAAGACCTAGTACTTTAGTCAGGTTTACCCGCAAAAGAGCGGGCGCATCATAGCAGGGTCTGCGGCGTAATGGCACACCGGTCGGCGTACTGCACTTTTCTGTTTACGACCCGCAATTGCGAATACAACCCCCGTAGGAGCTGCCGAAGGCTGCGATCTTTTGATCTTGTCTTTTAAAATCAAAATCAAAAGATCGCAGCCTGCGGCAGCTCCTACGGGACATCAACCGGCCTGGGTTTGGTCTTTGTCTTTTACGCAGGCAAAGTCTTCTTCGCGCAGCTCAGGCAGATCTTTCGCACAGTAATTGCTGCCCAGATCCTTCAACGCCCCGCACATCCCCTCCAGGCGCCCATCGACCGCCTGCAGGTGGTCAAGCAGCTGGTTGATGGCGCGAGCCACCGGGTCCGGCATGTCTTCGGTCACACCGTAGGCATCGAAGCCGATCTTCTCGGCCATGGCCTTGCGCTTGGCGTCCAGCTCCTGGTCGGGCTTGACGATGATCCGTCCCGGAATCCCCACCACAGTGGCGCCCGGCGGCACTTCCTTGGTCACCACGGCGTTGGATCCGACCTTGGCACCCGCACCCACCGTGAACGGCCCCAGCACCTTGGCGCCGGCACCCACCACCACGCCATCACCCAGCGTCGGGTGGCGCTTGCCTTTATTCCAGCTGGTACCACCCAGGGTCACGCCCTGATAAATGGTCACATCATCGCCGATCTCGGCGGTTTCACCGATGACAATGCCCATGCCATGGTCAATGAAGAAACGTCGACCCACCTTGGCCCCCGGATGAATCTCGATCCCGGTCAGCCAGCGACCGAAGTTCGACACCAGCCGCGCCAGCCATTTCAGGTCTGCGCGCCACAGCATGGCCGACAGACGGTGAATCCAGATGGCATGCATACCGGGATAGCAAGTCAGGACTTCAAAAGCGTTACGCGCCGCCGGGTCTCGATGGAATACGCTCTGGATATCTTCACGCAAACGCTCAAACATCTTTAATCCTTCCGCTTAAGAAGCTCACCACGGGCCGCTTTCTGGGTTTCCGTGAGGATGCCACGCAAAATATTCATTTCCGCCCGGCTGACCGAGCTGCGTCCGTACAACCGGCGCAGGCGCGCCATCAAGTGCCGTGGTTTTTCCGGATCGAGGAATTCGATGGCCACCAGGGTTTGCTCCAGGTGCTCATAGAATCGCTCCAGCTCATCCATGGTCGCCAGCTCAGCGCTCTTGACCGATGCCACTTCTTCCTTCTCGACCTTGGTCGGCTGACCTTGGGCTGCCAAAAAGGACATGCGCACTTCATAACTCAACACCTGCACCGCTGCCCCAAGGTTCAGCGAGCTGAACTCAGGGTCTGATGGGATGTGCACATGATAATGACATCGCTGCAGCTCTTCGTTGGTCAGGCCGGAATCTTCACGACCGAACACCAGGGCGATCTCGGCGCCCTGCCCGGCTTCCTCGACCACCTTCGTGCCGCATTCGCGCGGATCGAGCAGTGGCCAGGGAATGCGCCGGTCGCGGGCGCTGGTGCCGAGCACCAGGTTGCAACCGACCAGGGCATCTTCCAAGGTGGCGACGACTTGCGCGTTTTCAAGGATGTCACCGGCACCGGAAGCGCGGGCATCGGCCTCGTGGTGCGGGAACAGGCGCGGCTCAACCAGCACCAGGCGCGACAGGCCCATGTTCTTCATGGCACGCGCAGCCCCGCCGATATTGCCCGGATGACTGGTATTGACCAGGACGATACGAATGTTTTGCAGCAAGGGAGGCGCTCTCGAACACGATAATCGGGAGCCGAATCTTACAGCTGTAGCTACCGTTAAGCCATGAAAGCGAACGTCGTCCTTCTCCTGTAGAAACTTTCTGATAGAATGCCCGGCTTTCTTTAACAACCTTAGGTGACACATCCATGCAGCCCATGCTGAATATCGCGCTGCGCGCCGCCCGCAGCGCCAGTGAATTGATCTTCCGCTCCATCGAGCGCCTGGATACCATCAAGGTCGACGAAAAAGACGCCAAGGATTATGTATCCGAGGTGGACCGCGCCGCCGAACAGAAAATCATCGACGCACTGCGCAAGGCGTACCCGAATCACTCGATCCTGGGTGAAGAGACCGGCCTGCACGCCGGCAGCGGCATCGAAGGCGAAGAGTACCTGTGGATCATCGATCCGCTGGACGGCACCAGCAACTTCCTGCGCGGCATTCCTCACTTCGCTGTCAGCATCGCCTGCAAATACCGCGGTCGCCTGGAACACGCCGTGGTCCTGGACCCGGTTCGCCAGGAAGAATTCACCGCCAGCCGTGGTCGCGGCGCCCAACTGAACGGCCGTCGCCTGCGCGTCAGCGGCCGCACCAGCCTGGACGGCGCCCTGCTGGGTACCGGCTTCCCGTTCCGTGACGACCAGATGGACAACCTCGACAACTACCTGGGCATGTTCCGCGCCCTGGTCGGCCAGACCGCCGGCATCCGCCGCGCAGGTTCGGCGAGCCTGGACCTGGCCTACGTGGCTGCCGGCCGTTTCGACGCGTTCTGGGAGTCGGGCCTGTCCGAGTGGGACATGGCAGCAGGCGCCCTGCTGATCCAGGAAGCAGGCGGCCTGGTGAGCGACTTCACCGGCGGCCACGACTTCCTTGAAAAAGGCCACGTCGTTGCCGGTAACACCAAGTGCTTCAAGGCAGTGCTGACGGCCATCCAGCCGCACCTGCCGGCCTCGCTGAAGCGCTAAGCTTGCGGCGACAGAAAAAAGCACCCTTCGCAGACTGTGTGAAAACACACTGAAGGCCAGCCCAACAAACGCCCTGACTTGTTCGGGGCGTTTGTTTTTGTGCGAGCGACTGACGAAAAAAGGCCTTTCAGCCCATTAATGCCATCAACTGGCGGGCTCCGAGCACGCTAATCGCACGTTTTAGGTTATAGGCATTCACTGCCAGGGCCATTTCCGCTCTCGCTCCCTCCAGTTGGCGCAGCAGGAAACGAGCGTTGCCAAACACCCACTGCTTCAGGTTGCCGAAGGGGTGCTCAACGATGGATCTTCGGCTGGCCATCATCTGCGGATGGGCCAGCATTCGCTGCTCCATTCGCTCGAAGGCTTCTTCATGGGCATGGCGTGAGACGTAGCGGCGCTGGGCACCAGTGCATTGGGATTTCAACGAGCAACCGGCGCAGTCGCTGACATCTGCCTGATAGATCCGATCACCCTTGTTGCGCTGTTTGAGCGTTAACCACTTGCCCGCCGGGCACTGGTAGCGATCTTGTTGGGGATCGTAGGCAAAGTCTTTTCGCTCAAAGAGCGGCTCTTCCTGACTGCCGGGATTGACCGATCGGTTGGGCGGCACATAAACGGTAATCGAAGCCTCCTCGCAGGCCTGAAACTGCTGGCCGTTGGAGTAGCCGGCATCGGCAGTCACGGTCAGGGCATCTTGTTCCAGCTGTTCTTTGGCGGCTTTAGCCATTGGCTCGAGTTGCTTGCGGTCGTCGCCATCCTGGGTGACCTCATGATGCAGAATCAGGCAATGCTCGGCATCCACGGCACTCTGCACGTTATAGGACACACGCGGCCCCTTAGGCGTGCGCATCATGCGGGCATCGCTTTCGTGGGTGTTGAACTGCTCCAGGCCCATCGAGTTCATCAGCGCTTGGCAGCTCTGATTGTCCTGCTGCCGAACTTCAAGCTGCGCCAGCGCTGTTTTGATTGCGCCGCGATCAATCACTTCTCCCGCCTCGGCCTTGTCAGCCTCATCCAGTTCGGCCAGATACTGAGCGATGCGCTTATCCAGCTTTTCTTCCTGACGCTTGAGTTGCTTGAGGTTCATATGGCGCCGTGAGGAAGCGACAGCCTGAAACTTGCTGCCATCGATGGCCACCAAGTCGCCTGCAATCAGACCTGCCATGCGGCAAAACCGGACGAAGGCACGGCACGTCGCCACAAAGGCGGGTTTGTTGTTTTTACGAAAGTCGGCGATGGTCTTGAAGTCGGGCTTGAGCCGGTTGATCAACCACATCACTTCGATGTTGCGCAGGCACTCGGCTTCGAGACGCCGCGATGAGCGAATCCGCTGAAAATAGCCGTAGAGGTAGAGTTTTAACTGATCGGCAGGATCATAAGAGGGGCGCCCGGTGTTTTTGGGCAGCGCTTTATCAAAGCCCAGTTGCACGAGATCCAGCTTGGCGACGTACAGGTCAATAACCCGAACGAGGTGATCCTCAGGGATCAGTTCTTCCAGCGAGACCGGAAACAGGCTGGTCTGCCTGCGGGACTCTCCTTGGATGTAGGCCATAACGAAAAATGCTCCGTATCTTTCGGTACGGAGCATTTTCTTTGAGCGCTGCGCAGATTGCTAGGTTTTCACACAGTCTGCTTCGGGGTGCTTTTTTTATGCCCGCAATTCACCCCCAAAAACACCACAACCCCACTGTAGGAGCGAGCTTGCTCGCGAAGGTCGTCAACGATAACGCGTGAATTCTGGATGAACGCGGCGCCTGTGGTTTTTTCGCGAGCAAGCTCGCTCCTACAAGGGGAATGCGGTGATGCTTAAATTGCGGGCACAAAAAAAGCACCCCGAAGGGTGCTTTTTTAACTCGTTACCAGCAGATCATTGACCCTGCTGATTCTCCGACAGAACCAACTTGCCTTCCTTATCCACAGGAATCTGATTCCCCGGATCACGATCCATCCGCACCTTGCCTTCCTTGCCATCCAGCGAATAACGCACGTCGTAACCCACGACCTTGTCACTGATGTCATTCACCGTATTACAACGGGTCTGGGTCGTGGTGTAGGTGTCACGCTCCTGCATGCCCTCCTGGACCTTGTTACCGGCATAACCACCACCGACAGCGCCTGCAACCGTGGCAATCTTCTTGCCGGTGCCGCCGCCGATCTGGTTACCCAACAGACCGCCCGCCAGTGCACCTACCACGGTACCGGCGATCTGGTGTTGATCTTTCACCGGCGCCTGCCGGGTCACAGCTACATCCTTGCACACTTCACGTGGAGTCTTGATTTGTGTCTTGACCGGCTCAACGGCGAGTACTTGCGCGTACTCGGGACCGTTATCTTTAACCAGGCTGTAGGTGGCCACAGCGCCTCCGGCAGTTACACCGACAGCACCCAATACCGCACCAACCAGCATCGACTTGTTCACATGAACCTCCTGACCATCACATGCGGCACTTGTCCGCGCTTCTCCCAGCCTTGGAGCATAAAAAAAGGCGCGAGTTCAACTCGCGCCTTTTTTGGACTACATCGCTGAAGGAAATGCCCTTCAAGGACGGTCGTCGATTTCCTTCTCGGTGTTGGCAGCAGGAATCAGGTCCTCGGAACTCAGGTTCAGCCAGATCAGCACCACGTTGGCGATGTAGATCGACGAATAAGTACCCGCCAGCACCCCGATGAACAGGGCGATGGAGAAGCCGAACAGGTTGTCGCCACCGAAGAACAACAGGGCCGCGATCGCCAGCAAGGTGGAGATCGAAGTGGCCATGGTGCGCAGCAGGGTTTGCGTGGTCGAGATGTTGATGTTCTCGATCAGGCTGGCCTTGCGCAGTACCCGGAAGTTCTCACGAACCCGGTCGAATACCACGATGGTGTCGTTGAGCGAGTAACCGATGATCGCCAGTACCGCCGCCAGCACCGTCAGGTCGAAGGTGATCTGGAAGAACGACAGGATACCGATGGTCACGATCACGTCGTGGATCAGGGACACGATCGCACCGACCGCGAACTTCCACTGGAAGCGGAAAGCCAGGTAGATCAGGATGCCGCCCAGCGCCATCAGCATGCCGAGGCCGCCCTGGTCGCGCAGCTCTTCACCTACCTGCGGGCCGACGAACTCGACGCGCTTAACGGTTGCCGGGTTTTCGCCGCCTACCTTCTGCAAGGCCTCGGCCACCTGGTGACCCAGTTGCGGGTCTTCGCCAGGCATGCGCACCAGCAGATCGGTGGTGGCACCGAAGTTCTGCACGATGGCTTCGTGATAACCCGATTTGACCAGTTGCTCACGCACCTGGGTGACGTCGGCCGGACGCTCGTAGGTCAGCTCGATGAGCGTACCGCCGGTGAAGTCCAGGCCCCAGTTCATGCCCTTGGTGGCGACACTGAACAGTGCCAGCACGGTAAGGAACAATGTGACGCCGAACGCAAAGTTGCGGACGCCCATGAAGTTGATTGTACGTAACATGGCAGCCCCTTAAATCCACAACTTCTTGAAGTCACGTCCGCCGAAGATCAGGTTGACCATCGCGCGGGTCACCATGATGGCCGTGAACATCGAGGTAAAGATCCCGAGGGACATGGTCACTGCGAAGCCCTTGACCGGGCCGGTGCCCATGGCAAAGAGAATCCCGCCGACCAGCAAAGTAGTCAGGTTGGCGTCGAGAATCGCGGTGAATGCCCGGCCGAAGCCTTCGTTGATTGCACGCTGCACGGTCATGCCCGCGGCAATCTCTTCACGAATACGCGAGAAGATCAGCACGTTGGCGTCGACCGCCATACCCATGGTCAACACGATACCGGCGATACCCGGCAGGGTCAGCGTTGCCCCCAGCAGCGACATCAGGGCCAGCAGCATCACCATGTTCACCGCCAGTGCGACGGTGGCGATGATGCCGAAGAAGCGGTAGATGGCGATGATGAACAGCGAGACGAACAGCATGCCCCACAGCGATGCATCGATACCCTTGGTGATGTTGTCCGCACCCAGGCTCGGGCCGATGGTGCGCTCTTCAGCGAAGTACATCGGAGCGGCCAGGCCACCGGCACGCAGCAGCAGCGCCAGTTCGGACGACTCGCCCTGGCCATTCAGGCCGGTGATACGGAACTGCGCACCCAGCGGCGACTGGATGGTCGCCAGGCTGATGATCTTCTTCTCTTCTTTAAACGTCTGAACCGCTACGTCTTTCTCGACGCCATCAACCACTTGCTTGGTGTAAGTGGTGACCGGACGCTGCTCGATGAAGATCACCGCCATGCTGCGACCGACGTTCGAACGGGTCGCGCGGCTCATCAGCTCGCCACCATGGCCATCCAGGCGGATGTTCACTTCTGGCGTGCCGTGCTCGCCGAAACCAGCCTTGGCGTCAGTTACCTGGTCACCGGTGATGATCAGGCCACGCTCGATCTGTGCTGGCGGACGGTTGCCTTCACGGAACTCAAAGGATTCGGAAGTGGCTTTCGAAGCGCCAGGCTCAGCCGCCAGACGGAACTCGAGGTTGGCCGTCTTGCCGAGGATACGCTTGGCTTCCGCGGTGTCCTGCACGCCCGGCAGCTCAACCACGATGCGATTGGCGCCCTGACGCTGGACGATCGGTTCGGCAACACCCAGCTCGTTGACGCGGTTACGTACCGTGGTCAAGTTCTGCTTGATGGAGTATTCGCGGATTTCCGCCAGCTTGGCCGGGGTCATCGCCAGACGCAGCACCGGTTGACCGTTGAGGTCGGCCGGAACAATGTCGAAATCGTTGAAGTTCTTGCGGATCAGGCTGCGGGCCTGTTCACGGCTGTCTTCATCGGAGAAGCCCAGCTGGATGGCACCATTGAGTTGCGGCAGGCTGCGATAGCGCAGTTTCTCTTTACGCAACAGGCTCTTCACATCGCCTTCGTACACTTTCAAGCGTGCGTCGAGGGCCTTGTCCATGTCCACTTCGAGCAGGAAGTGCACACCACCGGACAAGTCCAGACCCAGCTTCATCGGATGCGCGCCCAGGCTGCGCAGCCATTGCGGGGTGGTTTGCGCCAGGTTCAGTGCAACGACGTAGTCATCACCCAAAGCCTTGCGCACGACGTCTTTGGCCGGCAGCTGGTCTTCAGCCTTGGTCAGGCGAATCAAGCCGCCCTTGCCGTTGGCAGCCAGGGTGGCAGCCTTGACGTTGATCCCGGATTCCTTGAGCGCTGCGCTCACGCGATCCAGATCAGCCTGATTGACCTGCAGCGCAGTGCTTGCGCCGCTGACCTGAATGGCCGGGTCATCAGGATATAGATTGGGAGCGGAATAAATCAGACCGATCGCCAGCACCGCCAGGATCAGAATGTATTTCCACAGAGGGTATTTGTTCAGCATCACGCCGCCCGCTTATGACGCGGGGCGCCTTGCGCGCCCCGTCGATTGAGTAGAAGTTGAAACTTAGATCGCTTTGAGCGTGCCTTTTGGCAGCGTGGCGGCGATGGCGCCTTTCTGGAACTTCATTTCGACGGTGTCGGAAACTTCCAGAACCACGAAATCGTCAGCCACTTTGGTGATCTTGCCAGCGATGCCGCCGGTGGTCACAACTTCGTCACCTTTTTGCAGGCTGCTCAGCAGGTTCTTCTGCTCTTTGGCGCGCTTGGCCTGTGGACGCCAGATCATCAGGTAGAAGATGACCAGGAAGCCGACCAGGAAAATCCACTCAAAACCGCCACCCATTGGGCTGGCAGCAGCAGGTGCAGCAGCGTCAGCCATGGCATTAGAGATAAAAAAGCTCATTTAGCACTCCAGTTGCAAATGTTGAATCTTGGGGTCAGAAAACTCAGTCCAAAGGCGGCACGGGTAGCCCGCGTTTGGCGTAGAAGGCATCGACAAAGGCGGCCAATGTACCCTGTTGAATAGCCTCGCGCAAACCAGCCATAAGCACTTGATAATGACGCAAGTTATGGATGGTATTGAGCATGCTTCCCAGCATTTCGCCGCACTTGTCCAGGTGATGCAGGTAAGCGCGGGAGAAGTTCTGGCAGGTATAGCAATCGCAGGTCGGATCGAGCGGCGAATCATCATGGCGATGGAACGCGTTTCGGATCTTCAGCACGCCGGTATCGATGAACAGATGCCCATTGCGGGCATTACGGGTTGGCATCACGCAATCGAACATGTCCACACCGCGGCGCACACCCTCCACGAGATCTTCCGGTTTGCCAACGCCCATAAGGTAACGAGGTTTGTCAGCCGGCATCATGCCCGGCAGGTAATCCAGCACCTTGATCATCTCGTGCTTGGGCTCGCCCACCGACAGACCGCCGATGGCCAGGCCGTCGAAGCCGATCTTGTCCAGGCCTTCCAGGGAGCGCATGCGCAGGTCCTGGTGCATGCCGCCCTGGACGATACCGAACAGCGCCGCCGTGTTCTCGCCATGGGCGTTTTTCGAGCGCTGGGCCCAACGCAGGGACAATTCCATGGAAATACGGGCGACGTCTTCATCAGCCGGGTACGGCGTGCATTCGTCGAAAATCATCACGATGTCCGAGCCCAGGTCACGCTGGACCTGCATCGACTCTTCCGGGCCCATGAACACCTTGGCGCCGTCGACCGGGGAAGCGAAGGTCACGCCCTCCTCCTTGATCTTGCGCATGGCCCCCAGGCTGAACACCTGAAAACCGCCGGAGTCGGTCAGGATCGGGCCTTTCCACTGCATGAAATCGTGCAGGTCGCCGTGCTTCTTGATCACTTCCGTACCCGGGCGCAGCCACAGGTGGAAGGTGTTGCCCAGAATAATTTCAGCGCCGGTCGCCTCGATATCCCGTGGCAGCATGCCCTTGACCGTGCCGTACGTGCCCACCGGCATGAAGGCCGGGGTCTCGACGGTACCGCGCGGGAAGGTCAAACGACCGCGACGAGCCTTGCCATCAGTGGCCAGCAGCTCGAAAGACATACGACAGGTGCGACTCATACAGTTTCCTCTGGGCCCGATTCTTTAGGGGCAGTCGGCGCAGGATTACGTGTGATGAACATCGCATCACCGTAACTGAAAAAGCGGTAACCGTTGTCGACCGCGGCCTTGTAGGCAGCCATGGTCTCGGGATAACCGGCGAACGCCGAAACCAGCATCAACAGCGTGGATTCAGGCAAATGAAAGTTGGTGACCAAGGCATCGACCACATGAAACGGCCGGCCCGGGAAAATGAAAATGTCGGTGTCGCCACTGAATGGCTTGAGCACGCCATCGCGCGCAGCACTTTCCAGGGACCGCACACTCGTGGTGCCCACGGCCACCACACGACCACCGCGAGCGCGGCACGCAGCCACTGCATCCACCACATCCTGGCCGACTTCCAGCCATTCACTGTGCATGTGGTGGTCTTCGAGCTTCTCCACGCGCACCGGCTGGAAAGTGCCGGCGCCAACGTGCAGGGTCACGAACGCGGTCTCGACGCCCTTGGCGGCAATCGCCTCCATCAGCACCTGATCGAAATGCAGCCCCGCCGTCGGCGCCGCCACCGCGCCCAGACGCTGGGCGTACACGGTCTGGTAACGCTCGCGGTCCGAGCCCTCGTCCGGGCGGTCTATATAAGGAGGCAGCGGCATGTGCCCGACGCGATCGAGCAGCGGCAACACCTCCTCGGCAAAGCCCAGCTCGAACAACGCGTCATGACGCGCCAGCATCTCGGCCTCGCCACCGCCGTCGATCAGGATCTTCGACCCCGGCTTGGGCGACTTGCTGGAGCGCACATGGGCCAGCACGCGATGACTGTCGAGCACCCGCTCCACCAGGATTTCCAGCTTGCCGCCGGAAGCCTTCTGGCCAAACAGTCGTGCCGGAATCACCCGGGTATTGTTGAACACCATCAAGTCGCCGGGACGCAAATGCTCCAGCAAATCAGTGAATTGACGGTGTGCCAGGGCGCCGCTGACCCCATCCAGGGTCAACAGGCGACTGTTGCGACGCTCGGCCAAAGGGTGGCGAGCGATCAGCGAATCAGGGAGCTCGAAAGTAAAGTCAGCAACGCGCATGATGGGGTTCGTCTAGCAGGGCCGGGAAGTCTAGCGGAATTATCAAAAATTCTCCATGTACCTGATTGACCAGCGGTTATCTCATCTCTATACTCCGCGGCCATTGCCCTGATGGCGGAATTGGTAGACGCGGCGGATTCAAAATCCGTTTTCGAAAGGAGTGGGAGTTCGAGTCTCCCTCGGGGCACCAAAATTAAGAAAGGTCTTGCTTAGCAAGGCCTTTTTTTTCGCCCGCGATAAAGCCTCTGACACCCCACACACCCTGTGGGAGCCAGCCTGCTGGCGATGCTTTCGCCCCTTGCCCTTCCACGCCACCCGCACCGCCGGAACATTTCACAAGGATTCCCCCCATGGAATTACACCTGGAAACCGTCGCCCTCTTCTCCCTCAAGCTGGTTTACGAATCGGAAGATTCAAGCCCGATTTTGCGTGACGATCTGGTCATGGGTGATTACCAGCGGGATGTGTTTGAGCTGCTGGTGCGGCGAGGGGATGTTGAGGGGATTCAGGTGAAGGTGGGGGAGTGTGTGGGGTTGGCGTTGGAGGCGGTTGGGGGTGTGGATAAGCCGTTGGGGCGGGAGTTGGGGAGGTTGGCAGGTGAATTTGGCAGCATTCAGACGATGGAGCAGCTTGATGCCCCCCTCATCGAGCTCAAGGATTATCTGAAAGACATTCAATGAATGAAGGCGCACGACCTAAAAAGCGGGAAGCGACAGATAGCTGGGCCGGCGCTGGTCGCCACGTCTTCCAATAATGATCCTGCCCCCTTTCCCCCGGATCGAACTTCTCTCTGCACATCGCGGGAGGACCTTGCAATTTAACGCTATCGAAACAAAAAAGCCGACAACAGTCGGCTTTTTTAGCTAAATCACTTAAACGAATTCCCTAGCCATCGACAGGTTATTCCTTATTAGTAGCCGAGCTAGGCAGCTCCGCAGCAACATCACGAAAAGCGAGTAGCGCCGCTTCTAAGTGATCAATTATTTCAAGCTGCAATACATCTGGCGCAGGTAAATTATCATAGCTATCCAACGACTCATCCTTTAACCAGAATAAGTCCAAACTGGTTTTTTCACGAACAATAAGATCCTCATAGCTGTAATATCGAAAACGATCAGTTTCAGTTCGATCGCCACGATTATCTGGCCTGAAGCAATTTACAAAGTCGCGAAGATCTAAAAACTTTAACGGCCTAGTCTTAAGCGTAAAATGCTGATTTGTCCGTAGGTCATAAAACCAAATTCCCTTAGTTTGCGTATTGCCATCGTTAGGCTTAGCGTCAAAAAACACCACATTCGCCTTTACACCATTCGCATAGAAAATCCCTGTAGGCAAGCGCAATATAGTATGCACATCACACGTTTCCAGAAGCTGCTTCCTGATTTTTTCACCAGCCCCTCCTTCATATAAAACGTTATCGGGCAATACTACTGCGGCTTTTCCGTCGACCTTTAGCAAGGAAACTATATGCTGCAAAAAATTTAACTGTTTGTTAGCTGTAGTTTCCCAAAAATCGGGACGCTCATACATTAAAGCATTTTTATCCTCATCACCTTCTTCATTGGTGATAGTCATACTGCTTTTTTTCCCAAAAGGTGGATTAGCCAAAACATAATCAACACGCATTTTTGGTTCAGAAATTAACGCATCTGAACGATCAACGGATGGCTCGCCTACGAGCTCCCCTATATCATGTAGAAATAGATTCATTAGACACAATCGTCGTGTATTGGGAACTATTTCATTACCATGAAAAGTTTCCTCGCGCGATAGGGAACTATCTTGCAAACACGCTGATTCAAAAGTCCAGGTTTTGCACCCCAAAATGCCGAATTAAAGTCCCCATCCATTCCTACAAGCAAATCACCCGAGCGCACGACAAAATTTTCATCGTATTCTCCAGTATAAAATGTGGATGTACTTCCCAGCATAATGTCGCGAATACGTATTAAAGGAAATCCGGTTGTCGTACTAAATAAACTCGAACTAAAAGGAGCACCATTCAATACAAACGCAACCTTCGACAAAGAAACCCTCTGCCAGGAGCGATGTTTAGCTAACAGCCCCGTCTTATCGCTGGCAATTATCTCTGAAATACTCATAGTAAATGCCATTAAGCAACCAACCTCTCTTCACTTTTATTCGATAGGGGCTTCAAATAATTATCGAGCTTGCCCCCCACACCGTACAGCCTTTCGGAAAAATCGTTATGAAACATTTCAAAAAAATTGGGCAACGCTGCGACTAAAAAAACTAACCGCGCATTAGATCTTCTGGTAAGTCGTTGCGATCTAGTTTCAAAACTCATTTTTTTAATCGCACCTATTTAACGGACCAATACCTACTTGATTACATTTAGTATTGATGCCCATTACTCCAGCACCACGAGAAACTTGGTAACCAACGCCACTGGTTCGATTTCTCGCATATTTCTGTTTAGTTTTACTAAGCCATAACCTGCCATCATTCTGAGCGTACGGGAAAGGTTTGGCACCTTACGACCAGTAATCTCAGCAAGCTCCGTCAACGACCTAGGACGATGATGTTGGATGGTTCGTAACAAAGCGCGATTATCATCAGACAGCACAGCGGCAAGTGAAGCCATCGAGCTGAACCAAACGGTAGGCAGATCACGCTCATCATGCTCATTTTGAGTACGAGTCGGTTCACCTGGCCGGCGGACGCCAGCGATGCATCGATTCATCGAAGTCACTCAGAACGCCTAAAATATGGAGAATTGTATCAGTGCCTCATAAGCATCGTCGAGACGATCACCGCGATGTGTCAGCTTCAAACAAAGGGGATGGACCACATTACTTCACAACGTTGATTTAGAACCGTTTCATTCCAAGGTTGCGAGAAAATGGTCTGCACGATACCCTCCCACCGTCGCTGCCAATTCAGCGACCGGGTGTGGTAACCCGAGTTATTCAAGGCGCTACAGCGCCCCAATCACGTCATCAGGCGCTTTTTTTATGCCTGCGGCGTGAGTTATGGCGGCTGTGCGTGGGACGCCCTCGGGCGTGCCGGTTTCCTTGATACCCGGTTTACCACCCTGCGCACAGCTGTCACCCATTCGTGTGGTAACGAACGTGGCAGCTCCTCATATCAAGGAGTTGGATAATGCGCAGTATCAATCCGTTTGAAATTTGGCTTTCCCCTCTACGCAATTCCCAATCGCGTGACGCCCTCCCCCATTGCCTCTCCATCCTCGGAGGTGGCCAATGACTGAACAAACTGAACTCAAAACCATCGGCCTGACGCCCGCGATCTACTGCGCGGATCAAGCGCTGTTTCATGTCACTCGCGGCGTTCCTCTTGGCGATGCGTTGTCCATGGCCTCCGACTTTCTGTTCCTGGCCAAGACACTCACTGAAGATGCCGCTTATGCCAGGGACACTGATCGTCATGCCTGGGCTGCGCATTATCTGACTTCGATGAGCAAGGCGTTGGTGGATGATGCGGTGAAGGTGCTTACTCGGGATCGGACTTGTTCGCCGGTATCCAAGCGGGCGGGGGCGAAGGCTGAGGGTTAGTGGTTGAGGCCTGTGGGGTGTGGGTGGTTTGGGATGGTGTTGGTTGATTCGGCATTTGTGTTGGATGGGCTGGCGCTTTCGCGGGCAAGCCCGCTCCCACAGGGGTTGTGGTGGGCTGACGGGCATTGTTTGGCCCCTTTGGGTGAGTGGGCTGTGATTGCGATGCACCATCAGCATTGATGGTCGCTGAGCAGGCACGTTTGCGAGCAGGCTGGCGCAGGGGTGTATCTGTCTGGTGGGTAATAGCCCGAGTTTTTCGGAGTTAGTACCGAAGTCAGTTAGATCCCGAACAGTTTTCGAGGAAAGCCAGTTTCATCTGGAAACCCCATCGCTTTGAAAGTGCAGCCGGGCATAGCAGGCTTGCGATCGATCAGATCCGCAACGTCGTTGATCCAGGTCGAAGCGGGGGCGATCTTCTGTAGTAGAAACCATGTGACCGCAATTAACCCGTACAGCCGCTTCAGCGCATGCTGATCCAGCCCCAATACCTGGAAATACGGCTCCAAGGGGACCGATAACGGGTTACCCGAAGCCTGATTCCAGATGCGGGTATGGTGAGCACAGCGGTTGCGCAAATGGCTGATCTGCTGCATCCACCGGCTGAGCATCTTGGCGTTGTTCAAACCGAGGCGTGCGAGTATTAGATTCTGATATTTGCTGGTGAGCAGCTCGAAGAACTCCGAAAGATCCCCGAAGTCCCAAGCTTCCACGGCGACCCAAACAGGAATGGACTTACCGGCTCGCAAGTGCCACTGAATGCAGTCTTCCTTGCTCCGCGCAATATGCGACTGCTGTTTCAGACTCCACTCTGTCCACTTGTTCCGCGCTTTACCACGGCTGTCCGTGTATGGCTGGGTCCATTTGTACAGAATGAATTTCACATTGGTGTAGGCCATCGGGTCGTGATACCCAACCTCGTGAGCCGTTATGGTCTTGAGGTGGACCTCCAGGCGCTCGACCGCATCCAGCATGAGCATTCGCAATCGTTTATCGAACTGGTAAAGGTCTACGATCGCATCGAAAGAGGTGGCCGCTTGGAAAGTGTCCAGACGAAGAGGCTTGCCCGCGACCGGGCAGACTTCTTGCTGAAGGCCGTTCATTTTGAATTCCCGCGCCGGGTACCAGAATCCGCTGAGGCGGTAATACCCTAGCTGCGCGAGTTTGCGTTCTGCACGTGACGGGTCATCGATTTGCACCCCCCTGCTGGTCAGGAGCGCAACCATGTCAGGATACGTAAGGAAAGGCTTCGGAGGGGCTGGATTAGGCAACGTCCATGTTCCATAAACAAGAAGGCCCGAACGTAATGCCGGACTGAGCCAGCACCAGAGGATCGGGCGCGATTGGGATCCATGCTGCCGTAGCCTAATGACTATGTCAATGTCGACATCACATTAAACGCGGCAAACGTCAGGGTTCATTCGTGATTCGGCGGTTTGTTACAGGTTATATCCACCTCTTACAGCGGCCTGAACAGAGCACTGCGGTTGTTGTCAGGCCATTGCGAAAAAGCAGGGGGCTGCTGATTGTTTGAAGGCGATGATTGAGGCGCTGTTTGATGATGCTATGAAGTGCTGACGCGGGCTCGGACTTCTGCGTCGACCTCCAAGCGGGGGCATTCAACAAGGAAAGTGGATACCTTGCGTTATTCGCGAGCAAGCTCGCTCCTACAAAGGACAGCGTAGTGGATCAACGCATCTGCTCCCTGAAAATACCTACGGTTCTGATACTTCTTCTCCCCTGCAATGCTTGCTATATATCAGCCATCGACAAGCCCTCCGGGCATTAGGCCAGTGCGTGAACGCCCCGTGCACCACTCATCTAGACTTAATGGATAGTCGTAGGCAGAACCGAGCACGTCGCTTTGGTGCAGGTCGATCAATAGCGGCGTGGCAAGCTGCCCTTTATGCCCAGTAGAGGTGCGGCGAAGACCGTGCCGGGCACAACAAGATGCCCGCTCAGGGTGCCCTGGCCTACGGCCTGAAATTGCCACGATGCCGTGACGTGGTGTGAGTGCCGCAGCCGACACTTTCGGACGACCGACAACCATCTGGTTTGTCCGTGACCGTGAGGATTGCTGAATGCCTGATGTTGAGTTGCACTTGTCTTTGGTCAACAGCCTGCTGGAGCGCCACAAGGGCTCTGCGGGTGCGCTGTTGCCCATTCTTCATGATATTCAGGAGCGCATTGGGTACATCCCCGATGCCGCCGTCCCCGAGATTGCCCATGCGCTGAACCAGAGTCAGGCCGAGGTTCGTGGGGTGATCAGTTTTTACCACGATTTCCGTACCGCGCCGCCCGCGCGACATATCCTGCGGCTGTGCCGGGCCGAGTCGTGCAAGAGTCGTGGTGCCGAGCAGTTGGCTGCGCAGTTGCGCGAGCGTCTGCAACTGGATGATCACGGCAGCAGCGCCGATGGCAGCATCAGTTTGCGGCCGGTGTATTGCCTGGGCGCTTGCGCCTGTTCGCCGGCGCTGGAGCTGGATGGCCGGGTGCATGCGCGGCTGAGTGCCGAGCGGCTGGATGCATTGCTCGATGCTTGCCGGGAGGACGCATAATGCCCGCTTTCTATGTGTCTCGTGATTCGGTAGCCCGTGCCGTGGGTGCCGAAGAGGTTGTGGAGGCCCTTATCATCCATGGCCGGGGGCGCGTCGTGCCGCTGGTGATAAACCGCACCAGCTCGCGTGGCCTGTACTGGCTGGAACCATTGCTGGAAGTGGACACGCCGCAAGGTCGTTTCGGCTTCGGCCCACTGACTGCTGACGATGTACCGTCAGTGCTCGAAGCCCTGAAAGGCGAGCCGTCTGCTCATCCTTTGGCCCTGGGTCTGGTGGAAGAGTTGCCCTATCTGAAGACTCAACAACGCCTGCTGTTTGCCCGCGCCGGCATCACACAGCCGCTGTACATCGACGATTACCTGGATCATGGCGGTTTCGAGGGTTTGAAAAGAGCCGTCATCCTCGGTGGCGAACGGACTGCGACTGAAGTGTTCGACTCAGGCCTGCGTGGCCGTGGCGGCGCGGCCTTCCCCGCCGGGATCAAATGGCGCACGGTGCGCGCGACCGAAGCGGCGCAAAAGTACATTGTGTGCAACGCCGACGAAGGCGACTCCGGCACCTTTGCCGATCGCATGCTGATGGAAGGCGACCCCTTCCTGCTGATCGAAGGCATGGCCATTGCCGGCCTGTGCGTCGGCGCCACCTACGGCTACATCTATGTGCGCTCGGAATATCCGGATGCCGTGGCCATCCTGCGCAACGCGCTGGAGATTGCCCGGAAGAATGGTTACCTCGGCGCCAATGTCGGCGGCAGCGGTCAGGCCTTCGATATGGAAGTGCGGGTCGGTGCCGGTGCCTACATCTGCGGTGAAGAAACCGCGCTGCTGGACTCTCTTGAAGGCAAGCGCGGCATCGTCCGCGCCAAGCCGCCGATCCCCGCCTTGAAGGGCCTGTTCGGCCAGCCGACTCTTGTGCACAACGTGCTGACACTCGCTTCGGTACCGCTGATTCTGGCCAAGGGCGCGCAGTTTTATCGCGATTACGGCATGGGCCGTTCCCTAGGCACCATGCCCTTCCAGTTGGCGGGCAATGTGCGTCGCGGCGGGCTGGTGGAGCGGGCCTTTGGCCTGACCCTGCGCGAACTGGTGGAAGACTACGGCGGAGGCACCGCCAGTGGCAGGCCGCTGAAGGCTGCGCAGGTGGGTGGCCCGCTCGGCGCCTGGGTGCCGCCGTCGCAATTCGATACGCCGCTGGATTACGAGGCCTTTGCCGGCATCGGCGCGATGCTCGGTCACGGCGGTGTGGTGGTGGCGGACGACACGCTGGACATGGCTCACATGGCGCGCTTCGCCATGGAGTTCTGCGCCGAGGAGTCCTGTGGCAAATGCACGCCGTGCCGCATCGGCTCGACCCGGGGCGTGGAGGTGATCGACCGCTTGCTGGCCGCGCAAGACCCGAGCGGTCGCGATGAGCAAGTGATCATCCTCAAGGACCTGTGCGACACCCTGCAATACGGTTCGCTGTGTGCGTTGGGCGGCATGGTGTCCTTTCCGGTCGCCAGCGCCCTCAAGCACTTCCCCGCCGACTTCGGCTTGTTGCCCTCGGAGGCCGATCAATGATCACTCTCTTCGACCCGAACACCGACATTGACCTGGGTACTCCTGCCCGCGACAGCCAGGTGCAGGTCACCCTGAACATCGACGGCCGCAGCATCAGCGTGCCAGAAGGCACTTCGGTGATGCGTGCCGCCGCGCTGCTCGGCACCACCATTCCCAAACTCTGTGCCACCGACAGCCTGGAAGCCTTCGGTTCCTGCCGCATGTGCCTGGTGGAGATCGACGGCATGCGCGGTTATCCGGCGTCCTGCACCACGCCGGTTACTGAAGGCATGAGCGTGCACACCCAGACGCCCAAGCTTGCGACCCTGCGGCGCAATGTCATGGAGTTGTACATCTCCGATCACCCGCTGGACTGCCTGACCTGCTCGGCCAACGGCAACTGCGAGCTGCAAACCGTGGCCGGTCAGGTCGGCCTTCGGGAGGTGCGTTACGGCTATGAAGGCGACAACCATCTGGCCGATGTGAAGGACACTTCCAACCCCTACTTCGACTACGACCCGAGCAAGTGCATCGTCTGCAACCGCTGTGTGCGCGCTTGCGAGGAAACCCAAGGCACCTTTGCCCTGACCATTACCGGGCGCGGTTTTGAATCCCGGGTGGCGGCTGCGGGTGGGGATAACTTCCTCGATTCGGAATGCGTGTCCTGCGGCGCCTGTGTGCAGGCCTGCCCTACTGCGACGCTGATGGAAAAAAGCGTGGTCGAACTGGGCCAGCCCGAGCGCAGTGTGATCACCACCTGCGCCTATTGCGGCGTGGGTTGCTCGTTCCGCGCCGAGATGAAAGGCGACCAGCTGGTGCGCATGGTTCCGGACAAGAACGGCCAGGCCAACCATGGCCACTCCTGCGTCAAGGGGCGCTTTGCCTGGGGCTACGCCACCCACCCGGATCGAATCACCAAACCGATGATCCGTAAGCACATCAACGACCCTTGGCAGGAAGTGAGCTGGGATGAGGCGGTGACCTACGCCGCCAGCGAATTCCGCCGGTTGCAGCAGAAATATGGTCGCGATTCCATTGGCGGCATCACCTCCAGCCGCTGCACCAACGAAGAAACTTACCTGGTGCAAAAACTGGTGCGCGCCGCGTTCGGCAACAACAACGTCGACACCTGTGCGCGGGTCTGCCACTCGCCCACCGGCTATGGTTTGAAACAGACCCTGGGCGAGTCAGCCGGCACCCAGAGCTTCGACTCGGTGATGCAGGCCGACGTGATCCTGGTGATGGGCGCCAACCCCAGCGACGCGCACCCGGTGTTCGCTTCCCAGCTCAAGCGCCGCTTGCGGGAAGGTGCGCGGCTGATCGTCATCGATCCACGCCGCATCGATCTGGTGGATTCGGTGCACGCCCGCGCTGAATATCACCTGGCGCTGCGCCCCGGCACCAACGTCGCCATGCTCAACGCCCTGGCCCATGTGATCGTCACCGAAGGGCTGCTCAACCAGGCCTTTATCGACGCCCGTTGCGAGGGCGGCGATTTCGCCAACTGGAGTGAGTTTGTCAGCCGGCCGGAAAACTCGCCGGAAGTGCTTGGCGCGATCTGCGGCGTGCCCGCTGCCGACATTCGTGCCGCCGCGCGCCTGTATGCCACTGGCGGCAATGCGGCGATTTACTATGGCCTGGGTGTCACCGAGCACAGCCAAGGCAGCACCGCCGTCATGGGCATCGCCAACCTGGCCATGGCCACCGGCAACATCGGCCGCGAAGGCGTGGGCGTGAACCCGCTGCGGGGGCAGAACAACGTTCAGGGTTCCTGTGACATGGGGTCGTTTCCGCACGAGTTGCCAGGCTACCGGCACATCTCCAACGAGGTGGTGCGGGCGCAGTTCGAACAGGCGTGGAACGTCACCCTGCAACCCGACCCGGGCCTGCGTATTCCCAACATGTTCGAGTCGGCCCTGGCCGGCAGTTTCAAGGGCCTGTATTGCCAGGGCGAGGACATCGCCCAGAGCGATCCGAATACCCAGCACGTCACTGCGGCGCTGTCGGCCATGGAGTGCGTGGTGGTACAGGATATTTTCCTCAACGAAACCGCCAAGTTCGCCCATGTATTTTTGCCGGGCAGTTCGTTCCTGGAGAAGGACGGTACTTTTACCAACGCCGAGCGGCGTATCTCCCGGGTGCGCAAGGTCATGGACCCTCTGGGCGGCAAGGCTGACTGGGAAGGTACGGTGGCGCTGGCCAACGCCCTGGGTTATCCGATGAACTACAAACACCCATCGGAAATCATGGATGAAATCGCCAGCCTGACGCCGACCTTTACCAACGTCAGCTACGCCGAACTCGATCGCCACGGCAGCCTGCAATGGCCGTGCAACGCCGCGGCACCGGATGGCACGCCGACCATGCACATCGAGGAATTCGTGCGCGGCAAGGGGCGTTTCATGCTCACCGGCTATGTGCCGACCGAGGAGAAGGTCAACACCCGTTATCCGCTGCTGCTGACCACCGGGCGCATCCTCAGTCAGTACAACGTCGGCGCGCAAACCCGGCGTACAGAGAACGTCGCCTGGCATGACGAGGACCGCCTGGAAATCCACCCAACCGACGCCGAAAGCCGAGGCATCAACGAAAATGACTGGGTCGGCATCGGCAGCCGTGCCGGGCAGACCGTGCTGCGCGCGCGGATCACTGAACGGGTCGCGCCGGGCGTGGTGTACACCACCTTCCACTTCCCTGAATCAGGCGCCAACGTGATCACCACCGACAACTCCGACTGGGCCACCAACTGTCCGGAGTACAAGGTCACGGCGGTGGAAGTCAGCCGCGTGTATCACCCTTCGGAGTGGCAAAAGCGCTTCCAGGAGTTCAGCGAAGAACAGGACCGCTTGCTCAAGGATCGCCGCCACGCCCGTGGTGATAAGGCGGAGGTGCGCCGATGAGCACGGAAAACCTGATCAAGATGGCCAACCAGATCGCCCAGTACTTCGCCAGCCAACCGGACCAGCAACAGGCGGTGCTCAGCGTGCGCAATCACTTGCAGATGTTCTGGGCGCCGAGCATGCGCAAGGAATTGCTGGCCTGGCAGACGGAGCATCAGGGGGCGGATTTACATCCGTTGGTGCAAGAGGCGGTGAGTGGCGCAGGTTGGTAGCGACTGGAAAAACGCTATCCCAGTAGGAGCCGGCTTGCTGGCGATCGCGGTTCGTCAGGCGACATGTGTGTCGTCTGGATGTCCGCCATCGCCAGCAAGCCGGCTCCTACAGGGTTATGTATCAATTTTGAATGCGGCTTTCACTTTTCAGGTAGAGCGACAACTCATGTTGCCGCTGACAGCCAAGCAACAGCCAAAGCAGAACCCTGGCTTTACGCGGACATAGAAATCCCGCCATCGATGCACCCTTGCGAATCAGATCCATCTCACCGCCATTAAAACCATAGCTGGCTTGCGCAGTAGAGCCGGAACCGGTGCGGGTCGCGATGATGACCGGGATTCTTTCGGCGATGTGCTCAATCACCGTCGCCCAGCTCTGCGAGACATGTCCGGCGCCGAAACCGGCGATCACCAGCCCGTCATAACCAAGCGCAAGGATGTTTTCCAGAAGCAGCGTGTCAGCCGAGAGGGTTGCCTCCCACATCGCAACCTTCTGCGTTGTCTGGTGCGGCAGGGGCAAAACCCTACGCTGAACCGGCGCGCGCAGGTAGTGAACGCGGTCTTCCATTATCAGGCCTGCAGGCCCCACGACCGGAGAGGTAAACGCCTGCAACGCCATCGAATCAGTTTTACGCACGCTGCTCGCTTGATGAATCTCCCCGTTCATCACCACCTGAACACCACGCTTTCGGCTGGTCCCGGCCAGGGCGACGTGACATGCATCCAGCAGATTCGCCGGTCCCTCGGCCCCTGGCTGTGCTGCCGAGCGCATCGCACCGGTCAGCACCAGTGGTGCGTCGTGGGGCCAAAGGTAATCGAAAAACGTTGCCGTTTCTTCGAGTGTGTCGGTGCCTTGGGTCAACACGACACCCACGGCGCCTTGCTTGATTTGAAGTTGCGCCCACGACAATACAGTCAGTAAAAATCCGAAATCCAATGAAGCGCTGGGCAGCAGTCCAAGGGTTTCAACGGTCACCCGGGCAAACGTCGCCAAATGCGGTACGGACGCCAGTTGAGTCTCGCCGCTGACGGTCGGGATAACGCCTTCGCCGGCATTCCTGGCTTGCATGCTCACCGTGCCGCCGAGTGCCGCGATGGCGAGTTTGGGCAGTTCCATGTGATACCTCATGTGTTCGGAAAGAGAGGTGGCTGTACCCGGTTCAGGATGGGGTACAGCCCAAAGGTCGGTGGCATTTACCCCGCGATAAGGACGCCGATCAGCGGCACGATCAGCAACGTGCTGATGGCCATGGACAGGACATTGCCGATGTAGGCATGCATGTCGGCCGGCAAACGCTTGGCAATCGCACAGGCCAGGGGCGGTGCGATCAATGCCCCCAGCAATGCACTCGAACCGATCACCAGCCAACTGCCGCCATGGGTCAGAATCGCCGCGGGCACCACCGACACCAGAGGCACGTAAGTGGGGTACCAGCCGCGCAACATCCATTGCCGACGCCAGATCACCACCCCGATGGCCGAGGTCAGCGCCTGTGCAGCGATGATGTGCAGCAGCAGACCTGAACCGTACGCCGGGCTCATCGGGTTCATGCTGTAGGCGAGCAATACCCCGAGTAACAAGCCGAGGCTGGCCAGTTCATTGCCGAAGAACGGTGCTTCGGAAAAGTCAGCCAGGACCCGGCGCAGGCTCCAGACAACCCCGTAGTCTGGCGCCTTGGTGACGGGCGCGGGAGGCTTGGCGGGTGGTGTCGCGGATTGATCGGACGTCATCAGGCTGGGCCGGTAGCGGCACAGCAGAAAGGCCACGACACTGGCGACCGCCATGCCCAGGACATTGCCGATCACCGCCGGCAATCCCAACGGGTTACACAGGTAATTGACGATCAGCAGGCACATGGGCGTGACGAGTACGGCGCCCATGATCGCGCCGTTGATCGTGACCTTCCAGCCACCGCCAAACATCAGCACCATCGCCGCTGGCAGCGAAACGAACGCGGCAAATGTCGGTTGCCAGCTGGTGGCGGTCACCGTCCAACCCCACAGCACGTTACTCAGCAGCAGCCCGAGCAGCGAACTGGTGATCAGCCACGGCCATAGCCCGGTGCCATAAGAAATGCTGAAGCCTTGCCAGGATCTCCCCGTTCGATTCGCCCAGTAGGCGAGATAGGCCCCCGCCAACAGTCCGATCGATGCGAACTCGTGTTTGTAGAACGCCACCTCGCTGATGTCGCCGAGCAGCCAACGTAACCAGGCACTCGGCTGGGGAAGGCTCGACACCATGTCGCTGTAACTCGGCCAATGGGCGGACCAGAACGAACGATTGGTGAATGAAAGCCAGACAATCAGCAGTGTCGCGCCGATCATCAGCACGATGACCGCCACATCAAAAGACGATCTGGGGGCAAGCCGGTTTTTATCGGTTGTGGTTTCCATGGGTCAGGTCCCCCTTATCAACGTGGGAGACATGGGTGCTGGGTGTAGCCGAGCATTTGATCGTAGAGATCGGCTCGACGATCACGATGCAGATCGTTCAGGTTGTTCCAGATGAGGGCGCTGCGGGAGCTGGTCAGGTCGATATCGGCAAACAGGATTTCCTGCTGGTCTGCCGATGCTACGGCGCCAATCGGCCAGCCATTGGTCCCGGCAATCAGCGAGCATCCGAGGTAGCGGGCACCTCGCTCCTCACCAATCCGGCTGGCAGCGGCGATAAACACATTGTTGACGTGTGCCGCCGTCATCGTCAGGTACGACGCCATGCACTTGCCGGCCTCATCGAACAGCGGCGGAGGCGTCCAGACCCAGTTATTGACGCTGCAAATGATGTCGGCGCCTTGCTGACTCAGGATGCGCGGTACCTCCGGGAACCAGATGTCCCAGCAAATCAACATCCCGATGCGGCCAATAGGCGTATCAAAAACCGGAAAACCAAGATCGCCCGGTGTGAACCAGAGTTTCTCCAGATTCCACAAATGGGCTTTTCGATACTTGCCGATGAAACCGTCAGGGCCAACAAGTATTGAGGTGTTGAAGAGCCGCATGCCGTCGCGCTCGGCCAGGCCGGCCACGATGTAGACGCTGTGTTTGGAGGCAAAGTCGATCCAGAGTTGCGCGCTTGGCCCGCCGGGTATCAACTGCGCATGTTCAAAAGCATCCTGCCGATTGCTGAAGAAATAACCGGTGCTGCATAGCTCAGGCAGCACAATAAGGTTCGCAACGCCGGTGACCGCCTCCAGCGCCAGTTCCAGGCTACGACACAGGTTTGCATCGCAATTTTCGATGCCGACTTGTGGATCGAATTGCACGACTGCTACACGCACAGGGCTTGTTGGCTCGCTCATTTCGGGTGACCTCTTTTTATTGTTTTTCACGCTGTTTCAGTGCGTGTTTATGAGAGTCGAAATGCCAGTGGGTGTAAGTCAGATGCTTCCTTGAGTGCTGTAGTCTTTGTCCGAAGATGTATGTTCGAAAAAGTAAAAAGGGCCTGCATTTGCAGACCCTTTTTGTGGGACGTAATGGTAGCGACTGGAGAAACGCAATTCCTGTAGGAGCCGGCTTGCTGGCGATCGCGGTTCGTCAGGCGACATCTGTGTCGACTGTACGTCCGCGATCGTCGGAACTCCGCCCGCAGCAAGCCGGCTCCTACAGGGTGCGCACCTCGTTATTTTTGGTGCGTGCCCTGTTCAGCTCAAAGCAGATGCTGAGAAATCAGTTTGGAAATTGCCACCATCGACGTCCTGCCGGTGAATTCGAACTTCACCCTCCCCAACGACGAAAAATAAATCTCCAGTTCGGAATCCAGATCAAACGTCCCCGACGTTTCCACCGAATACGCCACGATGTTTTTGTACGGCAACGAGGTGAAGTCTTTTTTGCTGCCGGTGATGCCCTGCACGTTCACCGCGATGATGCGTTTGTTGGTGAAGACCACGCCGTCGCGCATGGATTTGTACGAGTCGATGACCTGTTCCCCGTCGAGCAAAAGGTCGACTACCCGTTCGGCGTATTCGTCGTTCTGCTTGAGCTTGAAGAATCCCTTGTTGTTGAAATCAATCATTTACCGCTCCTGTCTGGGGCTCGAGTTGCTTGCGGTATTTGTCGTTGATGGCGTACGCCGGGGATTGCGCGGTCAGCAGGATAACCAGCGCTGGCAGGATGATTCTGTTCATGTTTACCCTCTTCTTCGCGAATGCCTGCATATAGCATGAATGACTCACTTTAGCCTGCGCACGCATTTGAGTCTGTCAGTACACAAGGGCAGCAGCGCCCACCTGCGTTATCATCGCTGCCCTGTTTCCCCAAGAGCCCTGCCCCCGGATGTCCGATACTCTGCCATTGCCTGAAGACCCTCAATCGCTGCCACCGGTGCTGGCGGGCCCGCTGTTGCGGCGCCTGGAACCGACGCGGCTGGTGCTGTGGCTGGTGGGTTCGCGGGCGCTGGATTTGACGCTGCGCTTGCAGGGCGTGGGCGATATTCGCCTCGATGCCGGGCAATGCACGGTCGTTGCGGTGGGTACCCATGCGTTTGTGCACCTGATCGATGTGGCGCTGGACGCTGCCCTGCCCTGCGATGAGGTGATCGAGTACGACCTGTTGATCGATGACGGCACGGGCATCGCCACCTGGGCGCCGCATCTGTTGTACGGCGATGCGGCTGCGCCGAACTTCGTCCTGCATGCGCGCATCGAGCAGTTGCTGCACGGTTCCTGCCGCAAACCCCATCACCCGGCGGCCGACGGCCTGCTGTGCGTCGATCAGCTGTTGGCGCAAGAGCACCTGGCCAGCGAGCGTCCGGCGCTGCTGATGATGAGCGGCGATCAGGTCTATGCCGACGATGTCGCCGGGCCGACCCTGCGGGCGATCCATGCCTTGATCGAACGGCTGGGGCTTTTCGGTGAGCATCTGGCTGGCGCCATCGTCAGCGACAGCGCCGAGCTGTACGGGCACGCCGCCTGTTATTACCACCGCGCGGATCTGCTGCCGGCGCTGCAAAGCAACGAAACCCTGCGCGAGCGGTTTTTCGGGGGTGCGCGCAAGCCGATTTTCACCAGCAGCAGTGCCGACAACCACCTGGTGACCTTCGCCGAAGTCATGGCCATGTACCTGCTGGTCTGGTCGCCGACGCCCTGGACCTTGATCGCGCCAAAACCGCCGAAACTGATCAAGGAACGCCGCGAGCGTTATGCCCTGGAGCAGACGCGCATCGACGCGTTCAAGGCTGGCCTGGACAAGGTCGCGCGAGCGCTGGCACACGTGCCGACGCTGATGATCTTCGATGACCACGACATCACCGACGACTGGAATCTTTCCGCGCAATGGGAGGAAACGGCCTACGGCCATCCGTTTTCCCGGCGCATCATCGGCAATGCGCTGCTGGCCTACATGCTGTGCCAGGGCTGGGGCAACAACCCGGATGCGTTCGTTGAAGTGCTGGAAAAAACCCGTTCACTCAGCGCCACCGGCGATGACCATTACCTGGACAGCGATGTCCAGGACGCGCTGATCGATGAGCTGCTGCGCTTCCAGCACTGGCACTACGTGCTGCCCACCACGCCGGCCATGGTGGTGCTCGATACCCGCACGCGGCGCTGGCGCAGCGAGATGAACCTCAAGCAACCGTCGGGCCTGCTGGACTGGGAAGCCCTCAGCGAACTGCAGCAGGAACTGCTCGATCACCCTTCGGCGATCATCGTTTCGCCGGCGCCGATCTTCGGCGTCAAGCTGATCGAAACCGTGCAACGGGTGTTCAGCTGGCTGGGTTATCCACTGCTGGTGGACGCCGAGAACTGGATGGCCCATCGCGGCGCGGCCCAGGTGATCCTGAACATTTTCCGCCACTCGCGCACGCCGGGTAACTACGTGGTGCTGTCCGGCGATGTGCATTATTCCTTCGTCTACGAAGTGCTGATCCGCCACCGCAAGGCCGGCCCGCGCATCTGGCAGATCACCAGCAGCGGCATCAAGAACGAGTTCCCGCCGGCCCTGCTGGAGTGGTTCGACCGCCTCAATCGCTGGCTGTATTCCCCGCGTTCGCCGCTGAACTGGCTGACCAAGCGTCGGCGCATGCGCATCGTGCCTCACGTTCCAGAGCATGCTGAAGCAGGTGAACGGCTGTGGAATTCAGCGGGGATCGGCCAGGTGTACTTCAATGAACAAGGGCAGCCACGGGATATTTTCCAGCACAACGCCAATGGCTCGCCGAAGACGCGGATGGTGGCGCCTGAAGGTGATATCTGAAGGGCTGGACTGAGAACCTGTGGGAGCGGGCTTGCTCGCGAATGCGGTCTACCAGTCCCTATTGGGGTGTCTGTCAGACCGCATTCGCGAGCAAGCCCGCTCCCACAGTTTGATCGGTGTCGCTCATGGATTTAACCCGAACCCTGATCATCGGCAACTCCGGCTCCGGCAAGAGCTGGCTGGCGCAGCGGCTGGCTGAGCGTTTGCAGGTGCCCTGGACCGATCTCGACCGCGTTCACTGGCTGTCCGACGAACACAGCATCGCCCGTCCCCGCGCCGAAGCCTTGGCCATGGCGCGAATCGCGGCCGAGCAGGAGCGCTGGGTGATCGAAGGCGTGTATGGCTGGATCGCCAGCGAACTCCTGCCCCGCACGACTGGGCTGATCTGGTTGAGCATTGCCGACGAGGTATGCGTCGCCAATATTCGTCAGCGTGAAGTCAATGACGATGAACGTCTGATCGCGTTGCTGGAGTGGGCGGGCAGTTATCGTCAGCGTGACGGTTCCAGCGGATACACGGCCCATCAGCGGCTATTCGACGGGTTTACCGGTTGCAGAATTCAATTGATGGACCGGACTGAAATCGCAGATTTCGCCTTTATCAGATAAGGACTACAGCGTTCTCGGAAACGTCCCGAGGAGCTTTCGGCGATACTCGGAAGACACGTTGATGCGCTCATTGCGCAATGACCATTCGGAGATATCGCCTTGTCGACCTGTACTCATTTCTGTACAGTCCTTGCATCGAGCGAGGATTTCACCATGCACACCATCAATTACACCACCGCACGCGCGCACTTGGCCGAGACCATGGATCGCGTCAATGAAGACCGCACCCCGCTGCTGGTCACGCGCCAGAAAGGCGAGCCGGTGGTGATGATGTCGCTAGCCGAATACAACGCCCTCGAAGAGACCGCCTACCTGCTCCGCTCCCCCGCCAATGCCGAACGCTTGATCAAATCGATCGGCAACCTGCGCGCCGGGAAAACCAAGTCACGGCAACTCATTGAAGAATGAACATCGAGTTCACTCCTGAAGCTTGGGATGACTACCTGTGGTTTCAGCAAAACGACAAGGCGGGACTCAAGCGCATCAACCTGCTGATCAAAGCCATCCAGCGTGAACCTTTCGAGGGCCTCGGAAAACCGGAACCGCTCAAACACAATTTAAGCGGCTTCTGGTCGCGCCGGATCACGGCTGAACATCGCTTGGTCTACACCATCGAAGACGGTGAGTTACGCGTTGTGATGTGCAGATACCACTACTGAACTCACCCCCCTGACAATCATCTCCACCTCCCGCTCATCAATCGTCAAAGGCGGCAACAAGCGAATGGTCTGCCCCCGCGTCACGTTGATCAGCAACGCATGATCCCGCGCGGCGATCAGGCTCAGGTCGCGGATCGGTTGCTTGAGTTCGATGCCGATCATCAGGCCCTGGCCGCGGATGGCCAGGACGTTTGGATTGTCGGCCAATTCCATGCGCAACCTGGCCAACAGGCGTTCGCCCTGGCGCCGGGCGTTTTCCAGCAGGCCTTGTTCCTCGATGATGTCCAGCACCGTACAACCGACCCGACAGGCCAACGGGTTGCCGCCGAACGTGCTGCCGTGGCTGCCGGGGGTGAAGAGTTCGGCGGCTTTGCCACGGGCCAGGCAGGCGCCGATGGGCACGCCGTTGCCCAGGCCTTTGGCCAGGGTCATGACGTCCGGGACGATGCCTTCGTGCTGGAACGCGAACCACTGCCCGGTACGGCCGATGCCGGTCTGGATTTCGTCGAGCATCAACAACCAGGCGCGCTGGTTGCACAGTTCGCGCACGGCTTTCAGGTAACCGGGTGGCGCCAGTTGCACGCCGCCTTCGCCCTGGATCGGCTCCATCAGGATCGCCACGATGCGCGAGCCGTGTTCCTGCTGCACCTTGTCCAGCGCCTTGAGGTCGCCGAAGGGCACCTTGACGAAATCCCCCGGCAACTTGTTGAAGCCCAGGCGCACCGCCGGGCCATCGCTGGCGGACAGGGTGCCGAGGGTGCGGCCATGGAAAGCGTTGTGCATGACCACCACCAAGGGTTGCTCGATGCCTTTGCTCCAGCCATGCAGCCGGGCGATTTTCAATGCCGTTTCATTGGCCTCGGCACCGGAGTTGTTGAAGAACGCCCGGTCCATGCCGGCCAGCCCGGTCAGCTTGCGCGCCAGCTGTTGCTGCCAGTCGATGCTGTAGAGGTTGGAGGTATGCAGCAAAAGGCCGGCCTGTTCGCTGATGGCCGCGACGATTTTCGGGTGCGAGTGGCCGACGTTGGTCACCGCCACCCCGGCCACCGCGTCCAGGTACTCACGACCGGCCTGGTCCCACAGGCGCGTGCCCAGGCCCTTGTTGAAACTCAGGGCCAAGGGTTGGTAAGTGCTCATCAGGCAGGCGGCGGTCATGGCATCAGGCTCCATCAAGGGTCGGTGTTTTTGCAGTATGGTTAGCCACCTGAGCTGGATAAATACTGCAATACTTCAATCATTTCAAAGTCGAGCTTGATAATGGACCTGTTCCAGGCAATGACCGTGTACGTCAAGGTGGTGGAATCCGGCAGCATGACCGGCGCCGCTGCGCAGTGCAAAATGTCCACCACCATGGTCGGCAATCACCTCAAGGCCCTCGAGCAGCGCCTCGGTGTGCGCTTGCTCAACCGCACGACCCGGCGCCAGCGGCTGACCGAATTCGGCACCGCGTATTACCAGCGCTGCCTCGAAGTGTTGGGGCTGGTGGCAGACTCTGAACGCCTGGCCGAGCAAGCGGTCGATGAGCCCAGTGGCACCCTGCGCATCTCGGCGCCCCTGACCTTCGGCACGGAAAAACTGGCGCCGGCCCTGAGCGAATTTGCCCTGCTCTACCCGCGGGTAAAACTCGACGTGATGCTCACCAACCGCCGCCCGGACATGCTCGAACACGGCCTGGACGTGGCCTTTCGCCTGGGTGCCTTGGAGTCGACCACCCTGATTGCCCGCCCGCTCATCAACTACACCCTGACCATGTGCGCCTCCCCGGCGTACGTGGCCCGGCGCGGCGCGCCGCTGAAACCGGAAGACCTGCGCCACCACGACTGCCTGTCGTTCGCTTATCCGGCCGGGGATGACTGGCACTCGGTGGAAAAGGAATGGCGCCTGGCCGGCCCCGAAGGTGAAGTCTCGGTGGCGGTCAGCGGCCCGATGCTGATCAACAGCTCGGCCGGGCTGCATCAGGCCGCGCGCACCGGCATGGGCATCGTGATGTTGCCCGATGTCCTGGTCGAGCGGGACATCCAGGACGGCAAGCTGCTGGGCTTGATGCCCGGCTTCACCCCGCCGAGCCGGCCGATGAACCTGATGTATGCCCAGGACCGCTACCGCCTGCCGAAATTGCGACGCTTCGTCGACTTCGCCCTGCAGATGTGGGGCAAGCACTAGCAGGTCCACCGGGCCTTGAACTACTCTCCCTGACTAGGCAGGACATTTGCTATCAGGCAGGCGTCAGGGAGAGCAGCGATGGGAGAGGCATCGAGTATCGAGCCCTTGAAGTTCAATGTCTCTGACATGAACGAAGGCATGCTGCACACCATCATGGAGTTGGTCAGCGACGGCATCTGGGACTGGAATGCCAACACCGGCTTCGTCTACCGCAACAGCCGCTGGTACGAAATGCTCGGCTACACGCCACACTCCCTGGACAACAACGCATTGACCTGGGAAAACATCATCCACCCCGATGATTTCCCGCAGGTCATGGCCCTGTTCGATGACTACCTGAAACAGCACACGCCGGTGTATCAGGCCGAGTACCGCTGCCGCGCCCACGACGGCAGTTATATCTGGATCGAAGACCGCGGCCACGTCCTGGCCCGCAATGCCGACGGTTCGGTGGCGCGGATGGTCGGCGCCCACCGCAGCATCGAAGACAGGAAACGCCTGCTCGAAGCGCTCGAACGGCGCAATCTGTCCCTTGAAGCCATCGTCGAAGAACGCACCCGTGAGCTGTCCAGGGTCAATCAGCAACTGCAGGTACAACTCGAAGAAAACCGCAAGCTGGCGCAAACCGATGCCCTGACGTCGATCGCCAATCGCTATCGCCTGGAACAGACCCTGCCCCAGGAATGTGAGCGGGCCCAGCGCTTTCGACAGCCGCTGTCGTTGATCGCCATGGACATCGACGACTTCAAGACCATCAACGATCACTACGGCCATGCCCTGGGCGACGCCGCCTTGGTGCAGGTGGTCGAACGTGTGCTGCGCTTTGTGCGTGACGGTGACCTGCTGGCCCGTTGGGGCGGCGACGAATTCATCGTGATCCTGCCCGACACCCCGCTGGCCGAGGCCATAACCCTGGCCGAAAAAATCCGCGAGGGCCTGGCGGACTTGCCCGCCGTAGGCGACTTTCGGGTGACCATGAGTTTCGGCGTGGTCCAGCGCTTTGAGGAAGAGCAAAAGACCGGCCTGATGGCCAGGGCCGATCAGGCACTGTATCGGTCGAAAATCGCCGGCAAGAATGTGATCAGCGGATAACCGCCGTCACATCCCCGCCTTCACCAGCACCGGTTTGTCCTGGTAACGATCCGGGTACAGCTGCTTGAGCTGCGCCACCTTCGGCAAGTCGTTGATCACGATGTAGGGATAGGTCGGGTGCTCGGTCAAAAAATCCTGGTGTTCCTCTTCCGCCGGGTAAAAACCGTTGAAGCTTTCCAGCTTGGTCACGATCGGCTTGTCGAACGCACGCGCGGCGTCGAGCTGGGCGATGTAGGCCTGGGCGACCCGTTGCTGTTCGCCGCTCTTGGTAAAAATCGCCGAACGATACTGGGTGCCGGTGTCCGGACCCTGGCGGTTGAGTTCGGTGGGGTTGTGCGCCACGGAAAAGTAGATCTGCAGCAAGGTGCCGTAGCTGACCTGGCTCGGGTCGAAGGTCACTTCCACCGATTCCGCATGCCCGGTATCGCCACCGCTGACGCGGTCGTACTGGGCGGTATTGGCTGCACCACCGGCGTAACCGGACACGGCATTTTTTACGCCTTTGACATGCTGGAACACCCCTTGGACGCCCCAGAAGCAGCCCCCGGCGAATACCGCGGTTTCGCTGCGGGCCTGGGTGGTTTCGTCGATGGCCGGTGGCGGCAGCAGTACCCCTTCTTCAGCCCCACCGAGGGAAAACGCCGAGCATTGGCCGATGATGCCGGCAGCGGCCAGCCCCAACAGGGTACGGCGCCAGGTGAACAGGCTTTTCATGTCACAGACTCCAGAAGGATGCAGATAAATTCAGACGGTGCCGGGCTCGAACTTCAGCGCCAGGCCGTTCATGCAGTAGCGCAGGCCGGTGGGTTTCGGCCCGTCGTCGAAGACATGGCCCAGATGCCCGCCGCAACGCCGGCAGTGCACCTCTTCGCGCAGCACCCCGTAGGAACGGTCCTGGCGGGTGGCCACGGCCTTGTCCAGCGGCGCCCAGAAACTCGGCCAGCCGGTGTGGCTGTCGAACTTGGTCGCCGAGGAGAACAGCGGCAATTGGCAACCGGCACAGGCGAACGTGCCGTCGCGGTGCTCGTTGTTCAGTGGGCTGCTGTAGGCGCGTTCGGTGCCTTCTTCGCGGAGGATTTCGTACTGTTCGTCGCTGAGGATGGCGTGCCATTCGCTGTCGCTGTGGGTCACTTCGAAGGCCTCGGCGGCGCTGGCATCGCTGATCAAGGCCGTGCCTGTGGAAAACTTCGGCAACAGGCCGATTGCCAGGGCTGCCACCCCCAGCCCGCCGCTCGTTAGCAGAAATTGCCGTCGTGAAAACATGCTCGCCTCCAGAAATCCAGGGGTGTTTCATGGAACACAGCCTAGGCTTTGGGTGATCGCCAAATCCTCACGGGAAGTTAAACAATTCGTGATAACTCGGGCGCCGAAAAAACCGCACAATGGGCCCTTGACGGACTTCACTGACTTGACTGATTTAACTGTAGGAGCTGCCGCAGGCTGCGATCCTTTGATCTTGATCTTTAAAAACAAGATCAAAAGATCGCAGCCTTCGGCAGCTCCTACAGTGAGTGGCATTACGCACCCTGCGCAGAAGGATTGAGCTGGATGGAACAGACCAAACGCATCCTCGTGGTCGAGGATGACCTGCATATCGCCGACCTCATCTGCCTGCACCTGCGGGACGAGCAGTTCGAGGTGGTGCACAGCGCCGATGGCACTGAAGGCATGCGCCTGCTGCAACAGGGCAACTGGGATGCGCTGATCCTCGACCTGATGCTGCCCGGTGTCGACGGCCTGGAAATCTGCCGGCGCGCCCGCGCCATGGCCCGCTATACACCGATCATCATCACCAGTGCGCGCTCCAGCGAAGTGCACCGGATTCTCGGCCTGGAACTGGGTGCCGACGACTACCTGGCCAAGCCGTTTTCCATGCTCGAACTGGTGGCCCGGGTCAAGGCGTTGCTGCGTCGGGTGGAGGCCATGGCGCGCAACCTGAAGATGGACGCCGGCAGCCTGCTCATCGACGGCCTGGCCATCGACCCGATCACCCGCGAAGTGGCCCTCGACGGCCGGCGCCTGGACCTCACGCCCCGGGAGTTCGACCTGCTGTACTTTTTCGCCCGCCAGCCGGGCAAGGTATTTTCGCGCATGGACCTGCTCAATGCCGTGTGGGGCTACAGCCACGAAGGCTACGAGCACACCGTCAACACCCACATCAATCGCCTGCGCGCCAAGATCGAGGCCGACCCGGCGCAACCGGTACGCATCCTCACGGTCTGGGGTCGCGGTTACAAATTCGCCACCGGTGAGGAGCCGCAGCCATGAGGCTGACCCTGACGCAGCGCCTGTCCCTGGTGTTCGCCGTGCTGCTGCTGGTGTGCTGCGGCACCTCGGCGTGGCTGCAGGTGCGTTCCAACCAGATGCATGAACAGGAAGTGGTGCAAGGCTTGTCCCGGGACCTGGCGCAGCACATCGCCAGTGACACGGTGCTGATGGACACCCAGGGCCTGATGCCCAATGCCGTGCGCGATCTGTTCAGCAAGCTGATGCAGGTCAACCCCAGCGTCGAGGTTTACCTGCTGGACACCGAGGGCAAGATCGTCGGCAGCGCCGCGCCCGAAGGCCGGATCCGCCGTGAGCGCGTCGACCTGGCGCCGATCCAGCGCCTGCTGCGGGGCGATGCCTTGCCGATTGCCGGTGATGACCCGCGCAGTGTCGATGGGCGCAAGGTGTTCAGCGCCGCACCGTTGAAGGTCGACGGCAAGCCGGTCGGTTATCTCTACGTGGTGCTGTTGGGTGAAGACCACGATCGCCTGGCCGAGCGCGGCGCCACCAGTGCGGCGCTCAATACCGCCCTGCTGTCCATCGGCCTGGTCGCGCTGCTGTGCCTGATTGCCGGCCTCACTGCGTTTGCGTTGATCACCCGACCCTTGCGCCGTCTCACCGACACCGTCAGCCAGTTCGACATCGACGGCGTCCCGGTCTCGCCGGCCCTGCCCGTCACTGTGGACAAAACCGCCAGCCATGACGAGATCGCCATACTCGACGCCACGTTCCGGCAGATGCAGGCGCGCCTGGGCGAACAATGGCGCTCCCTGACCCGCCAGGACCAGGAGCGCCGCGAACTGGTGGCGAACATCTCCCACGACCTGCGCACGCCGCTGGCGTCGCTGCATGGCTACCTGGAAACCCTGTCGCTCAAGGACGCCACGCTGTCACCCGACGACCGTCGTCGCTATCTCGGCATCGCCCTGGATCAAAGTCGCAAGGTTGGCGGTCTGGCGCAGTCGCTGCTTGAGCTGGTGCGGCTGGAGCATGGCTTCGTGCAGCCGGTGCTGGAGCGGTTTTCCCTGACCGACCTGGCCCAGGACATCTTCCAGAAATTCGAATTGACCGCCGAGGCGCGCCAGGTCGAATTGAAGGCCACGTTCGCCCCCAACGTGTCTGCGGCCTGTGCGGACCTGGGATTGATCGAGCGGGTGTTGACCAACCTGTTCGACAACGCCTTGCGCCATACGCCGCCAGGGGGCGAGATTGAACTGGGGTTGCGTCCGCAGGGGTCGTTCATTGAAGTGACGGTCAGCGATACCGGGCCGGGTATTGCTCCGGAGTTGCGCGAAGGGCTGTTTTTGCGGCCGTTCAATATCGGTGGGGCACGGCGTGATGGTGGGTTGGGGTTGCGGATTGTGCATCGCATCCTGCAATTGCATGGGCTTGAGATTCAGTTGGTCGACAGGCCGGGGCGTGGGGCGACGTTTCGGTTTTCATTGCCGATCGATGATCAGACCGCGGCGGCACTGGCGGTGCGATCCATGAACCTGAATACACCGGGGCAGGCCTGACAGACTGTGGTGACTGCATCGCCAGCAGGCTGGCTCCCACAGTGTTTTGGGTCGGCCACAGATTTAGCGTACACCCAATTCCCCTGTAGGAGCCGGCTTGCCGGCGAAGGCGCCCGAAAGACAGGGGCAATGTTCAAGGACGCCTTCGCTGGCAAGCCAGCTCCTACAGGGTGTGTGTGTCGTGATTTTGTCCGTTGGCCTGTTGGGCCGTGACAACGCCGCCCCGGTCCAATAGATTAGGCGGCCTGAAAAGCCCTCGGGCTTTCTCGCCCCTATTCAAGTTCAAAGAAGTAGTGAAATTTCAATGTCAGATTCCAACACCGCTGAATCCGTAGTCACCCTGTCGTCCAAAGCGGAATACGAAAACTCCATCAATCTTTCACAGCACGTATCCCAGGCCAAGACCATCAGCGAGATGGTCCTGGACGCGTTTCAATCCACCCGCGAAAGCGAGCAGATCCGCGAGCTGCGCGCCGCGATCCGCCAGGCCCACGACAGCTTCGACGACGACAAGGCCTACGAATTGATGGGTCAGCTCAAGCAGCTCAAGGACGACGAGGCCGCCGACATCGCCGCCCTCGAAGACCTGAGCAGCAAGTTCCCGATCAGCCGCATCCTGTCCAGCTTCAAGGACGATCCGGCGTTCCAGGAAATCGTCTACGGCCTGGCCCTCAAGGTGCTGAACCAGACCCACCAGGCCATCAGCAACCCGAGCGGCGGCAAGAGCAAGGCCGCCAAGGCGAAAAAAGAAGTCGAAGTGTTCACCATCAGCAAGGACGGCATCAGCGTCACCTTGCCGCTGCGCACCCCGCGCTCGCGCCTGAGCGTCGACCGTGAAGCCCTGGAATTCCTCGGTTTCACCTTCGTCGGCGAAGGCGACGAGGCCGAGCTGCAAAGCGAGACGTTCCTGGACAACCAGGGCGCCGAACAAGCGGTCAACCGCAAGAACATCATCACCGCCCTGCAACAGCAGACCGCCTTCGACGGCTACAGCATCGCCGCCCAGTAACACCCGCCAGCGCTTCACCAGAGCCCCGCCACCGTGCGGGGCTTTTTATTGCCCGCGATTCCAGCGAAACCGCGTTTAGTGTTCCAGTATCAAGGCCAGAAAAACACTTCCCTTCACCCATCTGCACCACGGGTCCGCCTGCAGGGAGCGTCAACTCACTTTCCAGCCCAGACCTCAGTGGTGCGACTGCTGAGGTCATCATGAACACGCTTCCCTTGTACCGCCAGTTGGCCAACCACTACCTGGACGCGATCCGCAGCGGCACCCTGAAAACCGGCGAGCGCCTGCCGTCGATTCGCCTGATGATGGAAAAACACGCCGTCAGCCTGTCCACCGCCGTGCAGGTCTGCCGCGAGCTCGAGGACTATGGCGTACTGGAAGCCCGACCGCGCTCGGGCAATTACATCCGCCAGCCCGACACGCCGGGCAAAGCCGTCGCGATCAGCCTGCCGCCGCCACTGGATACGGGCGTCTATGTCGGCATCCATGAGCAAGTGTCAGCGGTGCTCAAGGCCAGCCAGCGCGCGACGGTCAAGGTCAACTTCGCCAGTGCCTACTGCGCTCCGCCGCTCTATCCGCTGAAGGTCTTGCAGGACAACATGATCAAGGCCTTGCGCCAGGACCAGCATCTGCTCGATACCAGCAGTTCGACCAGCGGCCACAGTGACCTGCGCAACGTCCTGGCCCGGCGGATGCTGACCGCCAAGACTCACCTGAGCGCCGAACGCATCGTGATCACCCACGGCGCCACCGAGGCGATCAACCTGGCCTTGCGCGCCGTAACCCGCCCCGGCGATACCGTGGCCGTGGAGTCGCCGACCTTCTACGGCCTGTTGCAGATTCTCGAAAGCCTCAACCTGCGGGTGCTGGAAGTCCCGGCCTCGACCCCTGCGGGGATTCACCTGCCGGCCCTGGAACAGCTGCTGCAAGGGCCGCAGCCGATCAAGGCGCTGATCGTAATGCCCAACCTGCACAATCCACTGGGCAGCATCATGCCCGACGCTCACAAGGCGCGGCTGGTGAAACTCTGTGCCGAGCACGATACGGTGCTGATCGAGGACGATACCTACGGCGACCTGGTGGACACCGAGCAACCGCTGTCCACCCTCAAGCACTGGGACCGCACCGACAGCGTGATCTATTGCGCTTCGCTTAACAAAACCCTGGCCCCGGGCCTGCGCCTGGGCTGGATCAGCGCCGGCAAATGGCACGACCGCGTGGAAATGCTCAAGCACACCCAGACCCGTGGCTGCGAGAAGTTGTCGCAGCTGGCGGTCAGTGCGTTCATGGCCACGCCTTCCTATGAACGCTACCTGCGGCGCCTGCGCAAAACCCTGACCCAGCAGCGCCAGCAGATGAGCGCGGCGATATTGCGCTACTTTCCCGAGGGCACACGGGTGACCAATCCCCGGGGTGGGACGTTGCTGTGGGTAGAGTTGCCTGCGCAGTATTCGTCCATGATGCTTTTTCATGACGCGTTGAACGTTGGCATCCAGATTTCACCTGGGGATATCTTTTCCAACACCCGGCGTTTCCATCACTTTATGCGCATAGGTTGCGGAGCGCCGTATTCGCCAAGGATTGATGAGGCGCTGCAAACCCTGGCCCGCCTCCTCAAAAACCAGGGCTAAACACATCCCCCTGTAGGAGCTGGCTTGCCAGCGAAAGCGTCAGCACATCCAGCATCGAGGTGCCTGACACCCCGCCTTCGCTGGCAAGCCAGCTCCTACAGGTTTGCGGTGTGTCAGCACATCCAGCATTGATGTGCCTGACACACCGCCTTCGCTGGCAAGCCAGCTCCTACAGGGGTTGCGTGTTATTGGGGGTTTTGGTGTAGGCAGATGATATGCGGGTCATCATTCCAATGCGGGAAGCGCTCGGCGATCAGCGGGTCGTGGCCGGGGATGACGTGGTCTTCGCTGTCGGCCAGGCGATTGATCTCGCTGAACGCCTCAAGGCTTTGCGCCAGGTCATCGATGATTGGAAACGGGCTGCGCTGGCGAATATTGACCCACAGGTGCGCCGCGTCCGACGCCAGCACGATCCAGCCCCGCTCGGTGTGCACCCGCACCACCTGGCTACCCGGTGTGTGTCCGCCCACCGCGTGCAGCGTCACGCCGAGCAGCACCTCCACCGTGCCGTTGTGCAAACGCATGCGCCCCTCGAACAGCGGCGGCAGCGCCGACATCACGTCCTCCACCTCGTAGGTCTTGTTCACGGTGTGATGGGCCATCTTCGGCCCGGTGCAGAAGCGCAGTTCCGCTTCCTGCAGATGCACCGTGGCCTTGGGAAACAACCCCAGGTTGCCGGCATGATCCCAGTGCAGGTGCGTGAGGATCAGGTGCTCGACCTGCGCCGGATCGATGTCCAGTTGCCGCAGGGAATCCTCCGGCAGGCGATACATCTGACGGTTGCGGCGGTCCGCCGTGGCCGGTTGAAAACAGGTGTCGACCACAATCACCTGATGCTCGTTGCGAATCACCCAGAAGTAGTAATCCAGGGGCATCGGCGCATTGGGGTCGCCGCAGCAGGCATCGTAGAGAAAGTTCTCCCGGGCGGTGCGCTGCGCGTTGGCGCCGACCCGGATGGCGAACACTTCGTACAGGGGAACGGACATGATCACCTCCGGGTTCAGGCGGCTGCGGTGGCTTTGAGGGTCGGACGGAAATCGAAATCGATCTGCTCGCTGATGCCCAGGTCCTGCGCCAGCTTATGCAGGCCACTGTAGTCGCGCATGATCGTGGCGTTTTTGTTGCTCTCGCGAGTGTCGGCGATGATCGACCCGGCATCCGTGACCCCAAGCTGCGTGAGGATCGCCTCCCACATCGAGTAGTCCTGGGCGATGAATGCACTCAGCGCCACCGAAAGGTGACGGGCGAAAAACTCCCGCTGTTCGGGCTGCATGTTGGCGTACATCACCTTGGCGACTTCGGCCAGCACCTTGCTGTGGGCGTATTCGTCGCGGTTGTGCAGTTCGGCCACGCGGCGGTTCTGCGGCTGGATGGTCTGGTCGTCCGCCAGCAGGTCGAGGTAGGCATTGACGCTGATCTCGGCCACCACCGCGAAGGTGATCGCCGCCAGGTCGCGCTGCCATTGTTCGGGCAGTTCCTCACGCAGGGCCTTGAGGCGCAGGTAGGTCACCGAGGGCGGCAAATCCAGGTCCTGGTCGAGGGCGCGATCGAGCTTGGTCCGCTCGATGGCGCGCAGGTGCATGAGCGTGTGGTAGTGCTCGTCGATCAGGGTCTGCTGCATCGCCTCGCGAAAATGCCAGTCGTCCTTGCCCAGGTACTGCTGGGCGATGACGCTCAGCGCCGGGTTCACCACGTGCTCCTCGGCGGTGACGGTGCGCAGGTTGTAGCCGATCCAGCCCCAGGTCATCACCTTGCTCTTGAGCTCGTCGCTCAAGGCCTGGAATGTCGGGTGATGGAAAAACGGCACCATGCACTCCGGGTAATCCGGGCGTGCCGGGTCGAACACTTCGTTGACCTGGCCCCTGTCCGGCGCACAGACCCCGGCGCGTTTGGTCCAGGCCTGATTGAGCCGCACGATCAGTTGGTGATCGACCTGGGCAATCTCGATTGCTGTTTGCATGACGCAATACCTGTAGAACGCGTACCCGTCAGGGGTACGCGGAAAAAAGAAGGGCGACGGAAAAATCAGGCCAGCCAGTAGCGGGTCAGGTTGCGCGCCGGGTCAGTGTATCGACTGCGGGCATGGATCATCCGCCAGTTGTCCCAAATCAGCAGGCACCCGTCGGGAATCAGCACCGGGATGTTGTGCTCGACAAAGTACGCTTCGCCCAGCGCGGCAAATCTTGCCAGCGGCGCCGTGCTGTTGGCCACCTGCGATTGCTGCAACGCCTCCTTCGACGGATTCACATCGCCGTAGTGAAACTGGTTGTAGCTGAAGCGAAAGATGTCGCCGTCCTCGGTGGGGGTCAGGATGTATTCCCTGACACGGGTTTGCGCCGGTTCGCCGGGCTTGGCGGTGGCGACGAATTCCACCGGCGTGTCATCGAGCCACTCGCGCAGTTCCGGCTCGGTTTGCTCGAGCGACTTGAGGAATTCGTAGCCGTCCACCAGCCCCGTATGCCCGCCACCGCAAGTCGCCTGTGTATGGCAATGCAGCGCCAGGTAACGTGGCGGCGGGCCGTACACCGGCGCTTCGGTGTGCGGGCCGATGCCGTTCATGCTCTGGGAGTACGGCAAGTCCTCGTAGCCCGGCTTGCGGGTGATGGCGAACGCCACCTGGCCATTGAACTGCGGAATGATCGGGCCGAACTCATGCAGTGTTCCCGTAACGTCGTGGGCGAATTCCCCTGGGGTGAGCACCGTCCAGCCACGACTCGACAATTCTTCGTGGCGATGGCCCAGTGAAACATAAGGTGTGCACGCAACAATCCCTTGGTCTGACATGGTGAGTTTCCTGGCGGTTTATCAGGCGTTGACGGTTGAGGTGTAAGCGGCAATCAATGCACTGCAGGCGTTGCCCGGTCGGTAGCGCTGTTCATCGATGCTCTGTACCGGGGTGATTTCGGCGGCGGTGCCGGTGAGAAAACACTCGTCGAAGTCGCCCAGTTCCGTGGGCAGGATCGTGCGTTCGATCACCTGGTAATCCAGCGCCCGAGCCAGCTCGATGACGGTCTGGCGGGTAATGCCGTCGAGGAAGCAATCCGGCACTGGCGTATGCAAGGTCCGCCCTTTGGCGAAGAACACATTGGCGCTGGTGGCTTCGGCGACGTGGCCGCGCCAGTCGAGCATCAAGGCATCGTGATAGCCGTGGTTTTCGGCGTCGTGCTTGCTCAAGGTGGCGATCTGGTAATGCCCCGACGCCTTGGCTTCGAAGGGGTTGCTGCTGGGCGGTGGACGGCGCCACGTGGCGGTCTTCAGGCGGATGCCGGCCATGCGCGCCGCCGGGTCGAAATAGCTCGGCCATTGCCAGCAGGCGATCGCCACATGCACACGATTGAAACGCGCCGAGGTGGAAATCATCTCGCTGCCGCGCCAGGCCACCGGGCGCAGATAGCCGTCGCCCACCTGGTTGCGTTGCAGCAATTGATGGCTGGCCGCTTCCAGCTCGGCGGGTTCGAAGGGAATGGCAAAGTCCATCAGCTGCGCCGAGCGATACAGCCGCTCAGTGTGTTCGCGCAGCTTGAAGACCTTGCCGTTGTACACGCGCTCGCCCTCGTACACCGTGCTTGCGTAATGCAGGCCGTGGCTCAGCACATGCAAGCGCGCCTGGGACCACTCGACGAACTCGCCATCGAGCCAGATCCATCCTTCGCGTTGATCAAACGGGATACCGCTCATGTCCTTGTCTCCCCAGTAATTAAGCGTCGGCTTACGCCGTTTGCAGCAGGACCGGTATCAACTGCGGCGCAGGCGCCAGCAACAACTCGGCCTCGGTCTGAAAGAAAAAAGCCCGTTCGCCGAAAGCCGGGCGCAGCTCGTCGAACCAGGTCGCCTGCGGATCGAAGCGCGCATAGAAGGTGCGCAGTACCCACAACGGGTCCCGGGCCTGGAGGAACTGCAACACGAAGACCTTTTCCCCGGCGACGGTCTCGATGCCGTTGATCAGGACCTTGCCGTAGAAGGTGCTCATCGACGGCCCGCGCACCGTACGTGCCAGCCCCGACACTGTGCGATAGGCCGCCTGGAAGATCTCGAACGCCCGTGCCAGCGGCATCGCGAAGTAGTGGCTGGGGCCGGTGTCGCGCTCGACGAACATGTAATAGGGCACCGCCCCGAGCCGTACGCCTTCGGTCCAGAGATGGGCCCAATCGGCGGGATTTTCGTTGATATGGCGGATCACCGGTGCCTGCATGCGCAGGGTCGCCCCCGTGGAACGAATGCACTCGATGGCCTGCCGGGCGATGGCCGGGCGGATCTCCACCGGGTGGTTGTAGTGGCCCATGATCGAGAGGTTTTTCCCCGCCGCGACGATCCGCCGAAACAGCGCCAGCAACTCGGGCGCATCCTTGTCGCTGACGAACCGCTGCGGCCAGTACGCCACCGACTTGGTGCCGATGCGGATGTTCTGGATGTGCGGCAGATCCAGGAGCGGCTCGATGTACCCTGCCAGCGAGCGGGTGTTCATGATCATCGGGTCGCCCCCGGTAATCAGCACATCCGTGACGTCGGTGTGTACCTTGAGGTAGCTGACCAGCTCCTGGGATTCCCGTGCGTTGAACTTGAGCTCTTCCTCACCGATGAACTGCGCCCAGCGAAAACAGAAGGTGCAGTAGGCGTGACAGGTCTGCCCTGCACCGGGGAAAAACAACACGGTCTCGCGGTACTTGTGCTGGATGCCCGGCAGGACTTTGCCGTCGAGGGTCACGCCGTTGTGCGTCAGCTGCCCGGCCGGATGGGGGTTCATGCGCAGCCAGATCGCCTCGATCCGCCGCTTGATCGCGGCGGCGTCATCCTGTTCGATCAGTTGCTTGAGCGAGGCATACTCCTCCGCCAACAACATGTCCTTGTGGGGAAAGGTCATGCGGAAAATCGGATCGTCCGGGATGTTGTTCCAGTCGATCAGCGTGCCCAGCACGTATTCATTGGTTCGAAACGGCATGACCCGGGCCACGACCGTCATGGCTTCCTGCAACGCAGGCGTCAGCTTGTGCCAATAGGGTGTGTCGCGAATGGTGCGGGCGTTATAGGGTTTGTAGCGTTCGTGCTCCGACAGTCCTTGCATGGCAGCGCTCCTGGTGATTGCCCTGACAGTCGCCTCAAACAACAGCGGGTGCGATGGCCGGCGCTTTGCGCTCGATGTCCATCCATGCCCGAACGCTGTCGCGATCCCACTGGCGGCGGACATAGGCCGCGAGCCGCGCCGGGACTTGATCGCCATGGGCGACCAGCCGGTTGAGCATGATCGCCAGGTCGGTGTCGGCGATGCTCCAGTCGCCGAAGAGGTGCTCGGCGCCCTCCTCCAGCAAGCGGTCGGCGACGAAAAACAGGCGTTCGACCGCGGCCTTGGCATCGTCGGAGAGCGGCGCGAGTTGCTTGCCGAAGTACACCAGGTCAAACGGGCGCTCCTTGCGAACCACCAGCAAATCGCTGCGCAGCCAGGCCTGAAGTTGGCGGGCCCGGGCGCGCTGCTGGATGTCTTGCGGGAAGAGTCTGGTATGTCCCGGGGCGAGTTCCTCCAGGTACTCGGCGATGGCGGAAGACTCCGACAGCGCAAAACCTGCGTGAACTAAGGTGGGAATCTTGCAGGTCAGGGAAATATCACGATACTTATCCTGATAGTTCTCGCGCGCTTTTAAATCCAGCGTGACAAACTCAAATGAAAGTTGCTTTTCCTTGAGCGCCACAAACGCCGACATGGCAAAAGCACTGACAAAATCCGCACCCACATAGAGTTTAAGCTTGTTGCTTTCCATAGAACGCTCCCTTGAACTAAACACATAAATCCGTTGCATTCCAGGCGATCGTAGTAAGTTGACCGGGCGCTGAATAGATACAGAAATTGTCCGTTTGCATCGATACAGATGGCAAATTGCCACGGGGCAACGCGGGTACAGCAGAAATGAAAAAGGGAGTCGGCGAATGCGGACTCCCTGGTGGGCAACGGAGGGGGAAATTACAGCGAGCGGGGGATCAGGCCAACGTTGTCGTTGTGGTTGGCGAGCAGCAGCGCCTGGGGCATGTTGCTGATGTTGAGCATGGCCAGCGGCTCGGTGGCGCTGGTGTTGACGAAGCCGTGGCGGGTCCAGGCCGGCACCAGCAGCACGTCTCCACTGCCAACGCCCACGGCCTCGGCATCGCCCAGGGTCAAGGTGCCGTTGCCGCTCTGGATGATGAACAGGTGCCACCAGGCATGAACATGGCCGATGAGTTCCGCGCCCGGTATCAACCATTGCATGGACACGGCCATTCCGGGGGTCAGCGAGCAGCCGTCGAGGCTGCCGTCGTGGGCCAGCGCGACAATATCGACATCGCTCGCCTCAAGGCTTTTGCGCATATCCGTTAGTTCAACATCCTTCCACACCCGTGGTTTTAGCGGTTGTTGAACCAGACTTTGGCGAAAGTCCTTATATGAAAAGAACGCACCTTGAACGCTGTTCATGTTCGGGTTCCAACTTATTCTGCCGACTTGAGTTATCCGACCTTAGGCGAACATTTAATCGCTGTAAAGCCGAACAACTCAGACTTATAACGCAGAAGGTCGCAACGCCACGATCATGTCCACTTCCACTGCCGCGTTTTTTGGCAACTGATAAACGCCGACGGTCGTGCGAGTATGTTTGCCAGCATCGCCCAGTACATGACTGAAAACATCCGAGGCGCCGTTGGCCACTTCGCTGAGGTCTACAAAATCCGCCGTGGATTTCACATACACCGAGACCCTGATCAGCGATTTGATCTTGTCCAGCGAACCGATGGCATCGACAATCAACGCCAACCCGCGCATCGCGCAGAGGCTGGCGGCCGCTTGCGCATCCGCCATGTCGAGGTCCAGGCCGACCCGGCCGGGGTATTGGATCTTGCCGTTCACCCGCGGCACCATGCCGCTGATATGCAACTCGTCGTGGTGACGAATCAGCGGAGCGTAATGCCCGCCCACGCTGTTTTCGCCGTAGATGTCGTAGTCGAATTCCTTCGCCAGCGCGATGAAGCGCTCATCACAGGTCATGTGCTCAATCATTTAACAAACCTCTTGATCAGTACTGCAAAAAACATTGATCCCTGATGCTCAACACAGCATCCGTGCAGGTGGCGCCAGGCTGTTGATCCCGATGCTCGACTCAACGGCCTCGGCCAGGCGCAGCAGGTCATTGCTGAGCTGTGTGTAGTCTTCGTTGAACAACACGATGTGGCCGATGAACGAGAAGTTGTCTTTCACCAGCGCGCTGACCGCATCGCCAATGCGCTTGGTTACCACCGCCTCCACCAGGTCGATGTCCAGCGAGCGGGCCAGGGCCTGGATGTCCGGTACATCGCGCAGGATGCCGCCCGTGCTCGCCCGCAGCAGGCGTATGCCGCAGTAGCCGCGCGGCACCGGTTCCCGGTTATCGACCTGGCCTTCCACGGCCCAGCGCACCCAGCGCTCCCACGGGTCGAAATCGACGAATGCCTGACGCGCCAGGTCCCAGATGTGCATGCCCCCGGGGCGCATGTTGGTTTCAACGGCCGAGGTGCGATGGTTGGCCCGGTAGAACACCTCGTTGTGCCAGGCACCGTTGTCCTGGGAAACCAACCCCGCCATGTGCTGGCCGGCAGCCTTCAGTCGAGCCTGTACCTCAGGCGCCAACGGAGCGGGCACCACTTGCTGGATCTCGGCGCGGTAGGCGCCTTCGGTGGTGGTTTTTTCGGTGATCCAGGTACTTCCGGCGACATAATCCCAGCTGTATTCCCGGGCGTTCTGGATCAACTCTTCGAGTACGATTCCGCCCTCGCGATAAGGCTTGAGTGCCTGCCACGCGTCGTCGCATTCGGACGGGTGTCGGATGACCCGGCAGCCTCGGCTGGCACCTTCGCAGGCGGGCTTGATGAACGCCTTGCCGCCCAGCTCGATCACGCGCTGACGCAGGTCCGGCAGGCTCTCGATACGGCTGGAAGCCACCGGCCGGTAATCTTCGGGAGCCGTGCTGGCGCAAGCTTCGAGCTGGCGGAAAATCTGTTTGTCCAACCCCGCTCGGGCCTCGGCGGGAGAAATACCGGGCAAGCCGAAATGACTGGCCAGCGCCGCACCGAGCAGCACGCCACGGTCGGAAAACGGCAGCACGCCGATCAGCTTCCAGCGATCGGCGTTCAGGCACCCCACCACCAGCTCGAGGGAGGCCGCTACGTCCTGCTCGGCCAGCGAAGTGCTGCAGACATGGTCCGCCACCTGATCGTCATAGGGCTGGATCTGCTCGACCAGCAGGATCAGCCTGGCGTTGTACAGCGACTTGCACAGATCGCGCAGCTTCTGGATATCGTGAACCCGACTGCCGTTGTACCCCACCACTACTACGCATGAAGTCGTATTCATAAAGCCCCCGACTTGCAAAGTGAAAACCGAAACAGCGATGACTCAGTCGTGCAACGACGCGATGGATTGCCGGTTGAGCCAGTACCAGACCAGGATCCCGCCAGCGCCGATGGCAGCCAGCACCAACGCGTTATAGGGCGGTGGCGCGACCCGCATGATCAACACGGTCAACCCGGCGCCGACGCCCAGGGACACTTCCTTGACGAACATGTTGTTCTGCTTGACCGAGAAATAATCGAGGTGGCTGAAGGCGCATTCGGCGATGGACAGCAGCGCCACCCAGATCAGCGCGCCGACCAGGGTGTCGACGTGGAACGCGGCAGGCGACGACAGCACGGCAAAACCGCCGACAATGATGCCGATCACCGTCAGCACCTTGAAGCGCCCGGTGCTCTCGATCAGCTTCATGACCGGCACTTGCGCGAAGACCACCACGGCGCTGTTGAGGATCAGCATCAGCCCATACCAGGCCGGCAGCTCGCCGGTCTTGAGCAGGATCGCCTGTGGCAGGATCGAGAACACGCCGAACAGCTTTATGCCCATGATGACGCCGGCGATGACCCAAGGCAGTTTGTTGCGCCAGCCGCTGCCGTCCTGGCTGGCGGGACGGGCCACCACGGGGTCACAGGTGAAGGTCGCGCCCATGGCGATCGGCAGGCACAACAGGACGAAACCGGCGGCGCCCAGGAAGAACAGGGTCGGGGTCAGCAGCGGCGACAGCAGGATCAGCCCTGCCAGCAGGCTGCCCATGTTCATGGCGACACGGTTGTAGGCGGCGCCCTCCTTGGTCTGCGCCGCTTCGCTCTTGATCAGGTAACCGGCAATCGCAATGCCATAGGCGAACAACGCCGCGGCAAACATGACCACGCCCTGGTTGCTCGTGATCGCCAGCAGCACCAGCCCCATGGCGGCGCACAGCAGCGTAACGCTCAAGGAGCGGCGGCCGAGTACCAGCAGGGTCAACGGCAACAGCAGCAACAAGGCCCGATACCCCAGGGCCAGGATGCTGTTGGTGGCGGTATCGAGCCAGACGTTTGCCTTGCCCAGCACCGCAAACAGCGACACGGCGGTGATGATCCGGATGGTGAACAAGCGCAGGTTGATGACCGGCTTGGCCGCGACGACCGTTGTTTCGACACTCATGCAACACCTCACGAACCTGGCATCGATCAACCGGCATAGGTCGACCCTCCAGAAACTCTGTAAGGCGATGGTAGAAAGAGATGCTTGTCTTGGTCAGAGCAAGTTCGTATAGAATCAAACGAACTTTACTGCCAGAGAGACCAGTAAAATGCAGGCTCAGCGCGCAGTGATCGCCGCTATCGAGTTCCAGCCGGGTGTGCCGCTGGTGCAGCAGATCGTCGATCAGTTGTCGGTGGCAATCACCAAGGGCGGCCTGCCCCACGGCTCAAGGCTGCCACCGATCCGCGAACTCTCCGACCTGATGCATGTGGGCAAGTCCACGGTGGTCGACGCCCTCGACCGCTTGCGCGCCAAGGGCCTGGTGGTGTCACGCCAGGGCTCGGGGCATTACGTGCACCGTTCCAGCACCACCCTCCAGGCCAGCGCCGGCCCCGACCTGCTGCCCCAGGACACCCTCAGCGTAGTGCGTCGCGCGGTGCTGCTGGACAATGGCGCGCTGCGCCCGGGGGCCGGTTTCCTGCCGTCCTCCTGGTTGCCTGCCGAAGAATTGCTCAAAGCCGTGCGCGGCACCCTTCGCGCCACCACGCTGCGCATGGGTGAATACGGTAATGCCAGCGGTTACCTGCCACTGCGCCAGGCCTTGCGGGTGAAGATGGCGACCCTGGGCATCGAAGCGCCGGTGGAGCAGATCATCACCACCGCCAACACCGTACAAGCCATCGACATGCTGATGCGCCTGCTGGTCAAACCCGGCGACACGGTGCTGCTCGATGACCCCTGTTACTTCACGATGCACACCAATCTGGCCTGGCACGGCGCCAAGGTCATCACCATCCGCCGCGATTGCGACGGTATGGACCTTGATGCCCTCGAGCAGTTGCTGATCGCCCACCGCCCCGTGCTGTACATGACCAACAATGCCCTGCACAACCCGACCGGGCACTCGTTCACCTCGGCGCAGGTCTACCGCTTGCTGGAGTTGAGCCATCGCTACAATTTCCACATCCTCGAAGACGATTTGTACTGCGACATGCAGCAACGCCGCACGCCGCGCCTGGCCGCGAGCGGGCTGGACAACGTGTCCTACGTCTCGGGGTTCTCCAAGACCCTGACCGCCAACAGCCGCGTCAGCTTCGCGGTGCTGTCCCCGCAACTGGCAGCGCGGATGGTGACCCTGAAAATGGCCTGCGGCGGCATGACCTCGGAAATGGCCGAGCAGATCATCTGCACCATGCTCAGCGATGGCAGCTACGCCAAGCACATGCGCCGCACGGTGGACCGGCTCTACGAGTCGAACAGCCGGGTGGCGGCGTGGCTGGGCGAAGCCGGGTGTTCGGTGTCGTCGCTGCCAGGGGAAGGGTTGTACATCTGGACACGATTGCCCAATGGGTTCGATGCCGAAACCCTGGCCAGAAAGGGCCTGGAAATCGACCTGGTGCTGGCGCCGGGGACCATGCTCAGCAAGGCGGCGGATGGCAATCAGTTTCTGCGCTTCAATGTGGCGCACAGTGACCACGTGCAGGTGCGGGAGCGGTTTTTCCGCTTGCTGGACAAATCACACAAATAACCGACCACCACCCATCCCTGTGGGAGCGGGCTTCCCCGCGATGGGGCCGTCACATCCAGCATCAATGTCGCCTGACACACCGCCATCGCGGGCAAGCCCGCTCCCACAGGGGTTTGCGGTGCCCAATCCCATCCCCGCAAGCACAAGGCCACGATTGTGCATTCCGATATCCACACGCTAACTTCGACCCGTCGCTGCCAATTCAGCGACCGGGCCTGATAACCCGGGTAAGATACGGGCGCACAAGCGCCACCAATCACGATTGCCGGCGCTTTTTTGTGTCTGCACATTCGTGTAATGGCGGCTGTGCGTGGGAGACCTTCGGGTCTGCCGGGTTCCTGTATCTCCGGTTTATCAGCCTGCGCACAGCTGCCACCCACTCGCCTGATAACGAACGTGGTAGCTCTCAACTCGATATGGGAGCTTTACTCATAATGCTATTGGTCTGTCCGCTTCAAACGTCATTCACCACCTACCAACCAGCAGGAGGTGAAGCCCAATGACCATTCCCCAAGATCTGAAAACCATCGGCCTCACCCCCTTCTCCTATCACGCCAACGAACCACTGTTTCGCATCAACGCCGGTGTCCCGGTCATCTCTGCCCTCTCCCACGCCTCCGACCTGCTCCACCTCGCCAAACTGCTTGCCTCAGACGCCGCCATGGTCCGCGACTCCGACCGACATGCCTGGGCCTCGCACTTTCTGCAGGACATGAGCAAGGCAATCATCGATGACGTGGTGAAAGTGCTCGATGCACCGTGCAGCAACCGCGCATAAATGAAAAAGCCCCGGGTTTCTTTCGAAACTCGGGGCTTTTCAAGTGTTCGCTAAGCTCGATCAAACCACTGCCAGTCGATCAACCATATCCGGGAATTTCTCCACCAATCTGATCAACAAGGCTGCCTGTGCATTAGGCTTCGACTTTTCCTGTTCCCAGTTTCTCAAAGTACTGGGGCTGGTTCGAATCCGCTTGGCAAAAACGGCCTGGGACATGTGTAACTTTTCCCGTAACGCGACGATTTCTTGCGCCCCTACCTCGGGGGCCGGAATATCCTCCACCGTCGTATTGCGCAACGTAATCTTGCCTTCGCGTTGAGCCGCCATCTCATCAACGCCCTGCATCAACTCTGCAAACAGGTCGCGTTTTTTCATGGGGTACCTCGTTTTTTCAACTCTGCTTCTATGGCTTTCTTGAGCGCCTTCTCTTGCTCGGCAGTCAAATTCTCAAGCTCATCTTTGTCATAAATTGCAAACATCCAGAACTGACCATCATTCATAAGCCAATAATAGATAACCCGCAAGCCACCTCGCTTGCCTTTACCTCGACGCCCATCCGCCCAACGCAGTTTCCGGAAACCGCCTGTTCGAGGCATCACGTCCCCCGCTTGCGGATAGAGCTGCATATGGGTTTGCAGCGCTCGATACTCATCGTCCGTCAGATAGTTTCCAACGGTCGCTGTGAAGGATGTGGTTTCGAAGAATACGGTTCGCATGCGCAAACTATAGGCAAGTTGCCTATAGTCAGGCAAGCAGCGGATCATCTTCCTGACGAACCGTCTTTTCGAATCCCTATTCCCAGATCCAACAAAAAGCCCCGCTCTTCTCTCGAAGGCGGGGCTTTTCGGTGCAGCTCTGAATCTTAAGGCGCGTACGTCAGCAGCAGCTCGGTCGGCACTTTGAAGTCCAGGGACATCATCACGCTCAACGCGGTAATGGTGAAGATCGAGAACACGAACAGCTTGCGTGCCCAGACCGTGTCATCCACTGCCTTGTAGCCGGTCCAGGCCATGTACAACCAGTACATGCCCATGGCCGCGGCCACGGCGAGGTAGCTCATGCCGGCGTAGCCGCTGAAGGTCAGCATCAAGGTCGCCACGAGGAAGGCCAGGATGTAGAGCAGGATGTGCTTCTTGGCCACCTGGATGCCGCGCTTCACTGGCAGCACCGGAATCGATGCGGCCAAGTAATCGTTGAAGCGGAAGATCGCGATGGCGTAGGAATGCGGCATCTGCCACAGGCTGAACATCACCAGCAGGGTCAGCGCGGCCATGTCGAAGGTGTTGCTGACTGCGACATAGCCGATCACCGGCGGCATGGCGCCCGACAGACTGCCCACCAGCGTGCCGTGAACCGACTTGCGCTTGAGGTACAGGCTGTAGAAGCCGACGTAGATCACGAAGCCGATCACGGCGAACAAAGCGGCCAACGGGTTGGCCACCTTGTACAACAACGCAACGCCGAGAACACCCAGGACGGTCGCATAGATCAGAGCCAGTTTCAGGGAGATGAGGCCCTGGACCAGCACCCGGTTCTTGGTGCGTTCCATCTTGATGTCGATGTCGCGGTCGATGCAGTTGTTGAACACGCAACCGGAGGCGACGACCAGGGAAGTGCCGATCATGGCTGCCAGAAACACGGCCAGATCGACATGCCCTTTCGAGGCCAGGAAGAACCCGCCTGCCACAGAAAGCACGTTACCGAAAATGATCCCCGGTTTGGTGATTTGGATAAAGTGCTTGAGCGACATCGGGTCTACCTCACTTCGCCATCATGTACGTGTGGATGCTGAACATGATCCACAGCGACAGGCCAACCAGCAGCACGATCACGATGGCCGTAAAGACGAAAGCGATCACGTTGTTACGCTGAGCGATGGAACGGTCCAGGTGCAGGAAGTAATACAGGTGAACGATCACCTGGATCACTGCGAACAGCAGAACGATTGCCAGCGTGGTGGCCTTCGGCAGGCTCGGGTACATCACCAGACCGAACGGGATGACGGTCAGGATCACCGACAGGATGAAGCCGATGGCGTACGACTTTACGCTGCCGTGGCCAGCATCATGGCTGTCATGGGAGTGTGCATTAGCCATTACAGGGTCCCCATCAGGTAGACAACGGTGAAGACGCAGATCCAGACCACGTCCAGGAAGTGCCAGAACAGGCTCAGGCAACTCAGGCGAGTCTTGTTGGTCGACGTCAGGCCCTTTTTCTGCACCTGATACATCATGATCGCCATCCAGATCAAACCGGCGGACACGTGCAGACCGTGAGTACCGACCAGGGTAAAGAACGCGGACAGGAAGCCTGAACGGCTAGGGCCGTAGCCTTCGGAGATCAAGATGTGGAACTCGTTGATCTCCATCGCGATAAAGCCTGCGCCCAACAGGAAGGTCATGCCCAGCCAGGTCAGCACCGCCTTCTTGTTGCCCTTGTACAACGCCAGCATGGCGAAGCCGTAGGTGATCGAACTGAACAGCAGCAGAGCTGTTTCGCCCAGTACGTATGGCAGTTCGAAGATGTCGTGGCCCGACGGGCCACCCGCTACGTTGTTAACCAGTACCGCGTATACCGCGAAGATCGACGCAAACAGAATGCAGTCGGTCATCAGGTAGAGCCAGAAACCGTATACGGTCATCTCGCCCGAGTCGTGGTGGTGGTCATCGTGCCCATGGTCACCATGGGCGTGTCCAACATTGGTCACTAAGTTCGACATGGTTTAAGCCTGTTCCAACGAGGTTTCAACACGGGTGGCGGTGGCCGGGATTTTCCCTGCCGCTACCAGACGCTTGTGCTGCTCGGCTTCGATGCGCTCGATCGTTTCAACCGGGACCATATAGCCCTGGTCGTCACGTGCAGCGTGGATCACGAAGTAGGCGACAGTGCCTACCAGGCTCGCGATTGCCAGCCACCAGATGTGCCAGATCATCGCGAAACCGAACACGGTCAGCAGAGCGCCCATGACCACACCGGTAGCGGTGTTGTTTGGCATGTGGATCGGCTCGTACCTGGCCGGAGCCTTGTACGCGGTGCCGTTTTCCTTGGCTTCGGTGAACGGGTCGATGCAGTCAGCCTTGGGCAGCACGGCAAAGTTGTAGAACGGAGGTGGCGACGAGGTCGACCATTCCAGAGTGTGGGCATTCCACGGGTCACCGTGTTCGCACATGTTCTCTGGCTTGTTGCGGTCACGCACACTGACGTACAGCTGGATCAGTTGGCAGGCGATACCGAAGGCGATCATCACCGCACCGAACATGGCGACGTACAGGTACGGCACCCACTCAGGGTTGGTGGTGGCGTTCAGACGACGGGTCATGCCCATGAAACCCAGTGCATAGAGCGGCATGAACGCGACGAAGAAGCCCGAGATCCAGAACCAGAACGCTGCTTTACCCCAGCCTTCGTGCAGCTTGAAGCCGAACGCTTTCGGGAAGTAGAACGCGAAACCTGCGATGTAGCCGAATACCGCGCCGCCGATGATCACGTTGTGGAAGTGCGCGATCACGAACAGGCTGTTGTGCAGGACGAAGTCAGCACCCGGGATGGCCAGCAGTACGCCGGTCATGCCGCCGATGGCGAAGGTCACCATGAAGCCCAGGGTCCACAGCACCTGGCTGGTGAAACGCAGACGACCCTGGTAGATGGTGAACAGCCAGTTGAACAGTTTCACACCCGTCGGGATGGAAATCAGCATCGTCGCCAGACCGAAGAAGGCGTTGACGCTGGCACCCGAACCCATGGTGAAGAAGTGGTGCAGCCAAACCATGAAGCCCAGTACCGAGATCGCGCCCGAGGCGTAGATCATCGAGTGGTGGCCGAACAGTTTCTTGCCGGTGAACGCCGAGATCACTTCCGAGAAGATGCCGAATGCCGGCAGGATCAGGATGTAAACCTCAGGGTGGCCCCAGGCCCAGAACAGGTTGACGTACATCATTGGATTGCCACCAAGTTCATTGGTGAAAATGTGGAAATCCATGTAACGGTCGAGGGTCAGCAGTGCCAGGGTAGCGGTCAGGATCGGGAACGAAGCCACGATCAGCACGTTTGCCCAGGTGCAGGTCCAGGTGAAGATCGGCATGTCCATCAGCTTCATGCCAGGGGTACGCATTTTCAGCACGGTGGCGAGGAAGTTAACCCCCGTCAGCGTCGTACCTAACCCGGATAGCTGTAGCGCCCAGATGTAGTAGTCCATCCCCACGCCAGGGCTGTACTGCAGGCCCGACAGCGGCGGATAGGCAACCCAACCGGTCTTGGCGAATTCGCCGACGCCCAGGGACAGGTTGATCAGCACCACGCCGGAAACCAGCAGCCAGAAGCTCAGGGAGTTCAGGAACGGGAAGGCAACGTCACGCGCGCCGATCTGCAGCGGCACTGCAAGGTTCATCAGGCCGGTGAAGAATGGCATCGCCATGAAGATGATCATGATCACACCGTGGGCGGTGAAGATCTGGTCATAGTGTTCAGGTGGCAGGTAGCCAGGCGAACCCTCGGTGGCCATGGCCAGCTGGGTACGCATCATGATGGCGTCGGCAAAGCCGCGCAGCAGCATGACCATGGCGACGATGATGTACATCACGCCGATTTTCTTGTGGTCGACCGAAGTCAGCCACTCGGTCCACAGATAGGTCCACTTCTTGAAATAAGTGATACCCGCGAACAGTGCCAGACCACCGAGCGCGATCATGGCGATGGTCACCATCACGATCGGCTCGTGGAACGGCACCGCTTCCCAACTTAATTTACCAAACATCGTTTACTCCTCTGCCCCGGCAGCTGAATGCGAGTTCATGTCCGTAGCGGCCACTTCTTTCTCTTTCTTCTCGTGCTTGACCTTAGGACCAGGTTTCATGCCTTCGTACTTGTCGACGATGATCTGGAACAGGTTCGGCGTCACCGAGGAGTAGAGCTCGACTGGGTTGTTCTGGCTCTGCTTGGAAAGGGCTGCGTATTCAGCTTGTTCAAGCTGTTTAGGTGCCTTTTTGACTTCACTTACCCAGGCGTCGAAATCTTCCTGGGAAGTTGCGATCGCTTTGAATTTCATACCGGTGAAACCGGCACCGCTGTAGTTGGCAGAGATGCCGTCCATTTCAGCGTTGCGGTCGGCGATCAGGTGCATTCTGGTCTGCATGCCCGCCATCGCGTAGATCTGGCCGCCCAGGCCCGGGATGAAGAACGAGTTCATCACGGCGTCGGAGGTGATCTTGAAGTTGATTGGCGTGTGCGCCGGGAACACGATCTTGTTGACCGTGGCAATGCCTTGTTCCGGGTAGATGAACAGCCACTTCCAGTCCAGCGCGACCACTTCGATGGTCACAGGCTTCACGTCGGATTCGATCGGACGGTACGGGTCCAGCTCGTGGGTCGACTTGTAGGTGATGTAACCCAGGGCAATGATGATCAACACCGGAACAGTCCACACCGCGATCTCGATCTTGGTGGAGTGGTTCCATTTAGGCGTGTAGGTCGCCTTGGTGTTGGACGCGCGGTATTTCCAGGCGAACAGGAAGGTCATCACGATGACCGGCACCACGACCAACAGCATCAGCAGCGTGGCGGTGATGATCAGGTTTCGCTGTTCCAGGCCAACCTGGCCCGTGGGATTGAGCAAGGTCATGTTGCAGCCTCCCAGCAACAACGTGCCGAGCAGCGGCAATAAGCCTAGTAGTCTGGGGTACCTGTTTTTACTCATCTCACGACCTCTAAAGCAGCTTGCGCAATGCAGTTGGGTTTTGATCGCCAACACTTCACCCTGCCAAGGGTTGGCATTTTTCTTGGATTGAATAAGGGCTTGCCCGTCGAGCGTCAGAGGCGTTTCGACAAATCCTGGGCCAGCGGTGAGTTCTTATTCGAATTCGTGGTCAAAGGCCTTGTTACAGCCCAATTCCATTTGGTGCGGATAGTTGGAGGCACCGACACCTGGGCGTCACATGAGGCCAAAAGGCCTCTCGACACCCTCGTGCCACTCATGCACCAGAGCCTGGGTGAGCAGTGCCGGGAATTCAGTGCGGGCGATTGTAGATATGTAGCGTTTTATAAACCATGTCTTATCCCGAAATAATTTTTATCCCTGACCGCAACAATCCTGACTCAATTGTGTAAAAGTGGCGCATCTTATCGAAATTGATTCTCAACAAAAACACCAAAAATAGTAGGGCTACCACCCTCGATTCAGACAGCCTTAGAGGCTCGAACACGGTGCCAAACCCAGCCCTAGCCCCGGTATGACAAGGGCTCTGGCAAATCGCCACAACCTGTTAAAACTGTCTGTTCCCGATTGACCCCGCAAATATCAGGCGACGCTCAAACACGCCAATTTCATTGCAGGACGCCACACCAATCCAACCCTCGAAAGCGCCGTGCGACACTCGCGATGTGACAACATGTCGCACATTTGTCGCACCCCTCGTTGCCGCTCGTCACGGTCTTTTCACCAGACCCCGGAAATGCAAAAACGCCCCGGCCCTCTCATCGAGGACCGGGGCGTTTCGGGTCTATCAGCGCAGCGACTTGCGATTGCGCAGCGTCAACAACGGCACCAGTACCACCACCAGCACGAAGGCCACCAGCGCCCACTGCGCCAGGGACAAGCCCAGGATCGGCGGGTACGGCGTGGAGCAGAAACCGTCGACCTGGAAGCCCAGCGGGAAGATCTTCGCCAGCGGCAAGCCATCGACTATCGGTTGCAGCACATCGATGCCACAACTGACGGCCGGATAGAACTGCGTATAGACGTGATGGCCCGCCACCCCGACGCCGGCCAGGGCACAAATGACCACCAGGGTTTCCAGCACCGTGATGCTGCGACGGGTGCGCATGGCCGCACCGATGAACGCGAAGAGCGCGATCAACAACAGTGCATAACGCTGCAGGATGCACAACGGGCACGGCGCCTCGCCCAACACCACCTGCATGTACAGCGCACCGCCGATCAGCGCCAGGCAGATGATGCCCAACAGCACCAGGTAGCGCCGTTCACGGCCCAGACGCATCGTTTCCTCGCTCATCGTGTTTCCCTTTTGACTATCGATTGCCCGCCAGTTTACACGCTGGCCTTGACCTTTGAGAGGGCTGGAGCGCACTGGCGGATTGTGGGGAAATAGACGACAGGCCGGTTAAGACGGGATTAACCCTGACGACCCCGGCCCCTCGAACTCGGCCTGCAACAACTTCACAAAGGCCTCGCGAGCCGGGTGCCGGCCCGCGCTTTCGTGCCAGTAAAAGAGGTTGTCGATGCTCGTCAGTTCCGGGAACTCATAGCCCTGGCAACCTGCGCTAAGACCATACTGCTCGTAGATTCCCCGGGGCACCAGCGCGACGCCGGCACCAGCGCTGACACAGCCAACGATGGTGCCGTAGCTGGCGATGCTGACAATCGGCTGCACCTGGTCATGGCGCAACAGCCACTGTTCCAGCGCGAAGCGGTACGGGCAACCCGGGGGCCACATGAAAATCGCCTTGCCCTGCAGGTCCGCCGCCTTGCGCAAAGGCCCATGGGAGGCGGATGCGATGAGAATCAGGTCTTCGCGGTACATCACTTCCCGCTGCAGTCCCGGGCGATCAACGTTGACCGCCACGAACGCCCCATCCAGCCGACGATGCTGGGTGTCGTCGAGTAATTGAGCCCAGGTTCCGGTGCTCAACTCCAGCATCACCTGTGGATAAAGCTCGTGGTACTTGGCCAGTAACCTGGGCAATCGCCCCGTGGCACTGGATTCGATGGCACCAATGCGCAGAGGACCGCTAGGCGCACTGCCGGGTGCCAACGCCCTGCGCGCCTCTTCGGCTAGGCCAAGAATTTTCGTCGTGTACTCAAGAAACACCTCCCCGGCGGGGGTGATTCGCAATCCTCGGCCGTCGCGAGAAAACAGCGGCGTACCGAGTTCACGCTCCAGGGACTTGAGGCGCGCGGTGATATTGGACGGCACACAGTGCAGCGCCTCGGCCGCGCGCGCGATGCTGCCCAGGTGATGAACCGTGTTGAACATGCGCAGTTGGGACAGTTCCATAGCTCAGCCAAAGTGAATACTTAAGTCAGTTTAAGTCACTTGTAGTGAATTCATAGGGTTTTGATAATTCGAGTGTCGGCATTGCATTACGCCTTTTTCCGCCGGACACAGAGGAAGCCTTATGGATTTTGTTCTACGCCGCCTCGCCGAAAGGCCTGGCGTAAAAATCGCCCTGGCGACGGTTTTCGTGATCCTCTGCTGGGCCTACTCCCCCATTGGCATCCGCATCGGGTTAGGGGCTTACGAGCCGGGTCATCTGGCGCTGATCCGCTTTCTCATCGCCTCGACGTTCATGGCCGGGGTGGCGTTAGTAAAGGGTATTTCCCTGCCTCGCCTGAAAGATCTGCCACTGTTGGTTTTGCTGGGATTTTTTGCTGTCAGCCTGCACCACATCGCCCTCAACTTCGGCCAACGAGGCGTCAGCGCCGGCGCGGCCAGTGTGCTTGCGCAATCCACGCCGCTGTTCAGCACGATACTGGCGCATTTCGTGTTCAAGGACCGGGTCAACAGCTGGCAGTGGATCTGTGTGCTGTGCGGCCTGCTCGGTGCGGGGGTGGTGGTGACGGGTGATCGTGGCTTTGGAGAACTGGATGCGCACGGCTTGCTGATCCTGCTGGCGGCCTTGTCCTGGAGTCTCTATTTCGCCCTGCAAAAACGCCATTCCCATCGCTACGACGGGCTGACGATGGTGTGTTACACCATCTGGTCGGGCACCACATTATTACTGGTGTATGCACCGGGCTTGTGGAGCGAAGTGCAGAACGCCTCGGTGTCGGCCAACCTGGCGGTGCTTATCCTGGGTATTTTCCCCAGTGCCCTTGCGTACCTCGCCTGGGCCTACGTACTGACTCACAGTAACGTGAGTCGCGCTTCAATTTCGCTTTACCTGATACCGCCCACGGCCATGCTGATGGCCTCGGTGGTTCTGGCTGAGCGCCCGTCGATCATGGTCATCAGTGGGATGGTCATCGTGCTGGCGAGCGTACTGGCGCTCAATCTGCAGCCATCGAGAAGCTGCAATGCAGTGGGGCCTTCGCGAGAAAGCCCCGAGAACAATTGATCACTCGCCGTAGATATCAGACTTGAAGTACTGCTGCGAAATCTTCTGGTACTCGCCGCTGGCGCGTATGCCGTCGATCGCGGTGTTCAGCTCCGAGACCAGCTCGGTGTTGCCCTTGCGGACCGCAATCCCGGCGCCCTCGCCCACGTATTTCGGGTCCTTGAGCTCTGGGCCGACAAAGGCGTAGCCCTTGCCACGGGGCATCGACAGGAAGTCGTTGAGGGGAATGGTGTCGGCGAAGATGGCATCGAGGCGGCCCGCCGCCAGGTCCATGTAGATCTCTTCGTTGTTGCTGTAGCGCTTGACGTTGACGCCCATGGGTTCGAAGACTTCGGTCGCGTAGCGGTCGGTGGTGGTCGCCCGTTGCACGCCCACGGTCTTGCCCTTGAGGCTGGCGTATTGGTCATCTACGACCGCGCCTTCCTTCATGACCAGGCGCGACGAGGTGAAGTAATATTTGTGGGTGAAATCCACCGACTTCTTGCGGTCTTCGTTGATGGTCATCGACGACAGGGCCATGTCGATCTTCTTCACCTTAAGGGAAGGAATCAGGCCGTCGAACTCGCCCTCGACCCACACACACTTGACCTTCATCTGCGCGCACAGGGCATTGCCGATGTCGTAGTCGAAGCCCGCGATCTCGCCTTTGTCGGTCTTGGAGGCGAATGGTGGGTAGGCCGCTTCGATACCGATGCGCAGGGTTTTCTCGGCGGCAAACAGGGTGCTGCACGCCAACAGGCTCAGGGCCAGACCGGTGATGAGGGGGAGTTTCTTCATGTTCGTTCTCTCGCGGGTTGTTGTTGGTTTGGCAAGACGAAGAAGAGCAGTTCCAAGCTTGAAGCTCGGAGCTTGAAGCTGTTTTTATACTTGGAATTCCATACTGGACTTTTATGTATTTGGCGTCAATCGGGTAAATGGGTGGCGTGCCGGCCGATGGTCGGGTGGTCAATCAAGCGGTTCTTGGGTGAAGCGGATGGCCTCTTCGCGAGCAAGCCCGCTCCCACAGGGGTCTGTGTCGTACACAGAGTTTGTGTTCACTGAAGATCACTGTGGGAGCGGGCTTGCTCGCGAAGACTGACTAAAAAACGCCGCAGGAATTACCGCTTCCAGCGATCCGCCGCCGCATGATCACTATCGCGCCCCTCGACCCAACGCGGCCCATCGCTGGTGTTTTCCTTTTTCCAGAACGGGGCGCGGGTTTTCAGGTAGTCCATGACAAAGGCGCAGGCGTCGAAGGCCGCCTGGCGGTGGGCGCTGGCGGCGCCGACGAAGACGATGGGCTCGCCGGGCTCCAGGGCCCCGATGCGATGCAGCACTTCCAGCTTGAGCAAGGGCCAGCGCTGCTCGGCCTCGGTGGCGATCTTGCCGAGGGCTTTTTCGGTCATGCCCGGATAATGTTCGAGGAACATCCCGGCGACATCCAGGCCGTCATTGAAGTCGCGAACGTAGCCGACGAAACTCACCACCGCGCCGACGCCGACATTGGCATCGTGCATGGCGTTGACTTCGGTACCAGGGTCGAACGCGGTCGATTGCACGCGAATGGCCATGGCTCAGCCCCCGGTCACGGTGGGGAAAAACGCCACTTCATCGCCATCGCTGACCGGTTCGTCGAGCTGGCACAGGTCTTCGTTGCGCGCGCACATCAGGTTCTGCTCGCTCAAGACTTCGGCGCCGTCGCGCTGGGCCAGCAATGCGCGTACGTCGTCGACGGTGGCGAAGTCGCCCTCGACCTTTACCGCATCGACGCCCAGCGCTTCGCGGTAACGGGCAAAAAATTTCACGGTGACGTTCATGGCTGCTCCGCCTGGAAATGCCCGCTCTTGCCGCCGACCTTCTCCAGCAGGCGCACGCTTTCGATGGTCATGCCGCGATCCACGGCCTTGCACATGTCATAGATGGTCAGGGCGGCGACGCTGGCGGCGGTCAGGGCCTCCATCTCGACACCGGTCTGCCCGGACAACTTGCAGCACGCGACGATGCGCACGCTGTCCTCGCCTTCGGCACTGAGTTCGACCTTGACCCCGGTCAGCATCAACGGATGGCACAGCGGAATCAGGTCGCTGGTCTTTTTCGCCGCCTGGATGCCGGCAATGCGGGCCACGGCGAACACGTCGCCCTTGGGGTGACCGCCACTGACGATCATTTGCAAGGTTTCGGGCAGCATGCGCACCAGCGCCTGGGCCGTGGCCTCACGGAAGGTCACGTCTTTTTCGGTGACGTCGACCATGTTGGCGCGGCCTTGGGAATCGAGATGAGTCAGCACGGGGTTACTCCTGATCAGGAGTTTCGATTGTAAACCTGTGGGTCAGATTTCCGCACGCCAGATTATCGGATGGCCGCATTCCTGTAGGAGCTGGCTTGCCAGCGATGAGGGCCTTGAATTCAATGCAAGCTTCAAGGCCCCCTTCGCTGGCAAGCCAGCTCCTACAAGGTTTTTGTCGGCCATAAAAAACCGGGCGGCTTTGGGGCCGCCCGGTTTTGGGTGAAGGTTACAGATGCGATTCGGCGTATTCGGCCAGGATCGAACGTGGCACCCCTTGCAGGGTGATGTGCACCCCGTTCGGGAAGTCCTTGAAGCGTTCAGTCAGATAGGTCAGCCCGGAGCTGGTCGCGGACAGGTAAGGGGTGTCGATCTGTGCCAGGTTGCCCAGGCACACTACTTTTGAACCGGCGCCGGCACGGGTGATGATGGTTTTCATCTGGTGCGGCGTGAGGTTCTGGCATTCGTCGATCAGGATCAGGCTCTGTTGGAAGCTGCGGCCCCGGATGTAGTTGAGGGATTTGAACTGCAACGGCACTTTGCTGAGGATGTAGTCGACGCTGCCATGGGTGCTTTCGTCATCCATGTGCAAGGCTTCGAGGTTGTCGGTGATGGCGCCCAGCCAAGGCTCCATTTTTTCCGCTTCGGTGCCGGGCAGGAAACCGATCTCCTGGTCCAGGCCTTGCACGCTGCGGGTGGCGATGATGCGGCGGTAGCGCTTGCTGACCATCGTCTGTTCAATGGCCGCGGCCAGCGCGAGGATGGTTTTACCCGAGCCTGCGGCACCGGACAGGTTGACCAGGTGGATGTCCGGATCGAGCAAGGCATACAGCGCCAGGCTCTGATAGATGTCCCGCGGCTTGAGGCCCCAGGCTTCCTGGTGCAGCAGCGGTTCCTGGTGCAGGTCCAGGATCAGCAGCTTGTCCTCCTCGATCTCCTTGATCCAGCCAACGAACCCCTGCTCGTCGATGATGAACTCGTTGATATGCACTGCGGGCAGATTGTCGATCAGCTGTACCTGATGCCAGGTGCGGCCGTGGTCCTGGCGGGTTTCGACCTTGCTCACGCGGTCCCAGAAGGAGCCGGTCATGTTGTGGTAGCCATTAGGCAGCAGCGATACGTCGTCGACCAGTTGGTCGGTGCTGTAGTCCTCGGCCGCGATCCCGCAGGCGCGGGCCTTGAGACGCATGTTGATGTCTTTGGTGACCAGCACCACGGGCTTCTGTGGGTCCCGCGCGTGCAGGTCGATCAATTGGTTGATGATTTTGTTGTCGTTCAGGTGCTCGGGCAGAATCAGGTTCGGCTCGGCGTGCTTGCTCATCAGAATTGACAGCAAGCCCTTGGGTCCGCTCTTGCCCCGCTGGATCGGCACACCCTGCTCGACGTCCTCGGGTGAGGCATCGCCCAGGGTCTTGTCGATCAGCCGGATGGCCTGGCGGCATTCGGCGGCAACGCTGTGATGCCCGCTCTTGAGCTTGTCGAGTTCCTCAAGCACGGTCATCGGGATCGCGACGTGGTGTTCTTCGAAGTTAAGCAGCGCGTTTGGATCGTGAATCAATACGTTGGTATCGAGTACATAAAGGATTGGCTGGTTGGAAGAAGAGCTACGTCCGTGATCATCCATACTCGGTCACCTTTGTGGGAGCCAGTCGACGCAATACCTTGGCGGTGCTGCGCCTCGAAGTGACTACCGAATACACCTGCGGGGACTCAAGTGTTCTGCATACATGCGGGTCTTGGGAGACGCCACCTGTGTTGCAGGTTTCGGCGGTCTGTCTTCGTAATACTCCAAAACCCATGACAGAAAAAAGTACTTTGACGCTTTTTTGAAGTTTATTTTTCAGAATGACCAATAACACTTGGCGGACTGCCATCACCCGTTTACAGTCGGAAGTCAACCTGCAGCAAAATCACCTCTAAAATCGCCTTTCACCCAATGTTTACGGGCTTTGGCGGTTTTCAGCGAAATCCCTCCTGACAGTCTTCCCACCCGATCCCGCTTTGCGCCGTTTGTGTGATCAGCCAGGGCAACGCCGTTTTCACCCCCTCCTGCTTCACATTGAAATTGATCACCCCGTGGCGCCATAGCAGCATCAGGGTCAGCACCCGTTGCGCACTCTGGCTGCCCTTGAGCTTGCCCGCACCGTCCTGGGCATCGATATCCCACAGGGCGACCTGCAAGCCCTGGGCCTTGAAGAAAGCGGCGGCGTCGGCGCGGCGCTGGCCATCGGGCGGGCGAAACAGCGGCACGAAGTTCTCCGGCAGCTTGCTTTTGGCCAGCTCGACGCTGCGGCGTACCGAGTCCTGCCAGTCCTGCCAGTGGCTGTGGGAGCGAAATTCCCAGCCCTGCACGCCGATGCACTGGGTTGACCAGGTCGACTGCAGGCTGGCCACCGAGCGCTCGTTTAAACGGGCCTGGAGGTCCTTGCCGAGCACGAAGAAGGTGCCACTGAGGTTGGCCTTGCGCAGGTACTCGGCAATCCAGTCGGTATTGTCCGGCGTGGCATTGGCGGCGCTGTCGAAGGTCATTAGAAACAGCCGATCATGCATGCCGTCGCCATTGCGTTCATAGTCGCCAAAACGATCGACTTCGCTGCTGGTTTGCGGGAACAGCGCCGCCTTGCGCAGTTGCTCATCCAGGTACTGGGTGTGGAACAGGCGACTCGGCTCGGACCATCGGGTGTAGTAGCTGTCCTCGCTGAGCTGGAACTTGCCGGCCTGCTCGCGCAAGGTGGCCATGTCCTCGACCAGGAAACAGAAGGAGGCGTCCTGGTCGCAACTCTGCTGAGCGAAGTTGTAGTTGGCCAGCAGGCGTTGCCACAGGCGCTGGCGAACCCGATTGACCGACTCCAGGTTGATGGTGCGCAAGCCAAGGCGTTGCGCCAGCGCCGCCTCGTCCAGGGCTTCACTGGCCAGCAGCACCCGGGCGAACATGAGGATTTCGGCCCGCGAGGCGACATCGAACAGGGTCGGGTTGTCGAGTTTTTCCGGCCAGGTGCTGCGATCCAGCGTTGCTACTTCACCGGGTGCCGCGATGGCGCCGAAGCTAAATAGCCAGATCGAGATGAGAAAAACGATGCGCAATGGGAAGTCTCCATAACCGGGCCCGGGCGGCACTATATCGCGGGGAGATCAAAAGATCGCAGCCTCGCTCCGCGAGACAGCTCCTACAGGGGGGGCTGTTCCGAGTTCAAGCCAACCCGCTCCCGGGTACGGTCCATTTTCAAGCCAACCCGGTCCCGTAGGAGCTGTCTCGCGAAGCGAGGCTGCGATCTTGTCCCATGACGCCACCGATCACCTATCGCACCGATAGCTGGAGTCAACACGGTCAACCCCCTAGAATCGCCGCCACGATTAAAGGAGACGACTTCATGCTGACGGTGATTTCCCCCGCCAAGACCCTCGATTACGAAACGCCGCCGGCGACCCAGCGCTTTACCCAGCCGCAATACCTCGACCATTCCCAGGAGCTGATCCTGCAGCTGCGCGAGCTGACCCCGGCGCAGATCAGCGAACTGATGCACGTTTCCGACAAGATCGGCGGGCTCAACGCCGCCCGCTTCGGCAGCTGGACACCCGCCTTCACCCCGGCCAACGCCAAGCAGGCCTTGCTGGCGTTCAAGGGCGACGTCTACACCGGGCTCAATGCGCAAACTTTCAGCGAAGCCGACTTCGACTACGCCCAGCAACATCTGCGCATGCTCTCCGGCCTGTATGGCCTGCTGCGTCCCCTCGACCTGATGCAGCCGTACCGTCTGGAAATGGGCACCAAACTGGCCAATGCCCGGGGCAAGGACCTGTATGCCTTCTGGGGTACGCGGATCAGCGAATGGCTGAACGAAGCCCTGGCCGACCAGGGCGATGACGTGCTGCTCAACCTGGCGTCCAACGAGTATTTCTCGGCGGTCAAGCGCAGCGCCTTGAACGCACGCATCATCAACACCGAGTTCAAGGACCTGAAGAACGGTCAGTACAAGATCATCAGCTTCTACGCGAAAAAGGCCCGGGGCATGATGAGCCGCTTCGTCATCGAAGAACGCATCAACGACCCGCAAGCCCTCAAGCAGTTCGATGTTCAGGGCTATCGCTACAGCGCCGAACAGTCTAAACCGGACAACCTGGTGTTCCTGCGCGACCACGCACCAGAGTAAATCAACGGGTCGGCGCACGACCTTCCAACTCCCCTCGTGCGCCCCCACTGATCCCCTCGAAATCCCTCGCTTTTTTCGTCATTTTTATGACGCCAAAATACCACCTGTCAATTTTCTAACTTTAGTTTCACTCGACTTCGATCATTTTTTTCAGTAGTGGCACCGAAAAAAATTATCGATAGTGGCAAAAAACTATCCCCTCCAATAATCCGCCTATATATAAAGGGCGAAACGGCAAGTGCTATCAATTTGAGAGCAGTGCCATCTTTGACAATATTTCAAGAAATTTCAGATTTCGTGATGAGCGGGCCGGAACTATGTCCAGATGCACCGCTCATACCACCGGTAACGATTCTCGCCGTGGATGTACGAGATAACTTACGCAGATCAGGGAACCATGTAGTGAAGTTGCAATACTAACTTCCACTGACTAACCCCCTGATTTGGGCAACACCAGAACGCACAGGAGATACGCACCATTAATATCCCCTGCAAGGCCAAGGCCGCGTCCCTATAAACGTGCCCACCCGGGCACCAAAACGCTTGATCTACGGGCTTTCGGCCTGACATCGAGCGTGCAGGAACATTGCACGAACTTCTTCTGAACAGAGGACGCGCTGCATAACAGGGCAAGTCATAACAACAAGGCCTAGTTGCGCACACCTTGAGTGCACTTATTTAGACACTCGGAACTTTTATGCCAGCACGCGGTATTGTCGCGCCTGCCAGGCGTAACTTCCGCGTGCACTATAACCGCTGAACACCATTAACTCCGGCCATCTAATGGCTTGATCAACACTGAGGTAAATGCGATGCGCATCAGCATATTTGGTTTGGGTTACGTAGGCGCTGTCTGTGCCGGCTGCCTGTCTGCACGGGGCCATGACGTCGTTGGCGTCGATGTTGCCAAAGACAAGATCGATATGATCAATGCCGGCAAATCGCCGATTGTTGAACCAGGCCTGGGCGAACTTCTGGCCCAGGGTATCCAGACCGGTCGCCTGCGTGGCACCACCAACTTCGCCGAGGCCATTCGCGACACCGACCTGTCGATGATCTGCGTCGGTACGCCGAGCAAGAAGAACGGCGATCTGGAACTGAACTACATCGAAGCCGTGTGCCGCGAGATCGGTTTTGTCCTGCGTGACAAGACCACCCGCCACACCATCGTGGTTCGCAGCACCGTGCTGCCAGGTACCGTGGCCAACGTGGTGATCCCGATTCTCGAAGACTGCTCCGGCAAGAAGGCCGGCGTCGATTTCGGTGTTGCCGTGAACCCTGAGTTCCTGCGCGAAAGCACCGCCATCGCCGACTACGACCAGCCGCCAATGACCGTCATCGGCGAGTTCGACAAGGCCTCGGGCGACGTTCTGCAATCGCTGTACGAAGAACTCGACGCACCGATCATCCGCAAGGACATCGCCGTTGCCGAAATGATCAAGTACACCTGCAACGTGTGGCACGCCACCAAGGTGACCTTCGCCAACGAGATCGGCAACATCGCCAAGGCCGTCGGCGTCGATGGTCGTGAAGTGATGGACGTGGTCTGCCAGGACAAGACCCTGAACCTGTCCCAGTACTACATGCGCCCGGGCTTCGCCTTCGGCGGCTCGTGCCTGCCCAAAGACGTGCGCGCCCTGACCTACCGCGCCGGGTCCCTGGATGTGGAAGCACCGCTGCTCAACTCGCTGATGCGCAGTAACGAGTCCCAGGTGCAGAACGCCTTCGACATCGTTTCCAGCCACGACAAACGCAAAGTCGCCCTGCTGGGCCTGAGCTTCAAGGCCGGCACCGACGACCTGCGCGAAAGCCCGCTGGTGGATCTGGCGGAAATGCTGATCGGCAAGGGCTACGACCTGAGCATCTACGACAGCAACGTCGAATACGCCCGCGTTCACGGCGCGAACAAGGACTACATCGAGTCGAAGATCCCCCACGTCTCGTCCTTGCTCAACGCCGACTTCGACGAAGTGATCAACAACTCCGACGTGATCATCCTCGGCAACCGTGACGAGAAATTCCGCGCCCTGGTGCAGAACGTTCCACACGGCAAGCAGGTGATCGACCTGGTCGGCTTCATGTCCAAGGCCACCAGCGTGACTGGCCGGACTGAAGGCATCTGCTGGTAACGCGGTATCTGTAGGAGCTGCCGCAGGCTGCGATCTTTTGGCGCAGGCGATGGCTAAAGATCAAAAGATCGCAGGCTTCGCCAGCTCCTACAGGGACTCTGGCGTCATCCAGAACGGGTGCCGCCAGTTTTCACAAGCCTGCCTTAACCCCATCGGGCCACCCCACAGGCTCGCCCGAGATCGAGACGGATGCAGATTATGCACAGGCTAAAGCACGGCCTACTCCAGGCCGCCGGTTGGCTGTTCTACCTGAGTTTATTGATGGGCATCGCCATGGCGCTGCCTGTGTCCACGTTCGACTCCGAGTCGAAGGACTTCATTTTCCTGATCGGTATCGTCGGTATCTGGCGCTACTCGATGGGTGCCACGCACTTTCTGCGCGGCATGCTGTTCCTGTACGTGGTCTACCCGCACCTGCGGCGCAAAGTGCGCAAGCTGGGCAAGGCGGCGGACCCGTCCCATGTCTTTTTGATGGTCACCAGTTTTCGTATCGATGCGCTGACCACCGCGCAGGTCTACAGCTCGGTGATCCGCGAAGCGATCGACTGCGAGCTGCCAACCACCGTGGTCTGCTCCATCGTTGAAATGTCCGATGAACTGCTGGTCAAGAGCCTGTGGAACCGGATGAACCCGCCTGCCCGGGTCAAGCTCGACTTCGTGCGCATTCCCGGCACCGGCAAGCGCGACGGCCTGGCCTACGGTTTCCGCGCCATCTCCCGCCACCTGCCGGATGACCGCGCCGTGGTGGCCGTGATCGATGGCGACACCGTGCTCGGCGAGGGCACAGTGCGCAAGACCGTGCCGTGGTTCCAGCTGTTCGGCAACGTCGGCGGCCTGACCACCAACGAGTTCTGCGAAGTGCGCGGCGGCTACATCATGAGCGAATGGCACAAGCTGCGTTTCGCCCAGCGCCACATCAACATGTGCTCGATGGCTTTGTCCAAGCGCGTGCTGACCATGACCGGGCGCATGTCGGTGTTCCGTGCCACCGTGGTGACCAACCCGGAATTCATCGCCGACGTGGAAAGCGACTCGCTGCAACACTGGCGCCTGGGTCGTTTCAAATTTCTCACCGGCGACGACAAGTCGAGCTGGTTCAGCCTGATGCGCCTGGGCTACGACACCTTCTACGTGCCGGACGCGGCGATCAACACCGTCGAGCATCCGCCTGAGAAGAGCTTCATCAAGGCCAGCCGCAAGCTGATGTTCCGCTGGTACGGCAACAACCTGCGCCAGAACTCCCGGGCCCTCGGCCTTGGGGTCAAACGCCTCGGTGCGTTCACCTCGGTGGTGCTGTTCGATCAGCGCGTGTCGATGTGGACCTCCCTGCTGGGCTTGACGGTGGCGCTGATCGCCAGCTTCAAGTACGGCACCGCGTTCATCCTGGTGTACCTGCTGTGGATCGGCATCACCCGCCTGATCCTGACCCTGTTGCTGTCCTGCTCCGGCCACCGGATCGGCCCGGCATACCCGGCGATTCTCTATTACAACCAGATCGTCGGCGCGCTGGTGAAGATCTACGTGTTCTTCCGCCTCGACCAACAGTCCTGGACTCGCCAGCCCACTTCCCTGACCCGTGATCTCGCCAGCTTTCAACGTTGGTTCAACACCTGGTCGTCTCGGACCATGACCTTCTCCGCCGGCAGCATTTTTGTCGCCGTGCTGCTGATGATGGTCTGACCGCCCCCTTATTGAATTAACCAGGAAATCGCCCATATGAATACCGCCGTCAACGCCAACGTAGTGCATGAATCCGAAGCCCAGCGCCAACACGCCCGAGTGAAAATCCCGGCCAAGCTGCGTTTCTTCGGCCCTGACCGTACGCCGGTCGAAGCGCGAGTGATCGACCTGTCCGCCGGTGGCCTGGCCTTCAATGCCGGGCAACTGCCACTGAAGATCGGCGACAAGTACAAGGCCCGCCTGCAATTCGTCATCGACAACCTCGGCCTGGCCATGGACGTGGAATTGCAGGTGCGCTCCCATGATCGCGAGACCGGTCGTACCGGCTGCCAGTTCCAGAACCTGGAACCGCAGGACATCTCGACCTTGCGCCACCTGATCACTTCGCACCTGGCGGGCGACATCGTCACCATCGGCGAAGTGCTGGCGACCCTGCAGCGCGACAACTTCACCAAGGCGCGCAAGATCAAGGACGGCGGCCACGGCATGAGCGCGTTCGGGCGCATGAAAGCAGTGACACTCAGCCTGGGGGTTTTCGTCGTCGGCCTGGCGGCGTTCGGCTTCATCTTCAAGTCGGTGTACGGCATGTACTTCGTCAGCCACGCCCAGGCCGGCCTGGTCAGCGTGCCGGGCGTGAACATCACCATGCCCCGCGACGGCACCGTGCAGAGCCTGGTGAAAGGCGATGGCGTTGCAGCCAAAGGCGCACCGCTGGCGACCTTCAGCACCAGCATGCTCGACGTGCTCAAGGGTCACCTGGAAGACGATCAACTGGCCCCGGCCAAGGTTGAAGAGCTGTTCGGCAAGCAGATGACCGGCACCCTGACCTCGCCGTGCGATTGCACCGTGGCCCAGCAAATGGTCGCCGACGGTCAGTACGCCAGCAAAGGCGACGTGATCTTCCAACTGGTGCCACGCAATACCGAAGCCAATGTCGAGGCGCGCTTCTCCTATCGCCAGTTCGGCGACGTTCTGCCAGGCACCCCGGTGCGCTTCCAGATCGCCGGCGAAGACAAGACCCGCACCGGCAAGATCGTCAGCAGCACCAGCCTGAAAAGCGCCGACCTGTCATCCGACATCCGCGTCCTGATCCAGCCTGACGAAGCCCTGGACAGCAGCCTCGCCGGCCGTCCGGTGGAAGTGAACAGCGACCGTGGCCCGAACCTGAACTGGCTGATCGACAAAGCCATGGCTGCTGGTCTGTAACCGGAGGACATGCACGTGACGACGCCACCAATTCCAAGAACACCGCAGTCCCTGTGGGAGCTGGCCTGCCAGCGATTGGATCAATGCGGTACCGCTGGAACACCGAGTCGAATGCATCGCCAGCAGGCTGGCTCCCACATAGGATTGATGGTGTGCTCGCTGGCATTGGCAGTCAGCCTCGCCGGTTGCGCCGGCCTGCCCGACCAGCGCCTGGCCAACGAAGCGCTCAAGCGCGGCGATACCGCCACTGCCGCGGCGAACTACCAGCAACTGGCAGACCTGGGCTACAGCGAAGCCCAGGTTGGCCTGGCCGATCTTCAGGTCGACAGCCGCGACCCGGCGCAGATGAAACAGGCCGAAGCGACTTACCGCGCCGCGGCCAGCGTTTCACCGCGGGCCCAGGCACGCCTGGGTCGCCTGCTGGTGGCCAAGCCCGGCTCCACCGAAGCCGAACAGCACGAAGCCGAAGGCCTGTTGAAAAAAGCCTCGGCCGCCGGCGAAGGCAACACCCTGATCCCGTTGGCGATGCTGTACCTGCAATACCCGCACAGCTTCCCCAACGTCGACGCCCAGCAGCAGATCAGCCAATGGCGCGCCGAAGGCAAGCCGGAAGCGGGCCTGGCGCAAGTGCTGCTGTATCGCACCCAGGGCACCTACGACCAGCACCTCGACGAAGTGGAAAAGGTCTGCAAGGCGGCGCTCAACACCACCGACATCTGCTACGTCGAACTGGCCACGGTCTACCAGAAACAGGCCAAGCCGGAGCAACAGGCCGAGCTGATCAAGCAGATGCAGGCCGCTCACAGTCGCGGCGCCGTTTCCGCTCAGCGTGTCGACAGCGTCGCCCGCGTGCTCGCCGATCGGACCCTGGGCACGCCCGACGAAAAAACCGCGCAGTCGCTGCTTGAACCCATCGCTCCAGGCTACCCGGCCTCGTGGGTCACCCTCGCGCAACTGATCTACGACTTCCCGGAACTCGGCGATGTCGACCAGATGATGAAGTACCTGGACAACGGCCGCGCCGCCGACCAACCGCGCGCCGAGCTGTTGCTGGGCAAGCTCTACTACGAAGGCAAGATGGTCCCGGCCGACGCCAAGGTCGCCGAGGAACACTTCCAGAAAGCCGTCGGCCGTGAAGTCGCCGCCGATTACTACCTTGGCCAGATCTATCGCCGTGGCTACCTGGGCAAGGTCTATCCGCAGAAGGCCCTGGATCATCTGCTGACCGCTGCGCGTAACGGCCAGAACAGCGCCGACTTCGCCATCGCCCAACTGTTTTCCCAAGGCAAAGGCACCAAGCCTGACCCGCTCAATGCATACGTCTTCAGCCAGTTGGCCAAGACCCAGAACACCCCGCAAGCCACCGAGCTTGCGCAAACCCTCGAAGCCCAACTGCCGCCTGCGCAGCTGGCCGAGGCCCAGCGCCTGTTGAAACAGGAACAGGCGGTTCGCGGCAACTTGAGCCAGAACACGCTGCAACTGCACGCCCTGCAAGAAGAAGACGGCGAGGAATCCCTATGAAGTTGAATCCATTCATGAAGGCCGGAATCGGCCTGACATTCGCGCTGATCTGGTCGTGCCCGACACTGGCGGCGATGACTGAAGAAACCAAGAACTACGGCCTGGACGTGAAAATCACCGGCCAGTCCGAAGACGACCGAGACCTGGGCACCCAGAGTGGCGGCGACGTCAATGGCCTGGGCCTCGACCTGCGCCCGTGGGTGTATGGCGAGAGCGGCGCGTGGAGCGCGTATGCAATGGGTCAAGCCGTGACGTCCACCGACATCATCGAGACCGATACCCTGCAGCAATCCGAAGGCACCGAAAACACCGTCAACAATGACCGCAAGACCAAGAAGAACTACCTGGCGATGCGCGAGTTCTGGGTCGGCTACAGCGGCTTCACGCCCTACCCTGGCGAAATCCTGAAATTCGGCCGCCAGCGTCTGCACAACGACGACGGTCAATGGCGCGACACCAACATCGAAGCCCTGAACTGGACCTTCGACACCACCCTGTTGCGCGCCAACGCCGGTATCGCCGAACGCTTCAGCGAGTACCGCACTGACCTGAAGGAACTGGCGCCGAAGGACAAGGATCGCCTGCACGCCTACGCCGATGCCGAATACCAATGGACACCGGGCCACTGGGCCGGCATTCGCGGTCATCACACCCACGATGACGGCAAGCTCGATTATCCAGAGCCGGGTGTGGCCGGCGATTCGCTGGACAAGAAACAGAACGGCGATATCAGCTGGCTGGGCCTGCAGGCCAACAGCGACGCCTACAACTGGCGCAACACCAACACGGTCAACTACTGGGGCAGCATCACCGGCATGAGCGGCGACCGCGACACGGTCAACCCGCTGAACGCCGATGGCACCGCACCGGCGCAAGCCAAGCACAGCGGCGATGTCGATGGCTGGGCCACCGACCTGGGCGTACGTCTGCGCCTCGATCCGCAATGGCAAGTCGGTGCGGCCTACGCCCGTGCCAGCGCCGATTACGAACAGAACGGCCTGGAAAGCAACCGCTCGAGCTACACCGGTACCCGCTCGCGTGTGCACCGTTTCGGCGAAGCCTTCCGTGGCGAAATGAACAACATGCAATCGGCCACCCTGTTCGGTTCGTGGATGCTCAACGACGAGTACGACGCCAGCCTGATCTACCACAAGTTCTGGCGCGTCGACGGCAACAAGCCGATCACCAGCAACGGCATCGACGCCGTGCAGAACAACACCGACGACGTCACCGGCGCGGTGCTGTCCAGCACGTCCCTGCCACTGAACGATGGTGATAAAGACCTCGGCCAGGAAATGGATCTGGTGGTCACCAAGTACTTCAAGCAAGGCCTGCTGCCGGCGGCATTGAGCCAGAAGATCGATGAGCCTTCGGCCCTGGTGCGCTTCCGTGGCGGTGTGTTCAAGCCGGGCGACGCCTACGGCAAGGAAGTCGATTCGTACATGCACCGCGCGTTCGTCGACGTGATCTGGCGCTTCTGATGCACATTGCGAAGGGAGTCCCCGACATGAACAGTGCCAAGAAAGGGTCCTTGACCTTGCTCGCCGGCGCCCTGCTGCTGGCCAGCGCGACTGCCTTCGCCAATGTGGAGCCGGCCGCCAAGCCGGCCACCATGGCCAAGGAACTGCAACAGGCCAAGACCTATACCGTCAGCAGCGCACCGACCGCGCCGCTGGAGCTGGCCACGCCGAAACTGCCGGACACCTCGGGCTACACCGCCGAAGCCATCGCCGCAAAAGTCGTGCGCAGCAAGGCCGGCAAGATCAGCGTGCGCCGCATGATGCAGGAAGACGCCCTGAAGGACTTCATCGGCGGCGACAACAAGATGGCCGAGTGGGTCGTGCGCCAGCACGGCATCCCCCAGGCGATCTTCGTTGACGACGGCTACATGAACCTCAAGGACCTGGCGAAGAAGCTGCCCAAGCAGTACTTCAGCGAAACCTCGCCGGGCGTATTCCTGGCCAAGTTGCCGATCGTGGTGGGCAACAAGGGCATCCTGGAAATCGACAAGCAGACCCAGGAACTGCGCCTGTCCCAGGAGGCCGGCTCGTTCCTGGTCAACGACGGCCAGTTGTTCGTGCGTGATACCAAAATCACTGGCTGGAGTGAGAAGGCCAACGGCCCGGCGGCCTTCAAGTCGCCCAAGGAATTCCGTCCGTTCCTGCTGTCCTGGGGCGGCACCGAGACCTACATCGCCAACAGCAAGATCGCCAGTTTCGGCTACGCCAACAGTAAGTCCTACGGCGTGAGTATTTCCCAGTACACGCCGAACATGGCCAAGGTACTCAAGCGTCCTGAGCCGACCGGCTGGATCGTCGGTTCCGAGTTCTCGGACATGTGGTACGGCTTCTACTGCTACGAAACCCGCGACTTCGTGGTCAAGGGCAACACCTACAAAGACAACATCGTCTACGGCATCGACCCCCACGACCGTTCCCACGGCCTGATCATTGCCGACAACACGGTGTTCGGGACCAAGAAGAAGCACGGGATCATCATTTCCCGTGAGGTCAACGACAGCTTCATCTTCAACAACCGCAGCTACGACAACAAGTTGTCGGGCCTGGTGATCGACCGTAACAGCGTGAACAACCTGATCGCCCATAACGAGATCTACCAGAACCACACCGACGGCATCACCCTCTACGAGAGTGCCGACAACCTGCTGTGGGGCAACAAGGTGATCAGCAACCGTCGTCACGGCATCCGCATTCGTAACAGCGTGAACATTCGCCTGTACGAAAACGTCGCCATGGCCAACGGCCTGACCGGCGTCTACGGCCACATCAAGGACCTGACCAACACCGACCGTGACATCAAGCTCGACCCGTTCGACGCCCAGGTGTCGCTGATCGTGGTCGGCGGTGAACTGGCGGCCAATGGCAGTGGCCCACTGTCCATCGACTCGCCGCTGAGCGTCGAGTTGTATCGCGTGTCCATGCTCGCCCCGACCAAATCCAGCGGCATCAGCTTCTCGGGGATTCTCGGCGAGCGCCAGGATGAAATTCTCGACCTGCTGGTGCGCCAGCAGAAAGCCGTGCTGATCGACCCTGTCGAACGCCAGACCGAAATGCGGGACTGAGGATAATTTTATGCACCCACACTTGATCAAATTACTCAGCCTGTCGGCCCTGACCGCCGGCATTCTCGCCGCCAGCGGTGGTGTTCGCGCCGATGAAGTGCAAGCACCGAAATTCAGCGCCGAGCCGTGCTGCAGCCTGTGCCCCGCCGCCCACGACGCGAAGAACTACACCACGCGTTACCAGCAGAACTTCACCACGCTGGTACAGGCCCAGGGCGACTGGTTGTTCCGTACGCAAGAAGACTTGCGCACCGAATTCGACACCACACCTGCCGGCTACAAGCGCATGAAGCAACTGCACGATGCGTTCAAGAGCAAAGGCGTGGAGCTGGTGGTGGTTTACCAGCCGACCCGTGGCCTGGTGAACCGCAACAAGTTGAACCCGGCAGAAAAAGCCAGCTTCGATTTCGACAAGGCGCTGAAGAACTACAAGACCATGCTCGGCCGTTTCGCGCAGATGGGTTACGTGGTACCGGACCTGTCGCCGCTGACCAACGAGTCGCTGCCCGACACCCTGCCCGCCCACGATTTCTACTTCCGTGGCGACCAGCACTGGACGCCATACGGCGCCCAGCGCACGGCAAAAATCGTGGCGGAAAAGGTCAAGCAGATCCCGGCCTTCGCCGACATTCCCAAGCGTGAATTCGAGACCCACAAGTCGGGTCGCATGGGCAAGACCGGAACATTGCACAACATGGCTGGTCAACTCTGTGGCACCAGCTACGCGATCCAGTACATGGATCAATTCACCACCGAGCCGAAAGGCGAAGCAGGCGATGGCGATCTGTTCGGCGATTCCGGCAATCCGGAAATCACCCTGGTCGGCACCAGCCACAGTGGCAAGAACTACAACTTCGCCGGTTTCCTCGAAGAGGCCATCGGCGCCGACATTCTCAACGTGGCGTTCCCCGGCGGTGGCCTGGAAGGTTCGATGCTGCAGTACCTGGGCAGCGAAGAGTTCCAGAAGAACCCGCCGAAGATTCTCATCTGGGAATTCTCGCCGCTCTATCGCCTCGACCAGGAAACCATCTACCGCCAGATGATGGCGCTGCTGGACAACGGTTGCGAAGGCAAGGATGCACAGATGTCGGCCAGCACCACGCTGAAGCCGGGCAAGAACGAGCTTATGGTCAACAGCAAAAACCTGAACCTGCAAAACAGCAGTCACCAGGTCGACATCCGCTTCGCCGACACCTCGGTGAAAACCTTGCAAGCCACCCTCTGGTACATGAACGGGCGCCACGAGGACATCAAGATCGACAAACCGGAAACCTCCGACACTGACGGACGTTTCGCCTTCGAGTTGCGCACGGACGAAGACTGGGCCTCGCAGAACCTGCTGGCCGTCGAAATCCAGGGCCCTGAAAAAGCGGGCACCGCGCCACAGAAAGTCGAAGCGAAAATCTGCAAACGCAACGTATTCCCGAACGCTGAGCAACGTACTGCTTCAGCCGGGCAATGAGGTCTGCTATGCGAAATCCGAAACTTGCAACACTGACGCTGTTGAGCCTGGCGATGTTCGCCGGTGCGACCCAGGCCGCGGCGCCACTGCGCCCGCCACAGGGCTATTTTGCGCCGATCGAGAAAGTCAAAACCGGCGACAAGAGCGAAGGCTGCGATGCCATGCCGACGCCCTACACCGGCTCGCTGCAATTTCGCAGCAAGTACGAAGGTTCGGACAAGGCCCGTTCAACACTGAACGTGCAGTCGGAAAAAGCCTTCCGCGACAGCACCGCCGACATCACCAAGCTCGAGCGCGGCACCAGCAAGCGCGTCATGCAGTTCATGCGTGACGGTCGCCCGGAACAGCTGGAGTGCACCCTGAACTGGTTGACGGCGTGGGCCAAGGCCGATGCGTTGATGTCCAAGGACTTCAACCACACCGGCAAGTCGATGCGCAAATGGGCGCTGGGCAGCATGGCGTCGTCCTACATTCGCCTGAAGTTTTCCGACTCCCACCCGCTGGCCAACCATCAGCAGGAGTCGCAGTTGATCGAAGCCTGGTTCAACCGTATGGCCGACCAGGTGGTCAGCGACTGGGACAACCTGCCGCTGGAAAAAACCAACAACCACTCGTACTGGGCCGCCTGGTCGGTGATGGCGACCTCGGTCGCCACCAACCGCCGCGACCTGTTCGACTGGGCCGTGAAGGAATACAAGGTCGGCGCCAATCAGGTTGATGCGGACGGTTATCTGCCGAACGAACTCAAGCGCCAGCAACGCGCCCTCGCCTATCACAACTATGCCCTGCCGCCGCTGGCGATGATCGCCAGTTTCGCCCAGGTCAATGGTGTGGATTTGCGCCAGGAAAACAACGGCGCATTGAAACGCCTGGGTGATCGCGTACTCGCCGGGGTAGAAGACCCGGATGAGTTCGAGGAAAAAAACGGCAAGAAACAGGACATGACCGACCTGAAAGTCGACTCGAAATTCGCCTGGCTCGAACCGTTCTGCACCCTCTACACCTGCGCGCCGGAGGTGCTGGAGAAGAAGCATGACATGCAACCGTTCAAGACCTTCCGCCTGGGCGGGGATTTGACCAAGGTCTACGACCCGGCCAACGAAAAGGGCAAGGGTTCCTAGAACGACGCATTCCCCCTGTAGGAGCTGGCTTGCCAGCGATGCGGTGTGTCAGTCGACATCAATGTTGGATGTCAGACCGAATCGCTGGCAAGCCAGCTCCTACAGGGATCGCGGTGGTTTTTGAATGCAATGTGCCCCCGGTTTTTCGTGGGGGGTTTGGGGGGGCCGTTGGCCCTTGAATGTAGCTTCAAACAAGGAGAGATCGGGATGGTTTTTTCGTCCAACGTGTTCCTGTTTTTGTTCTTGCCGATCTTTCTCGGCTTGTACTACTTGAGCGGGCAACGCTATCGCAATCTGCTGCTGCTGATCGCCAGCTACGTGTTCTACGCCTGGTGGCGTGTGGACTTCCTCGCACTGTTCGCGGCGGTCACGCTGTGGAACTACTGGATCGGCCTGAAAGTCGGCGCCGCAGGCGTTCGGACCAAACCGGCGCAGCGCTGGCTGCTGCTCGGCGTGGCGGTCGACCTGTGCATCCTCGGCTACTTCAAGTACGCCAACTTCGGCGTCGACAGCATCAACGCCATGATGACCTCGGTGGGCCTGGAGCCGTTTATCCTGACCCATGTGCTGCTGCCGATCGGCATCTCGTTCTACATCTTCGAGTCCATCAGCTACATCATCGACGTCTACCGTGGCGATACCCCGGCGACCCGCAACCTGATCGACTTCGCGGCGTTCGTGGCGATCTTCCCGCACCTGATCGCAGGTCCCGTGTTGCGTTTTCGCGACCTCGCCGACCAGTTCAACAACCGCACCCACACCCTCGACAAGTTCTCCGAGGGCTGCACGCGGTTCATGCAGGGTTTCATCAAGAAGGTGTTCATCGCCGACACCCTCGCGGTAGTGGCCGATCATTGCTTCGCCCTGCAAAACCCGACCACGGGTGACGCCTGGCTCGGCGCCCTGGCGTACACCGCGCAGCTGTACTTCGACTTCTCCGGCTACAGCGACATGGCCATCGGCCTGGGCTTGATGATGGGTTTCCGCTTCATGGAAAACTTCAAGCAGCCGTACATCAGCCAGTCGATCACCGAGTTCTGGCGCCGCTGGCACATCAGCCTGTCGACCTGGCTGCGTGACTACCTGTACATCACCCTGGGCGGTAACCGCAAAGGCACCCTGACCACCTATCGCAACCTGTTCCTGACCATGCTGCTCGGTGGCCTGTGGCACGGTGCGAACATCACCTACATCGTTTGGGGTGCATGGCACGGCATGTGGCTGGCGATCGAGAAAGCCCTCGGCCTGAACACTTCGCCACGCAGCTTCAACCCGATTCGCTGGGCACTGACCTTCCTGCTGGTAGTGATGGGCTGGGTGATCTTCCGTGCGGAAAACCTGCACGTGGCCGGTCGCATGTACGGCGCGATGTTCAGCTTCGGCGAGTGGTCGCTGTCGGAACTCAACCAGGCCAGCCTCACCGGCCTGCAAATCGCAACCCTGGTGGTGGCCTACGTGACCCTGGCGTTCTTCGGCCTGCGTGATTTCTACAGCAACCAGCCGCCAGTGAAGACCAAGCCTGAAGTGAATGTCGATGCCGATGGCCCTGCCGCCAGCGAACCCGGCCTGATCAAGGCCGCGCCTGGTGATAACCCGGCGAGCATCCACCAGCCTGGCTACACCGTCGGCGTCGATGCCCAGGTGCAACCGGCCTACTGGACCGCTGACTGGTCGCGCTACGCAATGCGCGCATTGGTACTGCTGCTGTTCATCGCCTCGATTCTCAAACTCTCGGCGCAAAGCTTCTCGCCGTTCCTTTACTTCCAGTTCTGAGGGATCTGACCATGACCCGCTCATTACGCATCTTCTACATCGCCCTGTTCCTGGTGACGCTGCTGGCCCTGGGCCTGTGGTCGGTCCGCAGCTTCCTCGGCTTCAGCACCAACGCCGATGCGACGGTGCTCAATGGCCGCTGGACCAAGGCCGTGGAGACGCACTACGACGACGAGTTCCCGATCAAGCGCCTGGGCACCAACCTCTGGGCCGCGCTGGACTTCAAGCTGTTCAACGAGGGTCGTCCGGGCGTCGTGCTCGGTCGCGACCAGTGGCTGTACAGCGATGAAGAATTCCATCCGACGGTCAACGAAGAGCTGAACCTGCAAGGCAACTACGCGCTGGTCGAAGGCGTGCGCCAGACCCTGAAAGACAAGGGTGTGAAACTGGTGATGGCGGTGGTTCCGGCCAAGGTGCGCCTGTACCCGGAACACCTCGGTGAGGTGAAACCGGCCAGCATCCACGCCAACCTCTACCAGGACTTCCACAAGCGTCTGGCCGCCGACCACATCCTTGCCCCTGATTTGCTGGGCCCGCTGCAAGCGGCCAAGCGCGACGGCAAGCAAGTGTTCCTGCGCACCGACACCCACTGGACTCCGGAAGGCGCCGAGATCGCCGCCAACCGCCTGGCCAGGACCATTGCCGACAAGTACCCGCTGAGCGGCGAACCGCAAAACTTCGTCACCGAGCCTGCGGAGAAAATCACCCACAAGGGCGACCTGCGTCTGTTCCTGCCACTGGACCCGCTGTTCGAAAACCTGATGCCGGCGCAAGAGCCTCTGCAGAAGCGCAACACCGTTGCCGCTGATGACCAGCCAGCCGCTGAAGACGCCCTGTTCGCCAACACCGAAGTGCCCGTGGCACTGATCGGCACCAGCTACAGCGCCAACCCTAACTGGAACTTCGTCGGCGCGTTGAAACAAGCGCTGCGCAGCGACGTGGTCAATTACGCCGAAGACGGCCACGGCCCGATCCTGCCGATGCTCAGCTACCTCAAAAGCGACGCTTTCAAGAACAGCCCGCCACAAGTGCTGATCTGGGAGTTTCCTGAACGCTATCTGCCTGTGAACAACGAAATCGGCGACGCCGACCCGCAGTGGGTCGCAGAGCTTAAACAAGCCGGCGCCCGCCAACAAAACGTAGCCATCAACACTAAATCCGAGACGCCCGACCGGGCGCAAAACTGAAAGAGAGAGGTACTACCATGACTTTCAAGACTACTCCTCGTCGTCTCGCCAAGACCTTTGCACTGGTTGCTGGTATGAGTGTGCTTTCGATGCAGGCCTTCGCCGGTGGCGATGCCGCACTGTACGGCCCGACCGCACCGAAAGGCTCGTCCTTCGTGCGGATCTACAACGCCAGCAACGCAGAAGTCAGCGCCACTGTCGGCAGCACCAACCTGAGCGATGTCGCGCCGCTGTCGAGCAGCGACTTCAGCTTCATGCCGGGCGGTGACTACAGCGCCAAGGTCGGCAGCCAGACCCTGCCGGTGAAACTGGCCGGCGACCACTATTACACCCTGGTCAACAACGCCAGCGGCGCACCGCAACTGATCGAAGAGCCGCCGTTCAAGAACAAGCAGAAATCCCTGGTGCGCGTGCAGAACCTCAGCGACAAGGCGCTGACCCTGAAAACCGCCGACGGCAAGACCGACGTGGTCCCGAACGTGGCCGCCAAGGGCCGTGGCGAGCGTGAAATCAACCCGGTCAAAGTCAGCCTGGCGCTATACGATGGCGCAACGAAAGTCGGCGACGTGAAACCGGTCGCCCTGGAACGCGGTGAAGCCGCCGTGCTGTACGTCACCGGCAGCGGCAGCAGCCTGTCGCCGGTCTGGGTAAAACGCCCGGTATCGACGCGCTAATCATTTTCCCGAATTGACCCGGCTCCGTGGGAGCCGGCCTGCCGGCGATGCAGGCCACTCGGTTTTGTCGATGTACCGAGGTGATGCCATCGCCAGCAGGCTGGCTCCCACAAAAGCCTAACCAAACGATTTTCAAGGAGTAACAACATGATTCCGGTGATCTTGTCAGGTGGTAGCGGCTCACGTCTTTGGCCGCTTTCCCGTAAGCAGTTCCCTAAACAGTTCCTGGCCCTGACCGGCGAGCACACCCTGTTCCAGCAAACCCTGGAACGCCTGGTGTTCGACGGCATGGACACGCCGATCGTGGTCTGCAACAAGGACCACCGTTTCATCGTCAACGAGCAGTTGGCCGCGCGCAAACTCGAAACCCAGCGCATCCTGATGGAACCGTTCGGCCGCAACACCGCGCCGGCCGTGGCCCTGACCGCGATGATGCTGGTCAACGAAGGTCGTGACGAACTGATGCTGGTCCTGCCGGCCGACCACGTGCTGGAAGACCAGAAAGCCCTGCAACGTGCCCTGGCCCTGGCCACCGTCGCCGCCGAAAACGGCGAAATGGTGCTGTTCGGCGTCCCGGCCACCAAACCGGAAACCGGCTACGGCTACATCAAGTCGACCAACGATTCACTGCTGCCCGAAGGCGTCAGCCGCGTTTCGCACTTCGTCGAAAAACCGGACGTGAAACGCGCCACCGAGTACGTCCAGTCCGGCGGTTACTTCTGGAACAGCGGCATGTTCCTGTTCCGCGCCAGCCGCTTCCTCGAAGAGCTGAAAAAGCACGATCCGGACATCTACGACACCTGCCTGCTGACCCTCGAGCGCAGCGCCCAGGACGCCGACACCGTGAGCATCGACGAAGCCACTTTCGCCTGCTGCCCGGACAACTCCATCGACTACTCGGTCATGGAAAAAACCCAGCGCGCCTGCGTCGTACCGCTGACTGCGGGCTGGAGCGATGTCGGCTGCTGGTCGTCGTTGTGGGAAGTGAATGCGAAAGATGCCAATGGCAACGTCACCAAAGGCGACGTGGTGATCCAGGACAGCAAGAACTGCATGATCCACGGCAACGGCAAACTGGTGTCGGTGATCGGCCTGGAAAACATCGTGGTGGTCGAAACCAAGGACGCCATGATGATCGCGCACAAGGACAAGGTCCAGGGCGTGAAGCAGATGGTCAACACCCTCAACGAACAGGGCCGCAGCGAAACCCAGAACCACTGCGAAGTCTATCGTCCGTGGGGCTCCTACGACTCGGTCGACATGGGCGGGCGTTTCCAGGTCAAGCACATCTCGGTGAAACCGGGCGCGTGCCTGTCGCTGCAAATGCACCACCACCGCGCCGAGCACTGGATCGTGGTCAGCGGCACGGCTGAAGTGACCTGCGACGAGAACGTGTTCCTGCTGACTGAAAACCAGTCGACTTACATTCCGATTGCTTCGGTGCACCGCCTGCGCAACCCGGGCAAGATTCCACTCGAGATCATCGAAGTGCAATCGGGCAGTTATCTGGGTGAGGACGATATCGAGCGGTTCGAAGATATCTACGGGCGCTCGACCCCGATTGAGCGCGGCGTGTCGGTGAAAACCATCGCGCAGTAAGCATTGTTTACCTTAAGCCCCCGCTCAACCCGCTGCGTCCCCTATCCGCAGCGGGTTGAGCGGGGCTTTTTTTGTCCGGGTTTTGTGTTGCCCAGGCTTGCTCGCGAATAGGCCAGCACATCCGCCACAAAATCTCGCCCATCGCCACCTCCCCTACGCTTAGGTAGGATGGTCTCTCCATCCCCCAAGGTTTTCACGTCATGTTCATCGGTGTCCTGCTGGTCATCACCTGGCTGATCCTGCTCCTGCGCTATCCGACCAAAGCCTTGCCCGTGTCCATGGCCGCCGCCGTAGGGCTGGGCATCGTCGCCACCTGGGTCATCTGGATGGACCACCGCGAACTCAAACAGCTTGAACGCCTGGAACTGCGCATCAGCTACGCACCGCAACATTGCCCTGCCGACCGGCCGCTGCAATTGACCATGAGCAACGGCAACGACGTGCCGCTGACCGAGTTGCGCTGGCGCGTCGCCGCTTATGCGCCGGGCGACACCGTCAACCTGGCCGACAATCAGTACACCGCCCCTCGCTATCGCGGGCCTGGCGAATTGCAGGCTGGGGGTAGCTGGGAAGATTGCCTGCCCATGCCGCCGTTGCGCCCCGGCTATCGCCCGGAAACCCTGGAGTTTCGCGCCGAGCGTTTGCACGGCACTTTCTCCGACTGACCTCTCCCCCACTTTTTTGCACAAGGACCGCGCCATGCCCGTTGCGTTGATTACCGGATGTTCCAGTGGCATCGGCCGCGCCCTGGCCAATGCCTTCAAATCTGCTGGTTATACCGTCTGGGCCAGTGCCCGCAAGACTGAAGATGTCGCAGCGCTGACCACTGCCGGTTTTATTGCCGTGCAACTGGACGTCAACGATGGCCCGGCACTCGAACAATTGAGCGAACGGATCAACCAGCAACACGGCAGCCTCGATGTGCTGATCAACAATGCCGGCTACGGTGCGATGGGGCCTTTGCTCGATGGCGGCGTGCAGGCGATGCAGCGCCAGTTTGAAACCAACGTGTTCGCCATCGTCGGCGTGACCCGGGCGATGTTTGGTGTGTTGCGTCGGGCCAAAGGGATTGTCGTCAATATCGGTAGCGTTTCCGGGGTTCTGGTCACGCCGTTCGCAGGGGCATATTGCGCCTCGAAAGCCGCGGTGCATGCCTTGAGCGATGCCTTGCGCATGGAACTGGCGCCGTTTGGCGTGCGGGTGATGGAGGTGCAGCCGGGGGCGATCGCTTCCAGTTTTGCCAGGAATGCCGGGCATGAGGCGGAGCAATTGATCACCGAACAATCGCCGTGGTTTCCGTTGCGCGAAGGTATTCGGGCACGGGCCAAGGCGTCCCAGGACAATCCGACGCCGGCCAGTGAGTTTGCCGCGGGGTTGCTCAAGGCCGTGCAGCAAAGCAAACCGCCGCGGCTGATTCGTCTTGGCAATGGCAGCCGGGCGTTGCCGTTGATGGCGGGGTTGTTGCCCAAGGGCTTGCTGGAGTCGGCGTTGATGAGGCGATTCGGGTTGCGTGGGCAGCTCTGAGACCCAGTCGACGCCTTCGCGAGCAAGCTCGCTCCTACAGTGCGTTGACCACTACCGTGCAGGTAATCCCCGCCGCCAGTAGCACCCCCTCCGGCACTTCATCGATGTGAATACGCACCGGTACCCGTTGCGCCAGGCGCACCCAGTTGAAGGTCGGGTTCACGTCGGCGATAAGCTCCCGACTCTCCGGATTGTCGCGGTCGTAGATGCCGCGGGAGATGCTTTCCACGTGGCCCTTGAGCACTTCGCCGCTCATCAGTTGCATGTCGGCCTTATCGCCGACCCGCACGTGGGGCAGCTTGGTTTCTTCGAAGAAGCCGTAGACCCAGAACGAGTTCATGTCGACGACGGCCATTTTCGCTTCGCCGATGCGCGCGTAGTCGCCGCGATGGACATTCAGGTTGGTCACGTAGCCATCCACCGCCGCACGCACTTCGGTGCGCTTGAGGTTCAGTTCGGCGGCTTCAAGTTGCGCCTGGGCCTGCTGGTAATCGGCCAGGGCCGAGTCGGCGAGGTTGCTGGCGTCGTCGCGGTTTTCCCGGGAGATCACCAGGTTGTCCATGTCGGCACGGCGATGGGCGTTGACCTTGCGCATCTCCCAGGTCGCCTTGCGTGACGCCACCAGCGACTGCGCCTGTTTCACCGCGAGGCGGTAGTGCTCGGGGTCGATGCGCATCAGCAGGTCGCCCTTCTTCACCAATTGGTTGTCGCGCACCGGCACGTCCACCACTTCGCCGGTGACGTCCGCAGCAACGTTGATGATGTCGGCGCGCACCCGGCCGTCGCGGGTCCACGGGGTCTGCATGTAATGCACCCAGAGTGTGCGGCCGATCCATATCGCCAGGGCCAGAACCAGCAGGGTGGCGAGCAGGCTGAAGAGCTTTTTCATCAGAGAATTCTCAACGATAAACAGTCAGCGCCATGGCGCCGAACAGACAGGTAAACAGGCTCAGGCGCAGCAGCGCCGGGTGCCAGAAGAAGCGGTACAGGTCGAACCCGGACAGGAAGCGGTCCAGTGCCCAGGCCAACGCCGCCGCAATGAAAAACATCAGGGTCATGGTCGGCATGTAAACGCCGTGGAAGGCGATTTCACGGGGCATGGTCAAGTCCTTGGGGCTTGGTGTTCGTGTACGAGGCGAGCGGCGATTGCGGGTCGAGTAGCGAGGTGCGGATAAAGTGCAGGTAGCTCTTCACCCGGCGCAGCGCCGAGGTGTCGAAGTGCGGGGCGAAGGGTTCGTCGGTGGCTTGCACGCGGCTGATCGCATGATCGACGGCGATCAACGCGCGCTCCAGATTGCTCTGGCCCGGTTGCAGGAACAGCCGCACCAGCGCACGCCCCATCACGCGGATGGACTGGCGCCACGGCTGGGACTCGGCATAGGCCGGATGCACCGGCAGGATCGCCTGCTCCTTGCGCAATTCGATGATCGCGTGCCCGACTTCCAGCACAACGAACATCCAGCGCAACAGCTGCCGCTGCACCTGCGGCTGGCCCGTCGCGAAACCGTAGGCCTGATGCACCAGGTCGCGGGTGCGGCTTTCGAAACTCGACGCCAGGCCCTTGAGCTTGCCGCTGATGGCGTAGACCACCTGGCTGCGCAGGTCCTGCTCCAGGCGCTGCCACAACCAGCGGCTGTTCGGCGGCAGGATGATCGCCCCCGCCGCCGCACACACCAGCATGCCAAGCACCATGGCGATGTAGTCGTTGATGAAGGCGTAAGGGTTGTAGACGGTGAGGTTGTCCGGCACCGAACCGGTGCTGAAGAAGATCAGCAAGCCGAGGCCGACGCCGGCGTACTGCGGGCGCGAGGCCAGGAATGAACCGAGCACGATCACCGGCGCGAGCATCACGCACAGCAAGGGGAAACCGTCGATCCACGGGAAGATGAAAAACATCTCGACGAAGCCGATCAGCGCGCCGAGAAACGTCCCGCAGGCCATCTGGAATGCCATGCGTTTCGGGTTCGGCGTGGCGGCGGACAGGCCCACGGTGGCCGCCGCAATGAGCGTCATGGTCGCCCCGCTCGGCCACGCCGTTGCCACCCAATAACTGCCCAGCACCACCAGAATGAACGCAGCGCGAATCCCTGAGGCTGCCGACACCAGCCAGTTGGTTTGCGGGGTGAAGGGCTCGTCCCAGCGTTCGCGCTCGTGGCTGTGATCGGCCAATGAAGCGTGGGTCTGTGCATAACTGTGCAAGTCGTCAACGAAGCGATAGAGCAATTCGTAGGCGGTGTGGAAATCCAGCAGCTCGGCATCGCTCGGCTCGCTCTCCTGGAACACCGCCCGCAGGCTGCGCACCCGTGCTGGCAAACCGGCCTTGTAGGCGGTCAGCGCCGAGACCAGACGCGCCGCATCGGCACTGGTCAGCGCGCGGCCGCTGAAGCCGTCGAGCAATTCGGCGAGGTCCTGCAAACCGGGCTTGATGGCTGCCACGGCGTGATCGGTGTCATTGCTGCGCAGGCGTTCGAGCAACTGGTGCAAGGCGTTGAAACGCGTGGTGATGCCCATGAACTCGCTGTTCAGGCGACTGAGCCGACCGTTGCGTCGACGCATGTGCGGGTCTTCGAACACGGTGACGCTGCGCAGCCCCTCCAGGCCCACCGCTTCGGCAATGAAGCGCACGTTGCCGGCCTCGAAAGCCTCACGCTGGCTGCGCCCGCGCAAGCCGTCGGTGACAAACAAGGCGAAGACTCCGAAGCGCTGATACAGGGCATTGCGCATCGCGGCACTGGCGGTTTGCGGCAGGATCGCGGCGCTGACCAGGGTCGCGCAGAGAATCCCCAGGGAGATTTCCAGCACCCGCCAGACCGCCGCCATGAACGCGCCGTCCGGATGGGCCAGCGCGGGCAACCCGACCATCGCGGCGGTGTAGCCGGCCAGGACAAAACCGTAGGCGCGGAAGTTGCGGCAACGCGCCGCGCCGGCCGAGCAGATACCAACCCAGATCGCCAGCGCGCCGAGGAACAGTTCGGTGTTCTGCGCAAACAGGGCGATCAACGCCACCATCACTGCCGAGCCGGTCAGGGTGCCCAGAAAGCGGTAGAAACTCTTGGCGAACACCTGGCCGCTTTGCGGCTGCATGACGATGAACACGGTGATCATCGCCGTGCGCGGCTGCGGCAATTCCAGGCGCATGGCCAGCCACAGGGTCAGGAACGCGGCGAACAGCACCTTGAAAATGTAGACCCAGGTCACGCCATCGCTGCGTGCCCAGTCGAAGAAGCCCCGGCGCCATTCAAGGGAGTACAGCCAGCGCAAGGGTGCGGGCAAGGGGGTCATGGATTCCTGCTCTGTGAAACCTGTGGGAGCCAGCCTGCTGGCGATAACGGAGTATCAGTTGACATCAATGTTGAATGTGCTGCCCTCATCGCCAGCAGGCTGGCTCCCACAGGTATTGTGTTCAACGCAAAAGGCTCGGGGTTTTCGGTGCCTGGGTCTGGCTGTCTTTCGGTACATCGTTGCCGGCACCCAGCCCACCGCCCAACGCCGTTACCAGTTCGGCATGCGCACTCAATCGCGCCGCCTGCACCTGCTGCTGCACCTGCTGCTGTTTGAACAACAGCGTCTGCGCGTTAAGCACATTGAGGTAATCGGTCAGCCCGCGCTGGTAGGCGATCATCGCGATGTCGTAGGTCTTCTGCGCGGTGGCCACCGACTCGGCGGCGAAGGTTTGCTGCTTGTCCATGGACTCGCGGCGGATCAACTGGTCGGAGATGTTTTTCAGCGCGTTGACCAGCGTCTGGTTGTATTTGGCCACGGCGATGTCATAACCGGCCGAAGCTTCACCCAGCTCCGAGCGCAAGCGCCCGCCGTCAAAGATCGGCAGCGAGATGGCCGGGCCGACGCTGTAGTTGAGCTTCTTGCCGGTCAGGAACTCCAGGGCGCCGCCACCGGTGGCCATGTAGCCCAGGCTGCCGACCAGGTCGACGTTGGGGTAGAAACCGGCATGCGCCACGTCAATGCCCCGCGCCTGCGCCGCCACTTGCCAGCGACTGGCAACCACGTCCGGGCGTTGACCGAGCAATTGCGCCGGCAGCGTCGACGGCAGTTTGAGTGCGGCGCCCAGCGCCAGTGTCGGCCGCTGCAACTGTGCGCCCTCCCCCGGCCCCTTGCCTGCCAGCGCGGCCAGTTGATTTCGACTGAGGGCGATTTCTTCGTCCAGGGCGTCGATCTGACGGTGGGTTTCCGGCAGCGGCGTCTGGGCCTGGCTGACTTCGAAATGGGTGCCGATGCCGCCGTTCAAGCGCTTCTGCGCCAGCTCGAGGATCTGCTCTTGCTGCTGCAATGTCGCTTCGACGATGTCCCGTTGCGCGTAGTGCAACGAGAGTTCGATGTAGACGCGCACGATGTTGTTCTGCAATTCGAGCTGCGCCTGGCGCGCTTCGGCGACCGTCATGTGGGCCATGTCCACGGCGCGCTCGGTGGCATTGCTTTCGCGGCCCCAGAGGTCGAGGGCATAACTGAAGCCCAGTGCGGCGTTATTGTCCCAGGTGGTGCTGTTGGCCAGCTCACCGGGACCGTAGAACTGATCGGTGGGCCAGTTGTGGCGCTTGAGGGTGGACTCGCCATTGATCTGCAACGACTCCGCCGCTTCGGCAACACCGGCCATGGACCTGGCCTGGCGCACCCGCGCCGCCGCCATGGCCATGGTCGGGCTGCCTTGCACGGCGAGGTCGATCCAGCGATTCAGTTGCGGATCGCCATAGGCCTGCCACCATTGAGCGGTGGGCCAGTGCGCGTCCTGGGCGGCGCTCTGGATCGCTTCGTCCGTGGCCAGTGAATTGGCCTCCAGTGCCTTGCCCTGTGGGGCAATACCTCCGGTTCCGATGCAGCCGCTGATTGCCAGGGTTAAAACCAAAACACTGAGCGGCTGAAGCGCTCTGCTGATGCGACGCGGCACTGCTGCGATTTCCTGAATTTGGGAGGAGGCATACGGGTCCCGTGGGACCGGGGCAATTCTATGGGGCGGTCTGGATGGCGATAAGCTGGGATTCCTGTGAATCTTTGTTACCGTTAACGCGATAATCCCTTGGTCGGGGTCTCAGACCCTGAAACTTCGTGTCACAATTTGCCATCGAACCCGAGAGCACCCCATGGACACATTGCAAAACATGCGCGCCTTCAGCTACGTGGCCGAGGCCGGCAGCTTCACCGCCGCCGCCGTGCAACTGGACACCACCACGGCCAACGTCTCGCGCGCGGTCTCCAACCTGGAAGCCCACCTGCAAACCCGTCTGCTCAACCGAACCACGCGCCGCATCGCCCTGACCGAAGCCGGCAAGCGCTATTTACTGCGTTGCGAGCAGATCCTGAACTACGTCGAAGAAGCCGAAGCCGAGGCCAGTGACGCCCACGCGCGCCCGGCCGGGCAGCTCAAGGTGCACACCATGACCGGCATCGGCCAGCACTTCGTGATCGACGCCATCGCCCGCTATCGCAAGACCCACCCGGACGTGACCTTCGACCTGACCCTGGCCAACCGCGTGCCGGACCTGCTGGACGAGGGCTACGACGTGTCCATCGTGCTCGCCAGCGAACTGCCGGACTCGGGTTTCGTCTCCCAGCGCCTGGGGATTACCTACAGCATCGTTTGCGCCTCGCCCGCCTATGTCAAAGCCAACGGCTGCGCGCAAAAACCCGGCGACCTGCTCAACCACGCCTGCCTGCGCCTGGTGAGCCCGGTCATCCCCCTGGATAAATGGGCCTTCGACGGGCCTGACGGCCAGGAAATGGTCACCATCAACAGCTCGCCGTTCCTGGTGAACTCGGCCGATGCGATGAAAACCGCGATCACCAGCGGCATGGGCGTCGGTGTCCTGCCGCTATACGCCGCGATCGACGGGCTGCGCAACGGTACGCTGGTGCGGGTGATGCCCAATTACCGCTCCCAGGAGCTGAACCTATACGCGATCTACCCGTCGCGGCAGTACCTGGATGCAAAGATCAAGACCTGGGTGGAATACCTGCGCGGGTCATTGCCGGAGTTGCTGGCGGCGCACCAGGCGGAACTGGCCGCGTATGAATTGAGCGGCAGCCTCGCCGGGGCACGGATGGCGACCTGAGACATAGCTGAACGACAGGTAAAAAAAAACCCGGACACCATGTCCGGGTTTTTTCATCGCCTGGGTTCGATCAATGCAGGATCTGACTCAGGAACAGCTTGGTGCGGTCGTTCTGCGGGTTGTCGAAGAAGTCGTTCGGCGCGGCCTGTTCGACGATTTCGCCCTTGTCCATGAAGATCACGCGGTTGGCCACTGTACGGGCGAAGCCCATTTCGTGGGTCACGCAGAGCATGGTCATGCCGTCTTCAGCCAGGCCGATCATGGTGTCCAGTACCTCTTTCACCATCTCGGGGTCGAGTGCCGAAGTCGGTTCGTCGAACAACATGATTTTCGGCTTCATGCACAGCGCCCGGGCAATCGCCACACGCTGTTGCTGGCCACCGGACAGTTGCCCCGGGAATTTATGCGCCTGCTCCGGAATGCGTACGCGTTCCAGGTAGTGCATGGCGATTTCCTCGGCCTTGCGCTTGGGCATCTTGCGCACCCACATCGGCGCCAGCGTGCAGTTCTGCAGGATGGTCAGGTGCGGGAACAGGTTGAAGTGCTGGAACACCATGCCGACTTCGCGGCGGATCGCTTCGATCTGCTTGAGGTCGTTGGTCAGCTCCACGCCGTCGACCACGATGCGGCCCTGCTGGTGTTCTTCCAGGCGATTGAGGCAGCGGATGGTGGTGGACTTGCCGGAACCAGACGGGCCGCACAGGACGATACGCTCGCCCTGCTTGACGTTGAGGTTGATGTCTTTGAGTACGTGGAACTGGCCGTACCACTTGTTGACGCCCTGCATCTGAATAATGCCTTCAGGGCTCACAGGCTGTTTGATTGCTTCGCTCATTTGAAGAGAACTCCTAACGCTTGTGGCCAGTGTCGAGCTTGCGTTCCAGATGCATGGAATAGCGCGACATACCAAAACAGAAAATCCAGAACACCAGGGCGGCGAACACATAGCCTTCGGTGGCCATGCCCAGCCATTTCGGGTCGGCGGCGGCTTGCTTGACGCTGTTGAGCAGGTCGAACAGGCCGATGATGATCACCAGGCTGGTGTCCTTGAACAGCGCGATGAAGGTGTTGACGATGCCAGGGATCACCAGCTTCAGGGCTTGCGGCAGAATCACCAGGCCCATGCTGCGCCAGTAGCCGAGGCCCATCGCTGCGGCGGCTTCGTACTGACCCTTGGGAATCGCCTGCAGACCGCCACGTACCACTTCAGCCACGTAGGCCGACTGGAACAGGATCACGCCGATCAGCGCCCGCAGCAGCTTGTCGAAGTTCATGCCTTCGGGCAGGAACAACGGCAGCATCACCGATGACATGAACAGCACCGTGATCAACGGCACGCCGCGCCAGAATTCGATGAAGGTCACGCAGACCACCCGAATCGCCGGCATGTTCGAACGACGCCCCAACGCCAGGACAATCCCCAGCGGCAAGGCACCGGCAATACCGACGGTGGCGATCACCAGGGTCAGCATCAGGCCGCCCCATTGGCTGGTCGCCACTTGGGTCAGGCCGAAGACGCCGCCGTGCAGCAGGCACCAGGCAATGATCGGGTACAGCACCAGGAAGCTCAGGCCATACACCGCTTTATGGTGAAAGCGCGAGATGAACAAAGGTGCCACGCCGATGACCGCCAGCCACACCGTCAGGTCCACGCGCCAGCGCAGTTCCGGCGGGTAGTAGCCGTACATGAACTGGCCGAAGCGCTGCTGGATGAACACCCAGCAGGCGCCCTCCTTGGTGCAGTCGGCCTGGCTGGTGCCCACCCAGTTGGCATCGAGGATCGCCCACTGCAGGATCGGCGGTACCACCAGGTAAATCAGGTAGAACGCGAACAGGGTCAGCAGGGTGTTGAGCCAGCTGGAGAACATGTTCGCGCGCATCCACGCCACTACGCCGATGCTGCGACTCGGTGGCGGCATGTCAGGTTTGAAAGTATGAGTGCTCATGCGCTTTTCCTTACCGCTCGATCAGCGCAATGCGCTTGTTGTACCAGTTCATCAGCAGGGAAATGCTGATACTGATCGCCAGGTACACGCTCATGGTGATCGCAATCACCTCGATCGCCTGGCCGGTCTGGTTCAGCACCGTGCCTGCGAACAGCGAGACCATCTCCGGATAACCGATACCGGCCGCCAGCGAGGAGTTCTTCGCCAGGTTCAGGTATTGGCTGGTCAGCGGTGGAATGATCACGCGCAGGGCTTGCGGGATGATCACCTTGCGCAGGGTCGGCCCGTTGCGCAGGCCCAACGAGTGCGCCGCCTCGGTCTGGCCGTGGCTGACCGACTTGATGCCCGAACGCACGATCTCGGCGATGAACGCCGCGGTGTACACCGTCAGCGCCAGGGTCAAGGCCAGCAGTTCCGGGATCAGCACCCAGCCGCCGACGAAGTTGAAGCCCTTGAGCTGCGGCATTTCCCAATGCACGGGCGCGCCAAAAATCAGTGCGCACAGCGCCGGGATGACCAGTAACAAGGCCAGGCCGACCCAGAACTTGTGGAACGGAACGCCGGTGGCTTCGAAGCGTTTGTTGGCCCAGCGGCACATCAGCACGATGGCGACGATGGCCACCACGACACTGATCACGAACGCCCAGAAACCATCGGCCATCAGCGCCGCCGGCATGTTCAGGCCGCGGCTGCTGACAAAGAAGGTGTCGCCGAAGTTGTGGCTGTTGCGCGGTCCCGGCATGGTCAGGAACACCGCGAAGTACCAGAACAGGATCTGCAGCAGCGGCGGAATGTTACGGAAGACTTCCACGTACACCGTCGCCACTTTGGCGATGATCCAGTTCTTCGACAGCCGTGCCACACCGACGATGAAGCCGAGGATCGTCGCCAGGATCACGCCGATGAAGGTCACCAGCAAGGTGTTGAGCAGGCCGATGACAAACACCCGGGCGTAGCTGTCCGCTTCGGTGTAGTCGATCAGGTGCTGGGCGATGCCGAAGCCGGCACTGCGCTCGAGAAAGTCGAAACCGGAGGTGATGCCCCGGTGTTGCAGGTTGGTTTGCGTGTTGTCGAACAGAAACCAGCCTAGCGAGACCACACCGATAATGGTGATGATCTGGAATACCCACGCACGCACTCGTGGATCGCTGAGGCTGAGCCTCTGCTTTGGTGCGCCGATTGAATTTTGCATGAAGTGCCCCGCAAAGAATGGAACAGAACATCACCCGGCGGTTGGCCCGCCGGGTGATAGAACCATCAGCGCACTGGTGGTGCGTATTGAATGCCGCCAGCGTTCCACAGGGCGTTCAGCCCGCGGTCGATTTCCAGTGGAGTGCTCTTGCCGAGGTTTTTCTCGAACACTTCGCCGTAGTTACCCACTTGCTTGACGACCTGCACGACCCAGTCTTTCTTCACTTTCAGGTCTTTGCCGTATTCGCCGTCGGTACCCAGCAGACGGGCAACGTCAGGGTTCTTGGTGCCCTTGGCTTCGGCTTCGACGTTCTTCGAAGTGATGCCGGCTTCTTCAGCGTTGAGCATGGCGTAGCCAACCCAGCGCACGATGGCCAGCCACTCGTCGTCGCCATTACGCACGACCGGGCCCAGAGGTTCCTTGGAAATGGTTTCCGGCAGAACCACATAGTCCGCAGGCGTTGCCAGCTTGCTGCGCTGGGCGAACAGTTGGGACTTGTCGGAGGTCAGTACGTCACAACGACCGGATTCCAGCGACTTGGCGCTCTCGTCGGAGGTGTCGAAAGTGATCGGGGTGTATTTCAGGCCGTTGCCGCGGAAGTAGTCGGAAACGTTCAGCTCGGTGGTGGTACCGGCCTGGATGCAGATGGTTGCACCGTCCAGTTCCTTGGCGCTCTTGACGCCGAGCTTATTGTTGACCAGGAAGCCGATGCCGTCGTAGTAGGTAATGAAACCCGGGAATTTCAGGCCCATGCCCGCGTCACGGGAGCTGGTCATGGTGGTGTTGCGCGACAGGATGTCGATTTCGCCGGACTGCAGCGCGGTGAAGCGCTCCTTGGCGTTCAACTGACTGAACTTGACCTTGGTCGCGTCGCCGAACACGGCAGCGGCCACGGCACGGCAGTAATCAGCGTCGATGCCGACGATCTTGCCGGTAGCATCCGGAACCGAGAAGCCAGGCAGGCCATCGCTGACGCCGCACTGTACGAAACCTTTTTTCTGCACTGCATCCAGGGTCGCGCCCGCCTGAGCGAACCCACTGACACCGAGTACCGCGGCTGCAGTCACGACTGCCAGGGTGGATTTCAACATCTTCATTCAAACCTCCAGTTTTGCTCTTGTTGTGTCGGAGCGTGAGTCCAGTCGCACCCTTTTGAGGCGGTGGTGACCCGTGTTGGCTTTTTTTAGGGTCAACCGACGTAGGACCGTAGCCATGAGTCTAGTAGGAGAAAATCCACATAATGGACAACTCACTTCTCACCAATCGGCCGAACGGGCTGTAGCCCTTTCTCGTTCGCGAAGCCCGTAGCGGCCACTGGCGAACATCCATTACCGGATTTTTGCTATCCCGCGGCCAGTCGTACACTGATAGTGTTACCGCCAGGCGCGAGATGAGTTGCACCGCTTCCCCATAGCAAAGCCCGTACCACACCGGCTGCTAAAGCGGTTAAGCGACAGGTCAATAGCAAAACTTGTAACCTTGCGACATCTTCGTAACTGATCAACCAGAGGCGCCCTCAGACCTCGCACTCAATGAGAGCGTCCGCACAAAATTGGAGCAACCATGACCGAGCCCTTGATTCTTGAACCTATCAAGCCCGCAGATGCCTGCGTCATCTGGCTCCACGGCCTTGGTGCCGACCGCTACGACTTCCTGCCGGTGGCCGAAGCGTTGCAGGAAAACCTGCTGACCACGCGCTTCGTTTTCCCTCAGGCACCGACCTGTGCCGTCACCATCAATGGTGGCTACGAGATGCCGAGCTGGTACGACATATTGGCCATGAGCCCGGCGCGCGCGATCAATCGCGAACAGCTGGAAGAGTCCTCGCAGAGGATCGTTAATTTGATCGACGTGCAGCGAGCCATCGGAATAGACGCCTCGCGAATTTTCCTGGCCGGCTTTTCCCAGGGCGGCGCCGTGGTTCTACACACCGCGTTTCTGAACTGGCAGGGCCCCCTGGGTGGCGTACTTGCCCTCTCCACCTATGCACCGACCTTCAGCGATGAGCTGGAACTGTCCGCCAGCCAGCAGCGCATTCCGGTGCTGTCGTTGCATGGCCAGTACGATGACGTGGTGCAGAACTCGATGGGCCGTAGCGCCTACGAGCATCTGAAGCAGCGTGGTGTCACCGTGACATGGCAGGAATACCCAATGGGGCACGAAGTGTTACCCGAGGAGATTCGCGACATCGGCGTGTGGCTGACCGAGCGTTTGCGCTAAACATCGATGTTTAAAAACGCCCTTTGATCCATCCCTCTACGCCGCGCCCGATTCTTGCATTACACTGGCCGGCGTACATTCCTTAACCAATTGATGAGATGACCGTGCTCAAAGCACTCAAGAAAATGTTCGGTAAAAGCGAGACTGAGCAACTCGCGCCAGTCCCCAGCGCTCCGTCTCACACATCCAGCCACCGCACCGACGGTCATCAGTCTGGTCGGGCCGCCCCGGTAGCGGCACCGAAACACGAGCCAAAGAGCGCAGCGGTCGCCGAGCCCGTTGTGCAAACCGCCGCCGAGCAACCGCGCAGCGAAGCGCCAAAACCCGCCAAACCACGCCGCGAACCCAAGCCCAAGGCGCCGGTGATTCCCTGGAAACTCGAAGACTTCGTCGTCGAACCCCAGGAAGGCAAGACCCGCTTCCACGACTTCAAACTCGCCCCCGAACTGATGCACGCCATCCAGGACCTGGGCTTCCCGTATTGCACGCCGATCCAGGCCCAGGTGCTGGGCTTCACCCTCGCCGGCAAAGACGCCATCGGCCGGGCGCAGACCGGTACCGGCAAGACCGCGGCGTTCCTGATCTCGATCATCACCCAGCTGCTGCAGACCCCGCCGCCGAAAGAGCGCTACATGGGTGAGCCGCGCGCACTGATCATCGCCCCGACTCGCGAACTGGTGGTGCAGATCGCCAAGGACGCCGCTGACCTGACCAAGTACACCGGCCTCAACGTCATGACGTTCGTCGGCGGCATGGACTTCGACAAGCAACTCAAGCACCTCGAAGCCCGCCACTGCGACATCCTCGTGGCCACGCCGGGCCGCCTGCTGGATTTCAACCAGCGCGGCGACGTGCACCTGGACATGGTCGAAGTCATGGTGCTGGACGAAGCCGACCGCATGCTCGACATGGGCTTCATCCCGCAGGTACGCCAGATCATTCGCCAGACGCCGCCGAAGAACGAGCGTCAAACCCTGCTGTTCTCGGCGACCTTCACCGAAGACGTGATGAACCTGGCCAAGCAATGGACCACCGACCCGGCCATCGTCGAGATCGAGTCGCAGAACGTGGCCAGCGAAAACGTCGAACAGCACATCTACGCCGTAGCCGGTGCCGACAAATACAAACTGCTCTACAACCTGGTCAGCGACAACGGCTGGGAGCGGGTCATCGTCTTCGCCAACCGCAAGGATGAAGTGCGGCGCATCGAAGAACGCCTGGTGCGCGATGGCGTCAACGCCGCGCAGCTGTCCGGCGACGTGCCGCAGCACAAGCGCATCAAGACCCTGGAAGGCTTTCGTGAAGGCAAGATCCGCGTACTGGTGGCCACCGACGTGGCCGGTCGCGGCATCCACATCGACGGCATCAGCCACGTGATCAACTTCACGTTGCCGGAAGTCCCGGACGACTACGTGCACCGCATCGGCCGTACCGGTCGCGCTGGCGCCGATGGAGTGTCCATCAGTTTTGCCGGTGAAGACGACTCCTACCAGCTGCCGGCCATCGAAGAAAAACTCGGTCGCAAGATCAGCTGTGAAACCCCACCGACGCATCTATTGCGGGCGGTTGAGCGCAAGCGGCCGTAACGGGCGACTTGCAGGAAAAGGCGCAGCCGGAAACGGACTGCGCTTTTTTTTCGTCTGGTTTTTTCAACAGGCGCTTGCTCGCGATAACTAAAAGTCCATAATGGACAAAATAGTTTACTCGCCACTCACGGAGCCACCATGGCCAGCACCCCCTACGTGATCAACCAATCCCAGGCCCGCGAGTTGCTGGCCCAGGTCGACGTGCCGCAGATCCTGCGCAAACTGTTCCGCGACCTGGCTGCCGGGCAAGCCGTGCAACCGGCACAGCAACTGGTGGAATTTCCCCGGGGTGCCGGCGACTTCATCAACTACCTGGGCGTGCTGGCCGAAGAGGGCGTGTACGGGGTCAAGACCTCGCCCTACATCGTGGGCGAGCAAGGGCCGCTGGTGACCGCGTGGACCTTGCTGATGTCGATGCAGACCGGCCAGCCGCTGTTGTTGTGTGATGCTGGCGAACTGACCACTGCCCGTACGGCCGCGACCACGGCGGTGGCGGTCGATGCCCTCGCGCCGCTCACAGCGAGTCGCCTGGCAATCATCGGCAGCGGCAAAGTGGCCCAGGCGCACCTGCATTACGTTAAAGGTCTGCGCGAATGGCAGAACATCAGCCTGTACTCGCCAAGCCTGAGCGAAGATGCTGAAACGGTGAGCCTGCTGAAAAACATCGAGCCACGCCTGAACATCGTCGACAATCGCGAGACTGCCGTTCAGGACGCCGACGTGATCATGCTGTGCACCTCGTCCGCAGGGCCCGTGATCGATCCGTCGAGCTTGCGCAAACCGGCGCTGATCACCTCGATCAGCACCAACGCCCCGCGCGCCCACGAAGTACCGCCGCTGAGCCTCAACGACATGCAGGTATTCTGCGACTACCGTGTGACCACCCCGGGCTCGGCGGGTGAAATGCTGATTGCCGGCGAACAGCATGGCTGGGATAACAAGGCGATTGTCGGCGACTTGCCCGACCTGCTCAGCGAGAAAGTGCAGCGCCCCGGCTACGACCGTCATGTGTTTTTCCGCTCCATCGGCCTGGGCCTGGAAGACATTGCGCTGGCCAATGCCATCTACCGCCTGCACCCCTGACACCACACATCCCTGTAGGAGCCGGCTTGCTGGCGATCGCATCACCTCGGTTTTCCTGACAGACCGCGGCGCCTGCATCGCCAGCAAGCCGGCTCCTACAGGGATCATCGAACCTTCGGCATTTGTGTTTCACAGGAGACATTCATGAGCCAGGCAGACTTCATCATCATCGGCGGCGGGATAGCCGGCGCTTCCACCGGTTTCTGGCTGTCGCAGCACGCACGCGTCATCGTGCTCGAACGCGAATCCCATCCGGCCTATCACTCCACCGGCCGTTCGGCGGCGCTGTACACCGCCGCCTACGGCACCCCGCAAGTGCGGGCGTTGACCCAGGCCAGCCGGGATTTCTTCGACGCCCCTCCGACCGGTTTCTGCGAACACCCGCTGCTGACCCCGCGCGGCGAAATGACCGTGGACTTGACCGGTGACCCGGCCGAACTGAACAACCAGTACCTGAGCGCCAAAGCCACTGTGCCGCAAATGCAGTTGCTCAGCGCCGACGAAGCCTGCGCGCTCGTGCCGATCCTGCGCCGGGAAAAAGTCCACGGCGCGATCTACGATCCGACCGCCAGCGACATCGACACCGATGCCCTGCATCAGGGTTACCTGCGGGGAATCCGCCGTAACCAGGGCGAAGTCCATACCGACAGCGAAGTCCTGAGCCTGACCCGTGATGGCGCAGGCCTGTGGCAGGTGCAAACCAAGGACCAGACCTTCAGCGCGCCGGTCATCATCAACGCCGCAGGCGCCTGGGCCGACAAGATCGGCGAAATGGCCGGCGCCCGGCCGCTGGGCCTGCAACCCAAGCGCCGCGCGGCCTTCATCTTTGCCGGACCCGAAGGCGTGGACATCCACCATTGGCCGATGCTGGTCAGCCTCGACGAATCCTTCTACATGAAACCCGACGCCGGGATGTTCCTCGGCTCGCCGGCCAACGCCGACCCGGTGGAACCCCACGACGTGCAGCCCGAAGAACTGGACATCGCCATGGGCATCTATCAGATCGAGGAAGCCACCACCCTGACCATCCGCCGCCCGACCCGAACCTGGGCCGGCCTGCGCAGTTTCGTCAGCGACGGCGACTTGCTGTCCGGTTTCGATCCGCAGGTGCCGGGGCTGTTCTGGGTGGCGGCACAAGGCGGATACGGCATCCAGACCTCGCCGGCCATGGGCCAGGCCAGTGCTGCGCTCGTGCGCGGTGAAGCCCTGCCCGAAACCCTCAGCCGTTTCGGTCTGAACGCCGGCATGCTGTCCCCTGCCCGCCTGGGCTGACTATTGTCCTCAGGTGACGCGCCGACTCGATTGCGGCACACTTTCAGCGTCCTGAATCACGGGGCGCTGAAGCTGCCCCGGAGCCCCATTGTATGAACGCACCTGAACAAGATCCTGCCCTGAACGACACGTCCCTGGATAACTTCCGGGCGATTGCCGATGCCATCGCCACGCTGTTTTTTCCCCACGCCGAAGTAGTGCTACACGACCTGCGCACGCAAAAGGTCGACTACATCGCCAACAACCTGTCGAAACGGGAAATCGGTGACGATTCGGCGCTGGATGACATGCTCGGCGACGATGTCGGCGAACGCAACATCGGGCCGTACGAAAAGCTCAATTGGGATGGTCAGAAGATCCGCAGTCTCAGCACCGTGCTGCGCGACCGTGAGGAACTCCCGCTGGCAGTGCTGTGCATCAACCTGAATATTTCGCTGTTCGAGAATGCCAAGGCCGCGCTGGACCTGTTCCTGTCGCCGACCAAGCTGATTCCTCAGCCGGATTCACTATTCCGCGATGACTGGCAGGAGCGGATCAATACCTTCCTCCACGCCTGGCTGCGCGAACGCCAGCTGAGCCTGAACCTGTTGACCCGCGATCACAAACGCGAACTGGTGCTAGCCCTGCACGCCGAAGGCGCCTTCAAGGGCAAAAGCGCCTCCAACTATGTGGCCAATGTGCTGAACATGGGGCGGGCGACGGTGTACAAGCACCTGAAGGAACTCAAAGGCTGAAACCATACCGTACGATCACATCACCACGGTCGTCCTGACAGTCCGCGGTGCCCGCATCGCCTGTAGGAGCCGGCTTGCTGGCGATCGCATCACCACGGTTCCTGACAGTCCGCGGTGCCTGCATCGCCAGCAAGCCGGCTCCTACAGAGCGATGTTTACTCCAAGGCGGAAGCCGGGCCGAAGAACTCGTAACGGCTCTGCTTCTCTGGCACACCCAACGCCTTGAGGTGACGCTTGACCGCCGCCATGAAGCCCTTCGGCCCGAGGAAGTAAGCGTCCAGGTCGCGCTCTTCGGGCAACCAGGCGGCCAGTTGTTCCTGGCTCAACATCCCGACCTTGTGCGCCGCCGGGCTGACGCCGTCATCCTCGGCATAGCAGTAGAAACGCTTGAGTTGCGGATGACGCTCGGCCAGCCCGTCGATCCAGTCGCGGAAGGCGTGGACGCTGCCATTGCGCGCGCAGTGGATAAAGTGCACCGGCCGCTCGGTTTGCAACGCTGCTTCCAGCATCGCCAGGGTCGGGGTGATGCCGACACCGCCGCTGATCAGCACCAGCGGCTTGTCGCTGGCGCTCAGGGTGAACTCGCCCGATGGCGGGAACAACTGGATGCTCGCCCCTACCTGCAGTTGATCGTGCAAATGATTGGAGGCCCGACCACCGGTTTCACGCTTGACGCTGATGCGGTACTGGCCCTTGTTCGCCAAGGCCGACAACGAATAGTTGCGACGGATCTCTTCGCTATCGAGGATCAGCTTCATGCCGATGTACTGGCCTGGCTCGGCGGCCAGAATCGGCCCCTTGTCGGCCGGTTCGAAATAGAAGGAGGTGATTTCCGCACTCTCCTCAACCTTGGCCACCACGATGAATTCCCGCGCCCCGCGCCAGCCGCCCGGAGCCTGCTCTTTCTGGTCGTAGATGCTTTTTTCGGCACCGATCAGAATGTCCGCCAGTTGCCCGTAGGCCGCCGCCCATGCCGCGATCACCTCCGGGGTGGCGATCTCTTCGCCCAGCACTTCGGCGATTGCACGCAACAGGCACTTGCCGACAATCGGGTAGTGTTCCGGCAGAATCTGCAGGGCCACGTGCTTGTTGATGATCTTGGCCACCAGGTCGCCCAGCTGGTCGAGCTGATCGATGTGGCGGGCGTACATCAACACACCATTGGCCAGGGCGCGCGGCTGGTCGCCGGAAGCCTGGTGGGCCTGGTTGAACAACGGACGCACTTCTGGATACTCGGACAACATCATGCGATAGAAGTGGGTGATCAACGCTTCACCACCGCTTTCCAGCAGCGGCACAGTGGATTTGACGATGGCACGGTCTTGAACGCTGAGCATAGAGTGACTCCTGGGCAACGAGGGTTTCTTAACAGTTGCCCTATGCTTATCAGTTTCCGTGCCAAGAATTAAAACTATATAAATCAATGAGTTAATAACACAGTAGTCATATCGACACAGCGTGATCTATAGTCACATCGACTACATGGAGTCACTATGACTGCAAAATCCCTGTTAACCGCCCTGCTGCCCCTGGTCTCCGACCTGTCCCGTGAACTCCCCGAAGGCGAGCGCTATCGGCGCCTGCTGGAAGCCATGCGTGCCCTGCTCCCTTGCGACGCGGCCGCCCTGCTGCGCCTCGATGGCGAATGGCTGGTGCCGCTGGCCGTCGACGGGTTGAGCACCGACACCCTCGGTCGGCGCTTCAAAGTCAGCGAGCACCCGCGTTTCCAGGCCTTGCTCAGTAGCACCGGCCCCACGCGCTTTGCTGCCGACAGCGATATGCCCGACCCCTATGACGGCCTGGTCGATGGTCTCGACGATCACCTGGAAGTCCACGATTGCATGGGCTGCCCGCTGTTCATCGACGAGCGGCCGTGGGGCCTGCTGACCCTCGACGCGCTCAATCCGGAACAGTTCGAACCGGTCGAGCTGGATGCCCTGGAAGCCTTCGCCAGCCTCGCCGCGGCCACCGTCAACGCCGCCGAACGCATCGAGCGGTTGAACAACCGAGTCGAAGACGAACACCAGCGCGCCGAGGTCTACCGCCAGGCCAGCGGCCAGCAACACCGCGAGATGATCGGCCAGAGCAAGGCGCACAAACGCCTGGTGGAAGAGATCGACCTGGTGGGCGGTAGCGATCTGACGGTGCTGATCACCGGGGAAACCGGGGTCGGCAAGGAGCTGGTGGCCCAGGCCATCCATGCCGCCTCGCCTCGCGCCGACAAACCGATCATCAGCCTCAACTGCGCGGCGTTGCCCGATACGCTGGTGGAGAGCGAACTGTTCGGGCATGTCCGCGGCGCCTTTACCGGGGCGCTGAACGATCGCCGTGGCAAGTTTGAACTGGCCAACGGCGGCACGCTGTTTCTCGATGAAGTCGGCGAACTGTCGCTGACGGTGCAGGCCAAACTGCTGCGCGTGCTGCAAAGCGGCCAGCTGCAGCGACTGGGTTCGGACAAGGAACATCAGGTCGACGTGCGACTGATCGCGGCGACCAACCGCGACCTGGCCGAGGAAGTGCGCAGTGGCCGTTACCGCGCCGACTTCTATCACCGCCTCAGTGTCTATCCCCTGCTGGTCCCGGCGCTGCGGGATCGCGGGCGGGATGTGTTGCTGCTCAGCGGTTTTTTCCTCGAGCAGAACCGCTCGCGCATGGGCCTCAACAGCCTGCGCCTGAGCATCGACGCCCAGGCGGCGTTGCTGGCCTACGACTGGCCCGGCAATGTGCGCGAGCTGGAACACCTGATCGGCCGCAGTGCATTGAAGGCGTTGGGTAACTGCAAGGATCGCCCGAAGATCCTCAGTTTGAGTGCCGCCGACCTCGACCTGCCCCATGCCCGTGTCGAAGCCGGCGTCGAAGTCAGCGCCGAGCAACCCGCTGTTGTCGACGTCGAATCGGTGACGGGAGATTTGCGCGAAGCCACCGAGCGTTACCAGCGCCAATTGATCGGCGCCTGCCTGGAGCGCCACCATCACAACTGGGCGAGTGCTGCCCGGGAGCTGGGCCTGGACCGGGCCAATCTCGGGCGGATGGCCAAGCGCCTGGGGATGAAATAGCACCGTGGCGCATAACTTGCTTCCACAGCAACCTTCGCGGCGACATTCCGACGCCGCTGACTGCCCTCGGATGCGACTGACCGCTCAATGAATACGACGTTTTCCTGTGTAGGCTGTGGCAAATGCTGCAATGACCACCACGTACCCCTGACCCTGCCCGAAGCCCGGATGTGGGCGGCTGACGGTGGCCAGGTGATCGTGCTGGTGGAAGCCTTCCTGAGTAATGGCCTGGGCCTGTCGGCGCAGCAACGCGAGCATGCCGAAGCGCGCTCGGCGCTGGTGCGCAGCGGCGCCTGCGAGGTTTACGTTGCCATCACTTTTGCCGCCTATAGCACCGGTGCCTGCCGCCATCTGGACCAGGACAACCTGTGCCGCATCTATGAGCGCCGGCCGCTGGTGTGCCGCATCTATCCGATGGAGATCAATCCGCACATTCCCCTGAACATCGCCGCCAAGGAATGCCCGCCGCAATCGTGGGAAACAGGGCCGCAGCTGATTGTGGGTGGCCAACTGGTGGACCCGGAACTGGCGCAACTTATCCAGCGCTCCCGCCAGGCGGATCGCGACGACATCCACATCAAGGATGCGATTTGCGCGTTATTGGGGATTCGTACGACGGCCCTCAAGGGCGACGGGTTTACCGCTTACCTGCCGGACATGACCGAGTTTGCAACGATCATCGACGAATTGGCCGGGCAGACGTTACCGGTCTGGGAAAGTGAGTGGCAGTTTCATGTGTCGGGGGACGATATCGCGGGGCGCGTAATGGCGGCGGGTGCGCAGGTGGTGACTGAGCCACCCGCCGACTACGCGTTTATTTCATTGCGGGCGGCTTGATGCCACGAAGGCCCGCTGGATAAACCTGAAACCTAACGCTTGCCCATCGAACGGCGTGTACCCGGAGGCGCCATCCCCGGCGTCTTGGTGTGGCCATTCTTGGCGCCATTCTTGTACCACGGCTGGCTGGCGTCCTTGTTGGCCTGCAGCTCACCCGGCTTGAATGGGAACTTGAACGCCGGGATAGCGGGTTTGGTCTCGCTGTCAGCGCTGGAGTCGACGCTGCCTGGCAGCTCTGCCTGTTCGGCGCCCAAGGCGTCGGCTACCGGCGGTTGTTTCGGGGAAGTCATGAAAAGCTCCGGGTGATGCACACTGTGTCGGGCCCGGTCAGCGGGCCGCGAAAGACGACAGTATAGCGGAATGGCAGCTGCAAGCTCCAAGCTGCAAGCGTCAAGTTAAAAGCGCTGCGGGTAGCTTTTAACTTGCGGCCTGGCGCTTGAAGCTTGTAGCTTTCCACCCATTCTCCTGCGCCCGAAGAGCCCTTTGCCCATGAAAAAGACCGTCCTCGCCTTCAGCCGCGTCACGCCAGAAATGGTTGAACGCCTGCAACAAGACTTCGACGTCATCGTGCCGAACCCGAAAAAGGGCGACATCAACGCCCAGTTCAACGAAGCCCTGCCCCATGCCCACGGCTTGATCGGGGTCGGTCGCAAGCTGGGTCGCGCACAACTGGAAAACGCCGCCCGGCTGGAAGTCGTGTCCAGCGTCTCGGTGGGCTATGACAATTATGACGTGGCCTATTTCAACGAGCGCGGGATCATGCTCACCAACACGCCGGACGTGCTCACTGAAAGCACCGCCGACCTGGCCTTCGCCTTGTTGATGAGCAGTGCGCGCCGCGTCGCCGAACTCGACGCCTGGACCAAGGCAGGTCAATGGCAAGCCAGCGTCGGTACCCCGCTGTTCGGCTGCGACGTCCACGGCAAGACCCTGGGCATCGTCGGCATGGGCAATATCGGCGCGGCCATCGCGCGCCGGGGTCGCCTGGGCTTCAACATGCCGGTCATCTACAGCGGCAACAGCCGCAAGACTTCGCTGGAACAGGAGCTCGGCGCGCAGATGCGCAGCCTGGACGAGCTGTTGGCTGAAGCCGACTTCGTCGTCCTGGTGGTCCCGCTCAGCGAGAAAACCAGGCACCTCATCAGCCATCGCGAACTGGCCCTGATGAAGCCGAGCGCGATCCTGGTGAACATTGCCCGTGGTCCGGTGGTAGATGAACCGGCACTGATCGAGGCGCTGCAAAACAACCGCATCCGCGGCGCCGGGCTGGATGTGTATGAAAAAGAACCGCTGGCCGAATCACCACTGTTTCAACTGAAAAACGCCGTGACCTTGCCGCATATCGGTTCGGCCACCCATGAAACCCGCGACGCCATGGCCAACCGTGCCCTGGCGAACCTGCGCAGTGCCTTGCTGGGCGAGCGCCCACAAGATCTGGTCAACCCGCAGGTTTGGAAAGGCTGATTGAACGATGGCACGTCTCTGGCTGGACGTGCCACTTTGCGCAACATTAAAAAACGCTGAATTGCTATTGAAAGACGACATAACTTGCAATGCAGTCTCCGGCCGAACTTGTCTGAACAGTTATAAACTCCGAGCGATTAAAAGAGCACCAAACGTGCACTCGGAGAATACCCCCATGAATAAACTAACCACCATCTGTGTGATAAGGCGGAGCAAAATACTGATTGTTTTGACAGCGGCATTGTTCGGACTGATGACGCTCATCAACAATGTCACCGACTATGCGGCATACGCCGACTATATCGGGCACATCATCAGCATGAGCAATACCGAGGGCAACGATTCCCGACGCTACAGGGCAATCACCTCCAACATGTTTCATCATCGATTTTACTGGGCGATCATTTCGCTGGAGACCATTTTCACTTTCAGCTGCATGGCGGGAACTTATCAGCTTTACCGAAAAGTCGATGCTCCACGCCAAGAGTTTCACGAAGCAAAAAAATTCGCGATCGCTGGCCTCGTGACAGGCATCATTGTTTACCAACTTCTATACGTCACCATACTCAATGAGTGGTTTGACCTGGAGTACTCTACTCAACGTAATGCCAATGATTGGGCACAAAGAAACATTGAATACATGTTTCTTGCCCTGATTTATCTCACCGCCGTAAAAGACAATTGAACAGCCTGCTCAAGCCAGCTTTCCCGGCACGGCGCTGGCGCTCGCCCTGGGCTTGCGAAACACCAGCACGTTGCCCAGCATGACCATCATCAGGCCCACGAGCGCCGGAGGGGTCCATTGGTAGCCTTCGGCAAACGCCGAGACATTCAGCGCCACCACCGGAAACAGTACGGTGCAATAGGCGGCGCGCTCGGGGCCCATGCGCCCGACCAGGGTCAGGTAAGCGGTGAACCCAATGACCGAACCGGGGATCACCAGGTACAACAGCGAGCCGATGTAGCGTGCGTTCCATTCCATGTCGAAGGCAATGCCCTTGGCCAGGCACCAGGCACACAACATCGCCGCGCCGTAGGCCATGCCCCAGGCATTGGTCGTCAGCGGCTTGAGCCCGGCTTTTTGCTGCAGGCTCGACAGCATGTTCCCCGCCGAGAAACACAAGGTGCCGCACAGGGCCAGGCCCAGGCCGAGCAAGGTTTGCGGGCTGGCCGTGTGCCCGACCAGCTCGGGCCAGAACAACAGGCCCAGGCCGAGCAAGCCCAAGGCGCCGCCCATCAGCACATTGCGGGCGATTTTCTGGCCGAAGAACACCCGTGCATTCAGCGCATTCCACAGCGTAGCCGTGGAAAACACCACGGCGACCAGGCCGCTGGGGATCCACTGGCTGGCGGTGAGGAAACACATGAAGTTGACACAGAACAGGCACAACCCCTGCGCCAGGCAAATCAGATGCCCGCGGCGGTTCATCACTTGCAGGCGGCGGCTGAGCAACAGGATCACGAACAGCACCAGCGCCGCCAAACCAAAGCGATAGACAATGGACACGGGAATCGCCACCACGCCCAGTTGCCATTTCAGGGCAATCCAGGTGGTGCCCCAGATCAACACAGTCAGCAGGTACAACGAAAGGTTCATGACAAAGGCTCCTCGGCTAGGTGCCCAGTGTCCTGCGCCACGATGCGCCGCACTTGCATAATCTTGCGCTTTTGTCCGGCGACGGGCTGGCAGGCGAACGCTTACGGAGTAGGATGCAAGGCGTTGGAGAGAACGATCATGCCCGCACTGGAAACCCTGCAAGTCTTTCAAGCCCTCAACCGCTCGCCCAATGCTCGCCTGGAGCACAGCGCCGAGCTCGGTGACGGCATGGCTGCGGCCCTGTGGAGCAACCATCACGACGCCCAGGACTACGCAGCGCCGAGTCACCACACCTTGTCCTGCTACATCGCCGGCGGCACCGGCACCTTCCGCCGTGACCAGCCCGGCACCAAGGGCGGCCCGGACAAACTGTGCATCCTGCCGGCCGAGCATCAGTCAGGCTGGGTGATCAACGGCGACATTCGCCTGGCACACCTGTATTTCAGCCCCGAGCAATTTGCCCTGGGCTGCGTCACCCTGCTCGATCGCGAGCCCCGGCAAATGCAGTTGCGCGAGCAAACCTTTCTCGATGACCCGCAGCAGGCGGCGCGCTTTCGACGGTTGATCACCCTCAATTGGCACGAACCGGGCGAACGCCTGCTCACCAGCAGCCTGGCCCACGAGATGCTCGCCCATGCGCTGCTCAGCCAGGTCGGTACTCGTCAAGGTTTGCGCCTCAAGGGCGGATTGGCTGCGCATCAGCGCCGGCAGTTGGTGGAGTTCATCGACAGTCAGTTGGCCGAGGCCATCAGCCTGGGGCAGTTGGCTGCGTTGTGTGCGCTGTCGGAGTATCACTTTGCGCGGATGTTTCGTGAGAGCTTTGGGTTGCCGCCGCATCAGTATGTGCTCGCGCGGCGACTGAGCCGGGCGCGGGAATTGTTGCGCTCAACTTCGCAGCCGTTGGGGGAGATTGCGTTGGCGTGCGGGTTTGCCAGCGCTAGTCACTTCACCAATCGATTTCGGCAGGTATTGGGGGGAACGCCTGGAGAGTATCGACAGGCTTTTTTACAATAAATCGAAACCTCATATTCATCCCCAACACAATAACTAATTGTTTATTTCGAAACACTATTGAATACGATTAAATACTAGTATTTCTGACAGTATCCATCCACACCCGGATAGATAACACTCCCCACTCAACCCAAGGAGTTCTATCCCATGCCCAAAACTAAAGAAGAAATCGTTAGCAGCGAATCAAATACCATGAAGATTCGCCTTGAAAGTTTTCCTGAGATCTTTATCCTTTCCAACGCCAACATGAAATATTTAAGCCCGGACCTAATTACAATGCGGGCCACCATGCCTGACAATAGTTACGACATGTGGCTTAGGTTTCACAACTCTATCAAAGAGGGCGATATCCATTTCTCGGAAGTAGACAAGTTTTGGTTCCGGGAAGCATATGATGGGGGACACAAGGTTTATTCACTCGTCCACAGCGACGATTTCCGGATTACCATCAAGTCAATTGATAAAGTAAAGCATAGTTGCGACATTTACTTCCAAGGTCACTTACAAAGCGGATCCAGCGCTCCAAAATTGTGGGCGACCGGAAAAATCAACATTCAAGGCGAATAACGTCTGCTCAATTCACTACCCTTGCCGATAACACGGCAAGGGTAGTGCCAACCCTCATCAAAACTCCAACGTACTCGACAACGTCACCTGCCGCGAATCCCCCATCGACACGAAGAACCGGCTCGCCGCCGAGGTGTAGTAGGTGCGGTCAAACAGGTTCTTCACGTTGAGCTGAAACTTGACCCGCTGCCCATCGAGCTGGGTGTCGTACGTGGCGAACGCATCGGCGACGGTATAGCTCGGCAGGTCGAAATCATTCACGGCATTACCCGCTCGCTCCCCGACATAACGCGCGCCTGCGCCCACCCGCAGCTGATCGCCACCGATGAGGCTGCCAAAGTCGTACACCGCCGACAGCGAGCCGCTGTTCCTGGCCACGTTCTGCAGCTGCTTGCCTTTGTAGACCGGGTCTTCGGTCACTTCGGCATCGGTGTAGGCATAGCTGCCGATCATGCTCCAACGGTCGCTGAGCTGGCCGCTCAAATCCACTTCCAGGCCGCGGGAACGCACTTCGCCCGCCGCGCTGTAGAGGGTCACCGGGCCTTCGGAATTGGCCACCAGGACGTTGCGTTTGTTGATGTCGAACAGCGCGATGTTGCCCGTTACGCGGCCCGGCATTTCCAGCCTGGCCCCGACTTCCCAGGACTTGGCTTCTTCCGGCGCAATGCTGCCATCGAGCACTGTGCTGCTGCCGCTCAACGGCGCGATGGTCGAGTTGGGCTTGAACGATTCGGTGTAGCTACCATAGAACGACAGCTCATCGGTGTAGCGGTAGACCAGACCGGCGCGCGGCACCCATTTCTGCCCGTTGCTGTCGGTGTTGGCCTTGAATGGCACGCCTTTGCCGGCGTACTGGTCGTACTCCTGGAAGCGTGCGCCCGCCACCAGGATCCATTGGTCGGTGAGGTGGATCGAGTCCTGCATGAACACCGAATCGCTGCGCAGTTTGTCGGTCTGGGCACTGTCGGCCGGGCTGACCGTGGTGCCTGGCACTTCACGGCCGTACACCGGGTCGAGGTAGCTGAAGGTGGTCAGGCTTTTCTGGCGGATCAGGTCGGCGCGGTAGATCTTGCGGTATTCGTCATCGATCCCGAACACCAGGTCGTGTTGCATGCCCGCGACATTGACCTTGCCTTCGAGGCTGGCGGTGGTGAAACGGTCGGTGCTGATTGCATTCTGCGTGCCGTCCATGCTGCGTGTCAGCGTGCCCTTGTTGGTGTCGATGGCGGTCACGCGCACCTGGCTGGCGTCATAGGTTTCGCGGTTCCAGCTGTAGCCGAAATGGGCTGTCCAGTTGTCGTTGAGTTCGTGATCGGCCTGGAAGTGATACAGGTCAGAGCGCCCTTCCATGTTGTTGAAGGGTTCGTCGAGCCGGCGATCCCGGGGGATGTCCAGCGGATGGTTGTCCCGGGGATCGATCACCGTGCCACGGTCGAACGGGGTCAGGAACTCCCGGTGTTCATAGGCGAACAACAGCTTGGTGCTTTCCCCGAACCAGGCCAGCGACGGCGCCACCAGGGTCTCGCGGTGCACGCCGTAGTTGCGCCAGTAATCTTCGTCTTCGTGGTCCAGCACCATGCGGTAGGCGAAGCCGGAATCGCCCAGGGCGCCCGTGCTGTCAAAGGTGCCACCACTGCCGTTCTTGCCTTCACCATAGGTCGAGCCCCGCAAGGTCAGGGCGTTGTACGGATCAAGCTGCGGCTGCTTGCTGACCATGTTGACCACCCCGCCGGGATCCTGGATGCCGTAGAGCAACGAGGCCGGGCCCTTGAGCACTTCAACCCGGTCCACCGTGGCGTTCATGCCCCGCCCCTGCACCAGCGGCATGCCGTCGCGCATGATCGAGCCGTTGCGGTTATCGCCGAAACCGCGGGTCATCACCGAATCCTGGGTGCTGCCCAGCGTGTTGCCCTGGGTGATGCCGCTGACGTTCGCCAGCGCGTCATCGAGGTTGCGCGGCGCCTGGTCGCGAATGACCTGGGCCGGGACGATGTTGACCGTCTGGGGAGTTTCCTGAAGCGGCGTCGAGGTGCGCATCACCGAACTGGTGGGTGGCGGCTGGTAGCTGGTGGACTGATCCATCACCGAGGTAATGGTGGTGGCACCCAGGTTCAGCGCGCCCTCGGTCGGTAGCGGCTCCAGGGCCATGGTGTGGCCATCGATGCGGCGGAAGGTCAGGCCAGAACCGCTGAGCAAACGCTGCAGGGCCTGTTCGGCACTCAACTGGCCGTTGAGCGCCGGGGCATTGAGGGCGTAAGGCGCTTCATCGGTGTAGACCACGCTGATGCCGGTGACCTGGCTGAAGTCGCTCAAGGCCTGGGGCAGTGGTTTGGCGGCCATCGAAAAGCTGAACAGCGAACTTTGCCGGGCGTTGGCCTGCGCGGCCATCACCCCATTCAACGGCAGCAGCGCCAACGCCGCGAAGCTCAACGCAGACACACCCAACCACTGTTTGACCGAACCCGATATTGCCCTGGACTTCATGACTCATGACCTGTGTAGAACCGCAACGGATGCGAATGACTCGCAGTTTCAATCACTACACGGATGGCATTCGGGTTTACCTCAGCAGAAAGTTGAAATATTTTTTTTTGGACGTTGAGGTGTTTGATCTGACGCCTTCGCTGGCAAGCCAGCTCCTACAGGGGACCGCGTTCAACCTGTAGAAGCTGGCTTGCCAGCGAAAGGGCCAGTGGCCTCACCGCAAAATGATCAGACGCCCCAGAACCTGATGCTGCTCAAACCCCAACACCCCCTGCAAGGAACTCAAAACCGCCTGCGGATTCTTGCTCGGAAAACTGCCACTAACCGTTCGCTTGGCCAGCTCATCATTGAGCAACACGATCCGCCCGGGGTAATACCGCTGCAAATCCTCAACCACATCGGCCAGCGTCGCCTTGTAGTAATTGAGCCAACCTTGGCGCCACGCCAACTGAGCCTCGCTGTCCACCGCGTGGAGCTTCTGCGCCGAACCTTCGCCATAGACCACCTGCTGGCCAGCCGTCAGGATCTGCTGCTCCGCGTTCCTGTCCGCCGTCACGCCAACCCGACCCGACAACACTGTCACCTGCGCCCTCTTGGGTTGCAGGCGCACCTCGAACTCTGTGCCAAGCACCCGCGCCTGCCCCTTCTCGGCGTCGACCACAAAGGGCTCTCCGGTGTGGACCACGCTGAAAAATCCGGCGCCGCGCCGCACCTGCACATGCCGCTCGCCACCGCTGAAATCCACGGCAATCGCACTGTCGGCATCGAGAGTGACTTGCGAATGGTCGGCCAGGGTGACGGTGCGGATTTGCCCCGGTGCCGAGACATAATCGGCGCCCAGGTCATCGATCCAGCGCAACGGCTGCCAACCGCTGCCAAGGCTGATCATCAGCAGCAGGCAAGCCGCCATGGCCAGCGCACCCGACCAACGCCGGACGCTGCTGCGGCGTGAGCGATTCATCGCGTTGAGGTAACCCTGCAAGGCCAGCGCATCCTCATCGGCAAGCGTGCGCGCCGGCACTTCACTCAACTGCCACAGCACTTGGGCACGGGCATACGCCTCGGCATGGGCCGGGTCGGCCTGCAACCACTGGCTGAAGGTGACCTGATCACCACTGCTGGGCTGGTCATGCAACAGACTCAGCCAGGCCAGCGCTTGCTGTTCCTGAGCGGGCGTCGGCATGACGCGTTCGATGCTATTCACGGTGCTTTCCCTGGCGTGCGCGGGTCGGGCTCCCGCAGGCTGGCCTTGCAGGCCTCGAGCGCGCGCATCATATGTTTTTCCACGGCACTTTGGGACAGGCCCATGGCCTTGGCGATCTCGGCGTACTTGCGGCCATGGATGCGGTTGAGCAGGAAGATCTGCCGCGTGCGCTCGGGCAACGCGCGTAATGCCGCTTCGACATGGCGCAGATCGTTGCCCGCCTCCAGCGCCGCTTGCGGTTCGCCGCCCACGCTGTCCGACGGTTGCGCCATCAAGCCTTCGTTGGCCCGCACCCGCGTGCCTTCACTGCGCAAATGGTCGATGGCGATGTTGCCGGCGCAGCGCAACAGGTAGGTACTGAGCTCTTCAACCTGCACCAGGGGGCGGCGCCAGAAACGGACGAACAGGTCCTGCACCAGGTCCGCCGCCGTTGCCCGGCAACCGACGCGACGATTCACCAGCGCTTCCATTTGCGAACGCTGGGAGAGAAACACCTGGAGAAAATGCGCACGGGCGCAGCGTGGTTCGGCGTGCTCGATCTCAGGGGATTCGGGGGGCGTCATCGATTCAGTACTGCGCCATGGCGGCCATCGGGCTGGCCAACAGGCTCAGTCCGGCCAGCGCCAACGCCAGGCGCGGGCGATACGGCAGCAGCAACACCAGCAGCAAGGCACTGAGCATCAGCACCGCGAACCACTCCACCAGCCCCAACGCCCAGCCTGGGACCGACACCGCGATCCAGAGCGACAGCACAAGCAACAGCCCGCCAGCCAGCTTCAATCCCAGGCATAAGCGCTGCGACGGTTTGCGCCCCAGCAAGTCGGCATGGTGCCGATCCATGGACAAACACAGTGCCGTGAAACCGGCGTAGCAGAGCAACGAGACCAGCAACATTCAGTTCGCCTCTTGCTCAAGATGGGTCGATCGGGCGCGTTGCTGTCCACGGGCTTTTGCCCGCTCTGCGCGCTGCATTTTCCAGGCGGCCCATCCGAGGAGCAGGCCGCTGGCCAGGCACGCCAGATCGAAACCGGCCATGGCCCAATCACCCTCAACAAGCGAGACGCCCAGGTGCCAGGGCGTGGTCAAGGCGTTGAGCAACGGCACCGCGGCAAACAGCGCCGCCGCCAGCGTCAACTGCTCCACCCACGCGGCGCGACCCCGGCGGACCAGGGCATGCAGCAGGCTCAAGCCCCACACGATAAAGAAGCTGTCGACCTCCCAATCCGCTCGCCCGACCATGCCGACCGGCAGCAGCCGGTTGGCCCAGAAGTATACGGCGACGGCGACCAGCAACCCCGACATGCTGGCGATGTTAAGGACCTCCACCAGCCGCAATTCAAATGGCAGCACGCCGCTTTTGACATGCTTGAGCTGACGCTTGCCGAGCCAGATCACCAGCCCGGTGCCGATCATTGCCGTGCCCGCCAGTCCGCAGATGAAATACAGCCAGCGCAACAGCGGGCCGGCGAAGTGCCCCATGTGCAAGCCATAGAATCCGCCGGCTATCGCCATGGGCAGGGTTCGTGGTGGTGTCGAGTCGAGCAGTTCACCGGTCACGCCATTGAAGGTCACGGCGCTGCCATAGTCGTAGACCACCCGGTCCGCGCTTTCCCGGGCCAGGATCACCGAGGCATTCGCATCGCCAGGATTGCTCACCGTCACGCGTGCGGCCCGACCGCCCGACCACTGCCCGCGAGCCTGCTCCAGCAAGGGCGCCAACGCCACCAACGGCGCAGGTTTGCCAGCCGATGGCGGCGTATTGGCCGCCGGAAAAACTTCGCTGTAAAACGCCTGGGCATCGCCCTTATAGGCGGCAACGATGCTCGCCGGCATCACCATCGCCATGAAAATCACCAGGCTGCTATAGGTGATCATCAGGTGGAACGGCAACACCAGCACACCCACCGCGTTATGCCCGTCGAGCCAGGAACGCTGGCCCTTGCGCGGACGGAAGGTGAAGAAGTCCTTGAAGATTTTCTTGTGGGTGATGATGCCGCTGATCAGCGCGACAAACATCACCATGGCCGCAAGGGTCGACAACCAGCGGCCCCACGGATAAGGCATTTGCAGTTGAAAGTGGAAGCGGTAGAAGAACTCGCCACCCCGAGTCTCGCGGCCCTGCACTTGGTTGCCGGTTTGCGGGTCGAGGAGTTTCTCCGTGAGCTGGCCGCGCTCGCCGGGCTTGGCCGGCGTCTGCTGCCAGCGCACCGACAGGCGGGGATCGCGGGCACTGGGTAAATCGATGATCCAGCGCGCAGCGCCCGGGGCGTGCTGCCCAAGATAGGCCTGGGCCAGCGCCAGGCTGGCCTCGGTGGACACTGGACGGGCGGGGATTTCCGGCTGCATCCAGTGGTTGGTCTCGTCCTTGAAATAAGCGAGGGTGCCGGTCAGGAAAATCGCAAACAGCAGCCAGCCGAAAATCAGGCCGGCCCAGGTGTGCAGCCAGGCCATGGCCTGGCGAAAGCCCTCTTTCATGACCGCTCCATCCAGTACCCCATCCCCGCTGCCGCTGCCAAAACCAGGCCCGTCACGATCAATCCGAACCAGGCCCGCCATGCTGAGCGACAGGCAAAACACCAGATCACCGCCAGCAGATAAACCACGAACGAGCTCATCATCCCGGTCACTACCGCTTCGGTGCGGGCCATGGGGGCCCAAAGCGTCAGGCACACGCTGGCCAACGTGGTCACCAGATAGCCGCCGAACACGGCAGCCAGCACCCGCGAAGTGACCGCCAGGCGATAGGAAACAGGGAGTGTCTTGGCTTTCATGTCGCGACCTTGAAACCGGGTGAGGCCCCATGAACGTCACGGGGCCAGCAAGGCGCTATATTAATGATAAATATTCTCATACGCAAAACTGTCGGATGAGATCAGGTTCCAGCAGGTACAAAAAACAAAACGGGCCTGCAATGCAGGCCCGTTTTCGGTGGGAAGGTAAAAAGTGAATCAGGCGTCAGGCGTTTTGCGCAGCCTGTTCGTTTTCAAGAAACTCTTCTTCCAGGAGCACATCAGCGCGAGCCCTCGGCTCGAACGGCACTACCGCGGCGCGTGGTTTGCCTCGCAATTTGCCGAACAGGTGTTCCAGCGCATGCTCGAGTTTCTCGGCGGCTCCGTCGATCGCCAGTTCCAGGCTGGCGGCTTTATGGGTGACAGAAATCGGTTGGTGGCCTTTTGGCCGCGCTTCCAGCTGGCAGCGCATATCGTGGGGACCAGGCTTGTCGCCGTTCTCGTCCCGCAGGTGGACCTCGACACGTGTCAGGTCCTCTTCGTAGCGTTCGAGCGTGCTCTCAATGGTAGTACGTACCCACTCCTCCAGTCGTTTACTGCCTTGAATATGGTTATCGCTATTGACTTGGATTTGCATAGTTCATCCCTTATTTCAGCTAGCTCGCGAGAGGCCGGTCAGCTAAGCCCTTGGGCGTCATCACCGTGACCTCTTGGTTACACAATCGGTCTGTACGATGAACATTTCAACCCCTAGAAAAAGATAAATATCTATTCGCAAAAAAAGCCGGACAACCGGTAAATGCGCTGTTAAGGTCGGGAGTTGGGTCGACCCGCTCCTTCGTCACGAATTCTCACATCTGCCCCTCCGACAGCGGGTGCAGGCCGCGAAAAATCCCCGCTTCCTCCACCAGCCAGTCGTGCACCGCCCGCACCCCCGGATGGCTCAGCGCCCCTGGCGCGTAGAGCACCATGTAGCGCTTGTGATTGGGCACCGCCAGGCCGAACGGTACGATCAATGCGCCCCGCTCCAGCTCGTCATTGAGCAGCGTGCGTCGGGCGATGGCCACGCCCATTCCGGCGATGGCCGCTTCGATGGTCAGGTGGTTGCGATTGAAGGTATGTCCGCGCCGCACATCCGCGCCTTCAAAGCCGATGGCATCCAGATAAAACTCCCATTCCGCATATTCGTAACTGCCGCGCCAGGCAGTGATGTCATGCAGCAACGGAAAATGCAGCAGGTCCGCCGGGCCATGCAACGGCGGACGCCCGCGCAACAGGCTCGGGGCGCAGACCGGGAAAATCTGCTCGTCGAGCAAGGCTGTGGATAACAGGCCCGGATAGCTGCCGTCGTTGAGGTCGATGGCCAGGTCGAAATCGCCTTCGTGCAACGGCACGCTGCTGTCTTCGGCCACCAGGCGCAACTGAATGTCCGGAAAGCGCTGCTGCAAGCGCGGCAGGCGCGGCGTCAGCCATTTGCTCAGGAAGGAAGGGATCGAACGCACCCGCAGCGTGCCGCTGATCATGCCCGCGTCCAGCCGGCGCAATTCCGCATCGATGCTGCCGTAGGCCTCGTTGACGGTTATGGCCAATCGCTGGCCTTCGGCGCTCAGTTCCACGCCCCGGGCACGCCGGTGAAACAGGCGAAAACCCAGGCGCTCCTCCAGTTGCCTGATCTGCTGGCTGACCGCCCCCGGCGTTATGTGCAGTTCTTCTGCGCAACGGGTGAACGACAAGTGCCGTGCGGCACAGGAAAACACCTGCAGCCAGACATAAGTCTGGGCGTGTAATTGACGGCTCATCGTTTAGTCCTGCTAAAGGCTCTCTTAGGAAGTTTCGTTGGTCACGTAGGACCTAGGGAGGCAGTATCGCTGAAATTGCGCTTGTCCTACAAAAATGGCAGCGATTCATCTCCCATTGCAGGAATAGGCTTTAGCATGGCTATCAGTGTTTTCGATCTCTTCAAAGTCGGCATCGGCCCGTCCAGTTCCCATACCGTCGGTCCGATGCGCGCCGCGGCGACCTTCGCCCAAGCGCTGGTCGACCAGGCGCTGCTGAACGATGTGCGGCGAGTGGAGATTCGCCTCTACGGCTCCTTGTCGGCCACCGGCGTCGGTCACGCCACCGACCGTGCCTGCGTAATGGGCCTGATGGGCGAATGGCCAGACCGTATCGATCCCACCACCATCGACAGCCGCATCCATACCCTGCGGGAAACCGGCGAGTTGTCCCTGGCCGGCCAGGCGAGCATCGCGTTCGACTGGTCCCGCGATCTGCTGCTGCTCGACGAGAGCCTGCCCTACCATCCCAACGCCATGTCCCTGACCGCGTTTGGCGAGACTGGCGAACTGTTCGAGCAAACGTACTACTCGATCGGCGGCGGTTTCATCATCGAGGCGGCGGAAGCCGAATCCGGTGTGGCGCCTGCCAACGATGTGGTGTTGCCGTACGATTTCTCCAGCGCTGCCGAACTGCTAAAGCTTTGCAACCAGCACGGTCTGCGGGTTGGTGAGCTGATGATGGCCAACGAACGGGCCTGGCGCAGTGACGAAGAAATACGTCAGGGCTTGCTGCACATCTGGTCGGTGATGCGCGAATGTGTCGAGCAGGGGCTGGAGCACGAAGGCATCCTCCCTGGAGGCCTGAATGTGCCGCGACGCGCGGCGAAGTTGCACCGCAGCCTGTTGGAAATCGGCAAGCCGAACGTCATTACTTCGACCCTGTCGGCCATGGAATGGGTGAACCTGTTCGCCCTCGCCGTCAACGAAGAAAACGCCGCCGGCGGGCGCATGGTGACCGCGCCGACCAACGGCGCAGCGGGGATCATTCCGGCGGTGCTGCACTACTACATGAAGTTCAACCCTGATGCGTCGGACGATGACGTCGTGGCGTTCTTCCTGGGCGCGGCCGCCGTCGGCATTCTCTGCAAGAAAAACGCCTCGATCTCCGGCGCCGAAGTCGGCTGCCAGGGCGAGGTCGGCTCAGCCTGCGCCATGGCCGCCGCCGGTCTCGCAGAAGTGCTCGGCGCCACGCCGGAGCAATTGGAAAACGCCGCCGAGATCGGCCTGGAACACAACCTCGGCCTGACCTGCGACCCGGTCGGCGGGTTGGTGCAAGTGCCGTGCATCGAGCGCAATGCGATTGCTGCGGTCAAGGCCATCAACGCCACGCAGATGGCCCTGCGCGGCGACGGCAAACACTTCATTTCCCTGGATCGGGTGATCCGCACCATGCGCGACACCGGTGCCGACATGCACGACAAGTATAAAGAGACATCCCGTGGCGGCCTGGCGGTGAACTGGGTGGAATGCTGACCGGTTTGGTGGCATGCGGGCAGTCAGTGCCCTGAAAAGGGTAGGCGAAAACAAGGCGGACCACAGTGTCCGCCGTGTTTTTGCCCCCGTTTGTTGTCCGACAATCTTTCCGGCATGCCCCTTGCTACATCCCGCTTGGAACAATGATGGCGATTTGACGAGAAATGGCCGATGGTCCGGGTTTGCGAACCAACCCGATCATGGCCGGTCAACAACTGCACGTTCAATCAAGCGGTGACGCATCATGGACAACCCTTTTCAGCTCATTACCGATGCTTTTGCAGCGGATTATCAGATCAACCTGAGCATTCAGGGTCTGGACGGCAGCATCATGCTGACCCTCTCCAACAGTGGCCGCGTAGTAGCCAAACGCATGATCAGTGCCGAGCAACGCAACGATCCCCAACGCCTCAAACGCCTGGTACAAAGCATTCAGTTCGGCATTGCGATCGAACAGGGCCACAGCGCGGTGGCCATCCTCGAAGCCATGACCGATGACGGCACGCGCAGCCTGCCGCCACCCTCTGTGAAAAACCGTCCGCGCCCGTCCATCAGGCTCTAAAGTTCGCCCTTCTCCACTTCCGGATGTTCACCCGAGCCCGCACCCGTCTTACGGTGCGGATGCTCGATCTTCACCGACGGAAATTGCGAGGAGGCATAGCGCACCACCAGGATCGCAAACGCCAGCAGCAGAATCCCGCCGCACAGGTAAATGATCCCCAGATCCGGTGGACTGTGATGGGACACGTTGGAAATCAGCAGTCGCGTAAGCGCCGTGATCGCCACGTAGATCAGGAAACGCACTGGCATGTGGTTGGTCTTGAAGTAAATCCCGACCATCGCCCCCAGTTCCAGGTAGATGAACAGGAGCAGGATGTCATCGATCTTGATATCCCCCTTCTCGAGCATCCCGAGAAACTCCATCACCGCGGCCCACGCGGTCACCGCACCAATGGCGAACAGCGCCAGGTAGTGGAAGGTTTCGACGAACAGGTTGCCCAGCGACTCGGCCAGTTCATGCACGTTCTGCCGCAGCTTTTCGGCCCAGTTGATTTTCACGATGATGCTTCCTTAGGTCGACTCGACCGGATAATGCAGGTTGGACGTGACGGTTGTTCTGCATGCAGAAACAAGGCCACGACCATGATGGCGAGTCGCTGTTAACTGCGCTCCGTGGCGTTTGGTCGCAGCTACCCATACCTGAGGCCTGACAAATCCCGAAACCGGCCTACATTGAAAAGCCACTACCCAAACCCAAAGGATTCGCTTATCCTTAGCTGTATATAGATACAGTAGTCGAATCAGACTGACAAATGTGAAGGCATGTGAGGTGGTGAATGGCCGTCGAAGTGGTATACCGCAGCAGCCGAGATCTGGAGCGCTTGTTCATGGATAAAGCCGAAGCTGACCGTCATGACAAAATGCTCGAGCTGGCCGAATTGCTGGCTGAAGTGTTGCAAAAAGCCGTACCGTCCCTGACCGAACAGCAAGTGGAAGAAGCCGGGATCTACATGGCGAAGAACCGCGATGTGTTCGCCAAGGCATTCAAGAGCCAGCCGGACGCCTTGTCCGAACTGCTCACGGCGCCAGCGGAAGCTGCGCCGCAGGTTGAAGTGCCTGAAGTACCTGAAGTGGTTGAAGCTGCCGAACAAACGGCACCGGCCAAGCCTGCCAAGGCTGCAAAAGCAGCGAAGTCAACGTCGTAAAAATCAAAAGATCGCAGCCTTTGTAGGAGCTGCCGCAGGCTGCGATCTTTTTGGTCTTCTTATCGATACAACACTTTCTCCGCCAGCTCATCCGCCACTCGAGCCGGCGAACGTTTTTCCGCCTGGGCATGAGCGAAGACTTCAGTGAGTCGCGAGCTTATTTTCGACAAATGCGCGGTGATGGTCCCCAACTCTTCGCCACGATGCTTGAGCGAAACATAAATCAATCCACCGGCGTTGATCACGTAATCCGGCGCATACAGGATGCCTCGCCGTTCCAGCTGATCGGCGACGTCCAGATGGGTCAGTTGGTTGTTCGCCGAACCGGCCACCGCCGAGCAGCGTAGTTGCGTCACGCTGTGGCTGTTTAGCACCCCACCCAGGCCGCACGGCGCCAGAATGTCGCAAGGCGTGCTAAGCAATGCATCGTTGGCTATCGGGTGCGCACCGAGCTGCTCCATCGCCAGTTGGACCTTGCCGTGGTCGATGTCGCTGACCAGCAGCTCGGCACCGGCGGCGTGCAACTGTTCGGCCAGGGCAAAACCGACGTTGCCCAGGCCCTGGATGGCGACGCGCAGGCCTTCGAGATTATCGCTGCCCAGCCGGGCCATCGCCGTCGCGCGAATGCCGGTAAACACGCCCATCGCCGCGTGAGGGGCGGGGTCGCCGGCAGACGTGGTGCTGGTGACGTGTTGGGTCTGTTGGGCGATGCAATCCATGTCCGCCACCGAGGTGCCACTGTCGATGGCGGTGATGTAGCGCCCATCGAGCTGATTGATACAACGTCCGAAGGCTTCAAAGAGCGCAGCGCGATTGGCCACATGGACGGGGCGAATAATCACCGCCACGCCGCCGCCCTGGGCCAGCCCGGCCAGCGCCGCCTTATAGCTCATGCCTTGGGCAAGGCGCACCGCATCCTCGACCGCGGACTCGTCGCTGGGATAGGCAAGGTATCGACAGCCACCCAGGGCAGGCCCGAGACGGCTGTTATGAATGGCAATGACCGCCTTCAACCCGGTGGCCGGGTCGACGCTCAGATGCAGCGATTCAAGGCGAGTGCTTTGCATGAGAGCGAACATCGTAGGGCTCCCGAATCACTTCTTGTAGACGCCAGTATAGGCTTGCGCCCAAAAATTGCAGAAGCGCACCGGAATAAGCGAGGGCGCCAGACAAGCTTTAGGAAATAACCGCAATTGCGCCTGTGCGGTACTGGACGAAAGGCATAGACCGGTCTAAAACGAGGCATAGCCCGGAGATTGTGATGACGCCGCGCCAATCGTTTTTCGCCTGCTTGCAACGATCACCGCCTGCGCTGTTCGAGGCGGCGCTGTGGATTGCCGTCGAACATGACAACCAGGTGAACCCCGAGTCGGTATTGGCGCACTTCAAGGAGCTGCAACAGCGAATCAGTGGCGGCTTGCCAATGCTGCCGGTGAGCGAGTTGGCGCAACCCCTGCTCAGGCGCATGGTCGAGCTGGGGTTCGCCCAGGATGACTTCGCGCCCTTGCGACCGCAAGTGGCTTTACTCGACAAGGTCCTGGAGCGTCGCCGCGGGCAACCGCTGGCCCTGGGGCTGATCGCCCTGGAACTGGCCCGAGGCCTGGAGATTCCCCTGGTCGGCGTCAACTTCCCCGGGCATTTCCTGCTGCGGGTGCCAGGCGCCGATCATCTGCTCGACCCCTGCGGCGGCCGGCGCCTGTACCCCAACGATTGCCGGGAACTGCTGCACCGCCAGTACGGCCCGAACCTGAAACTCAACGCTGAGCACCTGCTCACCGCCGACCCCGCGCAAATGCTCCAGCGCCTGTCACGTAATTTGCGCCAGCTGCACCTTTCCCACGACGATTACATTGGCGCGCTGGTCGACGCCGAACGCGTGCTGGAACTGGGCAACGCCAGCGCATCCGACTACCTGGCCCGGGCCAGCCTCTACCAACGGCTGGACTGCCCGAATGCCGAACGCTTCGACCTGGAACATGCGCTGTTGCTCAGCGACGACCCGATCCAGCGGATTCGCCTGACTGAGCGGCTGGGGCACCTGCCGCCCAATTCCATCGTTCATTGAACATGCGGGTGTACCCGGCGCTGCGGTGTACCTGTCATACCGCGTCATCGTTCTTCGCCGGCAAGCCGGGCTCCTACAGGTACATGCGAGGCTTTATGGGGTGTCTGGCTGGTTAGCCGGATGCGCCTTGATGAACGCCGGATGCGCCGCCGCCAACCCCGCCACTCGACGAATCCGTGGATACGCCTCAAGGGCGATGTTGAAGCGCTCAGCCGCGTACAGCTGCGGGATCAGGTAGACATCCGCCAGACCTGGCTCAGGCCCGAAGCAGTAACCCTCCTCCCCAATCAATTGTTCCACGGTCGCGAGGCCTTGAGTGATCCAGTGCCCGATCCACTCCACCACCTGCGGTTCTTCGTGACCCAATTGGCGCAGCCGGTTGAGCACGCTGACGTTGTGCAGCGGATGCACATCGCAGCCAATCACCGCCGCCACGCCACGCTCACGGGCGCGGGCCGCGAGGTCCGTGGACAGCAGCGGCACCTGTGGATAACGTTCCTCCAGATACTCGATGATCGCCGGTGACTGGATCAGCAGGTCGCCTTCATCGGTGCGCAAGGCCGGCACTCGGCCTTGGGGATTGATGGCCAGATACGGCGGCTGCCGATGTTCGCCACCTGGCGGCGCGATCAGGTTGACCGGAAGGGCCTGGTAATCCAGGCCCTTCAACGCCAACGCAATCCGCACCCGATAGGACGAAGTCGAGCGGTAGTAGGTAAAGAGCTCCATGACCCGATCCTCTTAACGCGCCGACACGACTGTGCCACGACATTCGCCGAAACCGATGGAGGCAAAACCTTCGCGGCTGCAACGGCCACGCAAGATGATTTCGTCGCCGTCTTCAAGGAATTTGCGCACCTCGCCCGAGGCCAGTTCGATCGGTTTTTTACCGCCCTCGGTGATCTCCAGCAAGCTGCCGAACTGACCGTTTTCCGGCCCGGACAAGGTGCCCGAACCGAACAGGTCACCGGCCTGCAACTGGCAGCCGTTGACGCTGTGGTGCGCGACCATTTGCGCCACGGTCCAGTACATGTGTTTGGAGTTGCTCAGGGTCAGGCGATGGGCAGGCAGGTTCTGTTCGCGCATGGCTTCGGTCAGCAGCAGCACTTCCAGCTCGATGTCAAAAGCGCCGGCGGCTTGGTCGCGCTGGTCGAACAAGTACGGCAGCGGCTGCGGATCGCCTTCCGGGCGTGCAGGCTGGGCGCGGCGGAACGGCTCCAGCGCTTCGGCGGTGACGACCCAGGGTGAAATGCTGGTGATGAAGCTCTTCGACAGGAACGGCCCCAGCGGCTGGTATTCCCAGGCCTGGATGTCGCGCGCCGACCAGTCGTTGAGCAGGCAGAAACCGGCGATGTGATCGGCGGCGTCACCAATGGCGATGGAGTCGCCCATGTCGTTGCCCTGGCCGATCCAGATGCCCAGCTCCAGTTCATAGTCCAGGCGCACGCACGGGCCGAAGGTCGGCTCGGTCTGGCCGGCCGGCAGCGTCTGGCCTTTCGGACGGCGAACGTCGGTGCCCGACGGGCGAATGGTCGAGGCGCGGCCGTGGTAGCCGATGGGCACGTACTTGTAGTTCGGCAGCAACGGGTTGTCCGGGCGGAACAGTTTGCCGACGTTCTGCGCGTGCTCGATGCCGACGTAGAAGTCGGTGTAGTCGTTGATTTTCGCCGGCAGGTGCATGTCGCAATCCGCGGCCAGAGGCAGCAGTTTTGCGCCCTGGGCTTCGATCTTGCCGTGCAGGGTGCTGCCGTCCTTGAGCAGTTCGATCAAGCGTTCACGCAAGGCCACGCGAGCCTCGCGGCCCAGCTCGAAGAACGCATTCAACTGGCCGCCACGGGTGGCTTCGACCGCAACTTTTGCAGCGCCTTCGAACAGGCCGGCCTCGAGTGCCGCTTGCAGATCGAAGATATGGTCGCCGATGGCCACGCCACTGCGCGGCGCCGAACCTTTCACGCTGAACACGCCCAGCGGCAGGTTCTGCAGCGGGAAATCCGCATGATCGTTGGCCGAAGCAACCCAGCTGCGAGTGATGGAAGTTTGCGTCATGGGTTATCTCCGGGTCGGGTCGAAAGTGGCGGGCAGCGTGGCCCAGCAAGCATCGTAGTTGGTTTGCAGTTGCGGGCAATCGAGGGCATGGCGGCTCGGGCGCAACACCTGGCTGGTCTCGAACATGAAGGCCATGGTGTTGTCGATTTTCGCCGGTTTGAGGTCGGCGTTGACCGCCTTGGTGCAGGTCTCGCCGTCAGGCCCGTGGGCGCTCATGCAGCTGTGCAGCGACGCGCCGCCGGGCACGAAACCTTCGGCCTTGGCATCGTACTCGCCCTGGATCAGCCCCATGAACTCGTTCATCAGGTTGCGGTGGAACCACGGTGGACGGAAGGTGTTCTCGGCCACCATCCAGCGCGGCGGAAAAATCACGAAGTCGAGGTTGGCCAGGCCGTGGACGCTGGTCGGCGAGGTCAGCACCGTGAAGATCGACGGGTCCGGGTGATCGAAGCTGACCGTGCCGATGGTGTTGAAACGGCGCAGGTCATATTTGTACGGCACGTTGTTACCGTGCCAGGCAACCACGTTCAACGGCGAGTGATTGAGCTCGCAAGCCCACAACTGACCGAGGAATTTCTGCACCAGGGTCGTGGGTTGTTGCAGGTTTTCGTAGGCCGCCACCGGGGTCAGGAAGTCCCGCGAATTGGCCAGGCCGTTGCTGCCGATCGGCCCCAGGTCCGGCAGGCGCAATGGCGCGCCGTGGTTCTCGGCGATGTAGCCGCGCGCTTGCGGGTCGAGCAGTTCGACACGGAATTTCAACCCGCGAGGCAATACGGCAATTTCCAGCGGCGCCACTTCCAGCACACCCAGTTCGGTGGCGATGCGCAGACGGCCCTGTTGCGGCACCAGCAGCAGCTCGCCGTCGGCGTTGAAGAACACGCGCTCCATGGAGCGGTTGGCGCAGTACTGGTAGATGCTGATCCCCGCCGGTTTATCCGCGCCAGAGTTGGCCGCCATGCTCACCAGGCCGTCGATGAAATCGGTCGGCTCGTCTGGCATATCCAGCGCGTTCCAGCGCAGGCGATTGGGCGTCACTTCGCCCAACGGACCGCCGGCCAGTTGCCGATCGAGCTTGGCGAACGCCGGGTGATTGGCCGAAGGCTGAATGCGGTACATCCAGGTCCGCCGCGCTTCGCTGCGGGCCATGGTGAAGGCGGTGCCGGAGAACAGTTCGGTGTAGAGACCGTACGGCGCTTTTTGCGGGGAGTTCTGGCCGACGGGCAGTGCGCCGGGCAATGCCTCACTGCTGAATTCGTTGCCAAAGCCTGACTGATAGGCCAGCGCCTGGACGTTTGAATCGGAGTTCATGGAGCCTCCTGAACAGGGAGTCGGCAATGGCCCTTCACGCTATGACAGCGATCATGGCACGCCGGGGTTGTTTTTATCGTAATCTGATTACGCATAACGTAATTTGATTGGTATTGACCGTCAAGCTATAAAGACGCCCATTCGTCCCGGGATCCCTCCATGGAAAAGCCTGAAAGCAACGGTAAACAGAAAGTCCGCTCCGCCGAGGTGGGTACCGACATCCTCAAGGCGCTCGCCGAGCTGTCGCCCTCGACTTCGCTGTCGCGCCTGGCCGAGCACGTGCAAATGCCGGCGAGCAAGGTTCATCGCTATCTGCAGGCGCTGATCGCCAGTGGTTTTGCCGAACAGAATGCCGCGACCAACCATTACGGGCTCGGCCGCGAAGCGTTGCGCGTCGGTTTGGCGGCACTCAACAGTATGGACGTGCTGAAAGTCGCTGCCCTGCCATTGGCCGAACTGCGCGACGACTTGAACGAAACCTGTTTTGTCGCGGTGTGGGGCAACCAGGGCGCGACCGTGGTGCATATCGAACCGGCGGTGCGCGCGGTGACGGTGGTGACCCAATTGGGCTCGGTATTGCCGTTGCTCAGTTCATCGACCGGCCTGGTCTTCGGCGCCTACCTGCCCAAGCGCGAAACCGTCGAGTTGCGCGAGCAGGAACTGCAATCCGTCAGCGCCCATCCCCTCGGCGATGATCAGGCCTATGAAACGCTCTGCGGGCAGATCCGCGACCGCGGCTTGCATCATGTGCACGGCTTGTTGATGCCCGGCGTCGATGCCCTGTCCGCGCCAGTGTTCAACGCCGTCGGGCAGGTGGCTGCCGTGATGACCATTGTCGGCCCGGCCTCGTTGTTCCATGCCGACGAAAACGGCCCGGCGGCCCAGCGCTTGCTGGCGGCGACCCGGGCCGTCAGTTGGCGGATGGGGTATGAACCGTCCACCGTCATCGGCTAGCCGGATTACATCAAGATCGTTCGCTCGCTGGAATCAGGCTCGGCGAGCGACTGCTTCATCAGTTCGCTGACAACGGCCAGGTCCACCGTTGTGCCGGTGCACGCAGAGATTGCCCACATGCAGGTATTAACATTCCCGAGCTGTTTGGCAATGGCCTTCTGCGCCACCGAGAACCCCAATTTGCCGATGCGCATGGTGGCCAGTTCCATCATGCAATCGAGGTAACTTGAGAACAACTTCTCGTAGTCCCCTTCCTGATACGCCTTAGCCCCCTCAAACACCGCTTTCGTCATCACGACTGCACTCAATGCGAGTCCGATGGGTGCAAAAGGAATGCTGGCAATGGCGACCGCCGCGACGGCAGTATCGTAGATCAGCTTGCCGACGATCTCCCCAAGGCTGGTAGTCTTGGCATCAACGTCGTCAATGATTTGAGCGATTGCATCGGTGTAGCAACGGAAAAAATCGCGGACTCGACTATCGAACTGCAAATGAGGGATGTCCTCGATGCTGCTGCGCTTCACTTTCTCGAGGTATGCACCGACGACTTTCTGCTGCGTGTACTTGACTCGCTTGCTGTAATAACTGCCAAGGCCCGCCGTTTTTACCGATTTGGCAAACTCGGCCAAGGGTCTGAACGATCTGCAATCCGGTGCATAGGGGGTATACAGCAGATCCTCGGCGACGCCATTGCGCATGAGGCGGAAAATATAAACGCCGTCGACCTGGCGATCTTGCAGATAAAACGTGTAGACACCCTCGCGTTGAGGGGAATCAGGATCTTCAGAATCCGGACTTGCGCCAGGTTCCGCTTCGCGCAGCTGATCAATGAGCCGTTCGAGCTGCTCAAATTGTTGGTGTTCAAGATGACCTCTGAACAATTCTTCCAACGCTGATCGATGCATTTCATGTCGCCGCAGATCCAGGAAGACGTCGCGCTTCAAGGCATAACCCGGGGCGCCCTGATCCAGATAGTCGCGCCTCAACATGGCGATGTACTGCTCACCTGGGCGCAACGTTCTTGACCAGCCCGGCAAATACTCGATCAGCAGGTCGGAAACAGGCGGATGACCGGGAGATAGACGAATGGACGGGTAGATTCCGGGGTTGTGGGCCGGACCACTGGCTTCGGTAATGTGATGTTCCTCGATGATCATCCGGGACAAGGTCATCTCTTTCGAGGCATCAAGCCTTACCACAATCAGGTCAGGATCGATGTCGACTGTTTCGCCGTTTTGCGCCAGGACCTCCTCTGCACACTTCTTGATCAGCCCATGGGCGAATTCCTCGTAACTGATCAGCGCTGCCTCGCGGCTTGCAAGTCGGGTTAAACCTTTGAGCTCGGTGTTCAGCCGGGCATAACATTGGCGCTGGGCTGCGGTAGCCGAGCGATAGCCTGCGGGCACTACCGCGTCCATTTCTCCCCGCAGCCAATCGACATGCTGCATAACTGCCTTGTGCAATGCACCCTCTGCACTATTCGACCATGGGCTGCGCTGGATGCCACGCCACTGAGTCGGCAGGTCTTGTACGAGTCTCATGTACGCGTCGATGCTGGCGCGTTCACTGGCGAGGGTCTGGCGGCTCAGGTAACTGCGCCCTTCGGCTTGAGCGATCCAGTCAGCCAGATGGAAAGTCAACTGCCTGAAGCTCGGGAACTCATACCAGCTCCGGCCACCCGGACCCTGCGGAGCATAAAGTACACAAGGGCCTTCTTCACCCTGTGGCCCGCAATAGACAATCATCCCCTCGAAACCGCTTTTCGAATCAACGATCGAGAGTGCTCCCATGGAATAATGCTCGTCACCCTGCGTGGCAATAGCGACGATCTTCAGGCTATCGTCATTAATTTGTCTCTGCAGCTTCGCACTGAACGAACTCAGGGCTATACGACAACCCAAAAGAAGCTGTAGGGCCTGAAGCACGGCTTCATCCGCGTATTTCTTTTCGAATTTTTCCGCATAGAGCTTGCGCATGCTTGCGTCGAGCATCAGCTCCAGAAGATCTTCCTCATCCATGCCGGACGGCAGCGCCTCCCCTTCCAGTTTGATCTCCAGCGGGATTGCGGTGGATCCGTACAATCCGTTGAGCATGAATTCGGGAAGCGTTACGCGATTGCCCTGCACGACCTTTTGCTTGCCGACAAAGAATGTGTGGCGAGCGTTGACGAAAACATGTTCCGGCTCGAGAACTTCACCGGTGAGAATCCGTACAACTTCCTGCGCATAAAATCGGGCGAACGCCTTGAAGGATTTTGTTTCACCCAGCAGCTTGTCCAGCGCCTGTTCACTTTCTGTCAGGGACTGCTCGGCATCAAAGTAGTATTGGCGATCCTCCTCACTTGCACGCTGCAGCCAATCCGGCAGCTGTTGTGTTTGCCTGGTCGGGCGTAACACTTCTTCTTGAAGCCTGTACTTGGCCTCATTGGTTAATCCATTAATATTCATGCACTGTCCTTTTTGCATCCATCATTATGCAGTTTGTTACTGCGACTCCCAATCCTGTTCAAAACTCAAACTGAATGACTGTCACTACCGGGGCGATTCAAATTTTATAAACACTCCAGCCAGCGAAGTACACCCCGAAACTTGTGTGCATTCATGAACAGACAAAGTACCTGCCAATTCAAACATCAAGTAACAATACCCAATACTTTCGCCCTGGCCACGGCTTGCGTCCGGCGCTCCACACCCAACTTGCCGTTGATGCGTCGCGCGTGGGTCTTGACCGTATGCAAGGAAATGAACAACAGATCGGCAATCTGTTGATTGGAGTTGCCCTGCGCCACTAGCCGCAGAACCTGTATTTCACGTTGGCTCAAGCGGTTCTGGTCCGCACCCGGCGCCTGGGGATCATCGCGCGACTCGGTCAGGCCAATGGCTTGCGGCAGCTGCGCCTGGCGCAACTGCAGATCGCGCAGGGCCTGTTGCAGGTTGCACCGCTCGACCAGTGCCAGTCCTTGCGCCAGTGCTTGCCGGGCAGCGTCCGCATCGCCTGCAAGCCAGGCGACTTCAGCCAGCGCCAGATGCAATTGCCCTTGTAGCGCCGTCATCCCCCGCTGCCTGGCCCGTTGCAGTTGCCCTTCAAGCCGCTCCAGAGGCGTTTGCGCCTGCCCCAGGTAAACCTCGGTCAGGACCAGCAGGAATTCCAGGCCGTCAATCAGCTCCAGCGTGGCCGGAGGGGCCTGGCGTGCACAGGGGCCATGATAGTGACGCAACACCCGGGTCAGGGCCTGGTACGCCAGTTGCGGTCGCCCTTGTTGCAACCAGAAATGGATACTGGTGTGCAGCAAGACTCCGCGATACACGGTCTCGGGAATCCGCCGTTGCTGCATCAGCCGTTCGGCGTCGCGCAGCTGGTCGAATGCCTGGGCGTAATCGAGGCGATTCGCCGCCAGCTGGGCCAGCCCGAGGAAGCCATACAGCGCGCGTTTGTCCTGGCTGCGCAAGCAGATCTGCAGACCGGTCTCGAAGTACATGGCCGCCTGTTGCTCGCGGCCCAGGCTCAGGTTCAAGCGGCCGCGACGCAGGGCGATCCGCCCCAGCAAGGGTCCGGCATTGCCATGCTGGCTGCAGAGCAGGCCGTGCATGTGGGCGAGCAGGTCATCGGCCCTGCCGGACGCTCCGCGCTGCTCGAGCAATTGCGCGTGATCGAGCTCCAGCAAGCCTTCGAATACCAGTGAGCCTTGCGCCCGGGCGAGACACAACGCCTCCCGGCTGAGCGCCTGTGCGACGTCGAGTTCGCCCCGCAGCAAGGCCTGTTGGGTCAACCCGGACAGGCACATCAGCCGGGCAGGCCAACATTCGAGGTCGAGCTCGTCGAGCGCCTCGAGCAAGTGCGCCCGGGACGCATCCATGCGCCCCAACAAATGCAGGAGCCAACCCTGTTGAGCCTGCCAGCGTGCGATCAATTGCCGTTGCAGAAATGCCGACGGCTGGGGGCTGAATCGCGACAATTGTTCGATGCACTCGGCGGCCTGCTCGAAGCGCCCGGCGAACAACAAGGCCGCGGTGATCAAGCCGACCAGTTGCGGCGAGCCAAACAGCAACTCCTCGCCGCGTTGCTCGTGCAAACGCAGGAGCAAAACGACGGTCTGCTCTTCGAACAACTGCTCGAAACCGAAATGCTGCAACAGGCTGACGGCGACCTCGAACTCCTGCGCCAGCAAGGCCTGTTCAAACGCGGCCTTCCAGTCCTGCTCGGCGACGAACCACTGGCAGGCACGACGATGCCAGAAGCGTGCGGCCGGCCATTGTTCATCGCGCATCAAACGGCTCAGGGGAGCGAAGACCTGCAACCAGTCTGTGGAGTCTTGCCAGGGCTCGATGAAACAGCCCCGCTCCTGCAACGCACTCAGGTATTGCGCGCCCTCGCCAGCGCCGAACAGGTGATCGCTGAGCCGAGCGTTGAACCGTGGCAACTGCGCCAGCACCCGCCAGGCCTCGGCAAGCTCCGGCGCCAGATGGGCGAAGAGCTCATGCTCCAGGTAGTCGTGCAGGGTATCCGGTCGACCGTTCGGGGTGTCGTGGCGGGTCCAGTCGCATTTTTGCAGCAGCGCTATCCGCACCCCGGCGCACCAGCCACCACTGTTCCGGAAAATTCTCTCGGCACCTTTTGCGGCCAGGGCCGGCTCCAGGTGATGCAAGAGTTTTTCGATTTCATCCTGATTGAACGCCAGTGCGGCAGGCTCGGCATCGTACAGTTCGTCACCGAGCAGCAGCCGTGGCCAGTTGCATTGCGCACGTCGCCGCCCACTCAACCACCAGGTGATCATCGGGCTGCTGCCGGCCAGCAAGCGATCGAGCAACAGGTCCAGCGCCGGGTGAGGAACACGACAGTAGTCATCGATAAACAGCCAGGTTGCGGTCGGTAATCGAGCCAGGTACTCCAACAATACCGACTCATCCGCCGTTGCCAGTCCCAGCGCCTGCGCCAGGCGCTGGCAAAAGCCATCGACACTGAGCGCCTCCCCCGCCATTGGCAGCCAGCGGACCTGGCAGGTTGCAGGCGCATTGAGCATGCACTCGACGAGCAGCGCACTCTTGCCACTGCCGGCCGGCGCGCAGAGCAATTTCACCCGCGCCGTCGAGGCCAGCAACGGCTCGACCAGGCGCGCGCGATACAAGTGATGTGGAGACAATCGGGGCAGGTGTCCAGGACGGTCCAGACACGTCGTCATGGCAGTCATAGTGGTGCGCCTTTTTATTTTTGTGGCGCCACCCTAGCCCCCTGTCGAGCGCTTATTGAAGAAGTATTCAACACACTTATCGAGCCCTATAAAAAAGGTGACCACGAGGTCACCTTTTTGTGCAAACGCTGTAGGAAATCTACCTCACACCTGTACTCCGCAATGCTGCAGGCGTGTAGTCCCCGGCTTTGGCGGCGATGTTGAATTCGAAGCTGCGCTTCTCCTCGTTCTTCATCCCCAAGGCGATGTAACGACCGGCAATCAGGTCGTACAGCGCTTCAACGGTGTAGGCCGGGACCTGATGATCGTAGTAGAACTGCGCGTGCCCTTCAGCCACCCGCCAGAGCTGGCCACGACCGTCGTAATGATCGGCCAGGGCCACCTGCCAGGTGTCTTCGTCGATGTACATGTGACGCTTGGCATACACATGCCGCTCATTGGGCTTGACCGTGGCAACCACCTCCCAGACCCGATGCAGCTCATAGCGGGTCAAGTCCTGGTTGATGTGCCCGGCCTTGATCACATCGGTGTACTTCAGGTTAGGCGAGTCGAGCTTGTAGCTGTTGTAGGGGATGTACATTTCCTTCTTGCCGATCAGCTTCCAGTCATAGCGATCCGGCGCGCCGGAAAACATGTCGAAGTTGTCCGTGGTGCGCAACCCGTCGGACGAGGTGCCCACGCCGTCATAGGCCACTTGCGGTGCCCGGCGCACACGGCGCTGACCGGCGTTGTAGATCCAGGCCTTGCGGGGTTCCTGGACCTGGTCGAGGGTTTCGTGGACCAGCAGCACGTTGCCCGCCAGGCGCGCCGGCGCGGTGACTTCCTGCTTGAAATAGTTGAGGACGTTTTCATCGCTGCCTGGCTTCAGGTCTCCCAGCAGTGACGGCACCGCCACTTCGTCCTTGAAGCGGATGACCGTGAAATCACCATTGGACTGGGGCGTGGCCTGGGTGATGGTGCGACGCAGGTTGCCGCCGTGATAACGGGTGATGTGGTTCCAGATCACCTCGACCCCGTTCTTCGGAATCGGAAAGGCGTAGTAGCGATTGCCGGTGAAATTGGCCAGGCCGTTGCCGTCATTGGTCGGCGTCACATTCAGTGCGCTGCGCTTGGCCGCCTCGTAAACCTCCGGCGGCAGTGCCGCCGTGCGATGGCTCGGATAGACCGGTATTTTGTAGGTCTCGGGGTAGCGCTTGAACATTGCGACCTGGCCATCGGACAGCTTGTCCTTGTACTGGTCGACGTTCGCGGCGGTGATGATGAACAAGGGTTTTTCATTGGCGAACGGATCGGCCAAAAAGCCCTTGCTGTCCACCGCACCCGCATTCTTGGGAATACCACCGGTCCAGGCTGGAATCGTTCCGGCGGCATTGCCGGCCTTCTCGGCGCCCAGGGGCGTGAGGCTGGTGCCGAGCTTGTTGGCTTCTTCGGCCGATACCGCCGCCATCACGTTGACGGCCAGCAGGCTCAGGGCCAGGGCGGTGCCCAATTGCAGAATCATCTTGCGCATTGAATTCATCCTTTTTCAGCCAGGTCAGAAGTTCACGCCAAAGCTCAACGCGACAAAATCGCGGTCTTCGAGCACGTTGTAGTCACCGCCGAAGAAGTCGGTGTAACTGAGGCTTGCGGTGTAGGTGTTGCGGTAGTCCGCATCGACGCCGAGGCTGACCGCCTTGGCCCCTTCATTGAACAGCCCGTTGGGGCCGTAGCCGGCGACGTCGTGGGACCACGACAGGTTGGGACGGAAATTGATCCCGGCGATGACGTTGTTGTAATCGAGGATGGCGCGGGCGCGATAACCCCAGGAGGTCGACGTGACGAAACCATCGGTATCACCGCCGAAGCCGTATTGGCCGTACACCGAGTCGCGGCCGTAGCGCAACTTGCTGCGCGCCTCCAGGCCACCGACCCGGACCACGGCCGCTTCACCCACCAGGGTCAGGCGATCCGCGCCCGCGACCTGGTCGACGAAGTGCGTCAGGGTGCTCTGGACCTGGGTCACTTCCTTGCGCCGGTAGCCTTTGTTGTCGGCACCCGGTGAAGTCTGGATCGGCGACGCGGCGCCACCGGCAATCGGGTTGAGCATCGCCAGGGTCAGGTCGGTGCTGTTGATCTGCACGGGCAGGTTGGGGCGATAGCTGATCTCGCCGGTCCACGCCGTGCCGGTGGGCAAGGTAGTAGAGAAGCTCGCGCCATACAGGCGAATGTCTTCCGGGTATTCAAGGTAATACTGGCCGCGACCGAGCATTACGCTTTGCGCCAGGCCTGAGCCGCTACCGGGAGCGATACGGTTGGCGGCCGCGACAATTCCGGGAATGCTCGCCAGTGTGGACAGGCCGGCCGTCGTGGTACCGACGTTGGGCGTACGACTGTGGTAGTTCATGAAATACAGACCGTACTCGGTGTCATCCCCCAGCCAGCGCAGCGCAGTACCCCACTGCCCGGAATCCCGGGCATCGCGGTCTTGACCACGAGGAACGACCACGCCTTCGCGGGTGACCTCGAAACCCTGGCCAAACGCAGCGGCAATCGGCTGCAATGGCGCAATGGCCGGGCTGGCCACGGTGTAGCCCTTGTCACACCCATCGGCCACCACGTCGGTGCCGAAGAAGGTGCCGCAGTTATCGACGACGGTCTGGTCCCACTCCAGCTGATAGAAGCCTTCCACCGTCAACTTGTCCGTCAGGCCCTGGGAGGCGAACAGCATGTTGACCGGAATCAGGCCCTCCTTGATCTCTGCACCGGGACGGCGGAAAGCCGAGACGTCGACCGGGTTGATGCTGTTGATCGAGTTGCCGATGAAGGTGCTTTCGCCCCAACTGACCACCTGCTTGCCGGCGCGCACCGTGCCTGGCAGATCGGCGATGGAATAGTTGTGATAGACGAAGGCGTCGAGGATCTGCCCGCCGGACGACTTGGAGCCCTCTTTGCGATTGTGATCGCTGATCGGCTTGAACGGCCGGTCTTCGTCCTTCAATTCGAAGTCGTACCAGTACTTGCCACGGACGAACACGCCGGTGTCGCCGTACTTGAGTTCAAGGTCGTGAATACCCTTGAAGATCTTCGAGAAAGTTTCACCCTTGCTGAAATTCTGCCGCCCGTCATCACCCGTCGACGCCTGCCCGCTGCCACCGTTGACGATGCCGACCAGGGCATCATCGGCATCGCGCATGCCCCAGCTCGCACCGACCGACAGCGAAGAGTCGAACGTGCCCTCGATTTCGCCAATGTTGAATGAAAGCGCCTGCGCCTGGGCACAGCACCCCAAGGCCACCGCAACGGCCAGCGCCTGCGGTGTGAAGATGGCGCGCATTGTTGTTTTTGTCATGCGTCTTCCCCGGTGAGTGACAGAAGGCCACACCCTACTGCCGCACGCCGGGAGCGATAAGCGCACCAAGGAGGTATTCGTGGTGTCGCTCGAAAGGATGAATGGCTGCGTGGCACGGGGGATAACGCGGGGGCATAGACACACTGGATGTGAAGGCATCATTCAGAAACATGGTCTACGCTGCTGGCAGGCAGGACTGTTGCACCAACCGTAACGGTGCATCTCCGCGATCGCTATTTTTCCTTGGCCGGCAAAGACTTATTCTTGCCCTGCGCTTTCGGGAAAGCAGCCGCAAAGCGCCCTCGCGGTTCGCGACAGATTTCAGATGATTTGAACGTATCGAGTCATCACCCCGTGTACATCGACGTTGATTTGTAGCTCCTGGATCCAACGTCTTCTTTGGCCGCTGCGTTTGCAGCGGCCTTTTTTATGGGCGGTGGTTTGTGCGGAATTTCCCAACCACTAAAGTTAAAACGTACGTCCTACAAGAAATTTCCTATAACACTATAAGAAATAGCTTTTCACACAGAAAGATAATCCAGCATATATTCCTGCCGGATCGAAACCTCTCTCAATTTCCTCTGTAAAAGCCTACGCACTTCTCAGACCCCTTACTTGTCATTTAGCTGTAACTTTTTAGTGGCCAGACAAGACGGTTGGTAGCGTAACCGCGCCAACATGTTTGCATTCCAAACACGCGCCTACTAAAAGGATTTTAATATGCAAAGGCCACCAGCGCGCCCCAAGGACAAAAATTCAAGACCCGGCTTTCTTGAAATAGACACGCCGCTGGTAACAATCGGGGTAGCACCCGATCACTTTATTCCCCCTCCCCAATCGGGAACGCGTTTGCAAGCGGGACCTTTTGGACCTGGGGTATCAACTTATAATCAAAATCGTGGAACCGTAATAAACACCACTCGAGCGCTGGAACAGGAGTATCAAACCAGATCGGCTCAGCTACCGGCAACCCTGGAAGCAGAACTTACAGCGACCCGAAATGAAGGCCCCACGGACCCGGTGCCACCATTGCAATCAATCGCACGGGAATTAGGCGTACTGAGTCCCCCGCATGGAACAATGTTCATACTGCCACTTTGGAAGATTTCAAACTGAAAGATGATCCCTCACTGCTGTACACGCCGGAAGCGCTAGCCGCTGCGGAGAAACAAGATGAGCGTGACTATCAACGATTCCTGAAGGAGATATGGAAATGAGCGATATTCAACAAATCGTTAACAATGAATCCTTAGACGATATCGTTACAGTTTTCGCTCTAATTAAAGCTCACCCGCATTTAGACATGATGATATGTCGCTATAAGCCTGAAGCCATCCGGCACGGAGAACTTCGAATCTCCTATGCGCGACTGTTTGAAAAGGGTGTTTTAGTGAAGGGGGAAAAGGGACTATCAAACAAAGGGCCCAACTGGAAAGCCCCCCAGTTCGTCATAGAAAAACGCTACGTCGAGTAAAAAATCACACCCCAAGCCGCACCTTGCGGCTTGGGGTATCTAAACCCTTAAATCGAATACTTCTGCAAATTCCCCATCATTTCCTTCAGCGCCTCAATATTGTCCTTCGGATGCGCCGCGCCTTCGAAATCACAAATCTGCTGCCAGTGCGCCGCGACGTCTTCCGGGGAGAAACCGACCCGCGGATCGAACCCGGCGCCGAGGCTGCGTTCCCAGCGCACCTTGCCCATCCAGCCGCCGCCGACTTCGAACAGCCCGGAGGTTTCCTGGCAGTTCTCGCTGGCCAGGTACACCACCAGCGGGCTGACCAGTTCCGGCTTGAGTTGCTCGAACACTTGCGGCGGGATCAGGCCTTCGGTCATGCGGGTGCCGCCGGTGGGGGCGATGGCATTGACCAGGATGTTGTTCTTGCGGCCTTCGATGGCCAGGGTGCGGGTCAGGCCGTAGAGGCCGAGCTTGGCCATGCCGTAGTTGGACTGGCCGAAGTTGCCGTAAATGCCCGAGGTGGACGCGGTGAAGATGACCCGGCCATAGTTTTGCTCGCGCAGGTGCGGCCACGCGGCGCGGGTGACTTTGTAGGCGCCTTCGACGTGGACGCGATACACCAGGTCCCAGTCGCCATCCTCCATTTTGTGGAAGGTCTTGTCGCGCAGGATGCCGGCGTTATTGACCACCACGTCGACGCGACCGAAGACGTCAAGGGCGTGCTGGACGAGTTTGTCGCCGTCGGTGACCGAGTCGTGGTTGGCGACGGCGGTGCCGCCCGCCTCACGAATTTCGCTGACCACGCGGTCTGCCGCCGAGGCATTGGCGCCTTCGCCCTGGGTCGAGCCGCCGAGGTCGTTGACCAGCACCTTGGCGCCCTGTTTGGCGAACAGCAGTGCGTGCGCCCGTCCCAGGCCGCCACCCGCGCCGGTGATGATCACGACTTTATCTTCGAAACGCACAGACTCATTCATGGGGAACTCCAGCAGGCCAGGGACAATGGATTGGAGTGTCAGGCACGGCGTTGCCGGTCACAATGAATACGGGGGAGGCTGAATGGTGTGCGATAAGGTAGGGGGATGATGAACATGAACCCTGTAGGAGCGAGCTTGCTCGCGAAAAACCTGAGAGCACCGCGGGGTGTCAGGCTCCCCGCGTCATCGTTGACCTCCATCGCTGGCAAGCCAGCTCCTACAGGGGATCGGGTGTGGTCGCGAGGGGCGGTTTCCACAGGGCTACTAGGAGCAGGCCACCTTGAGCGGCATTGCGATCAACCGGTCGCGAAACGCCAGGTAGTGCTTGAGCACCTGGCATGGCGCTTCGATCTGTGGGTAATGACCAATGTCGCTGAGCAGGACCGCGTCCGCGTTGGGGATCAGTTCACGGTAGCGCGCCACCATGTGCGCACCGGAAATCGGATCGACCTCGCCATCGATCACCCGCAGCGGCACGTCGCCGCGCTGCATCGCCCCGACCCAACGCTCGCGTTGGACTCGCCGCTCGGGGATGTAGGCAATCAATTTGTGCATGACTCGTGGCCCGTGATTACTCTCAACGAGGCTCCAGAAATCATCCATCTGGCTCTCGCTGGGACGGGTCTGCGGGCCGAAGATCTGGCGGAAACTCTTCACCAGGCCATCGCGACTGAACGCACGGCCGATCATCCAACCCAGCGGGCTGAGCAGGAGTTTTTGCACCAGCACCGGGCGATGGGTTTCGGGGAATAGCCCGCCATTGAGGAACACGCAACTGGCGAGGTCGATGCCCGCTTCGTAGTGCCGGGCCAGCAGTTCCTGGGCCACGCTGTCGCCGTAGTCGTGGGCCAGCAGGTGCAGCGGTTGCTCGACGCCCAGGTGGGCCAGCAGCGCCTGTTGCAGGTCGGCCTGCTCCAGCAGGCTGTACTCGTGATTCAGCGGTTTGGCCGAATCGCCGAAACCGAGCATGTCACAGGCAATCACCCGATAACGCTGGGCCAAGGGTTGCCAAAGGTAATGCCAGTCCCAACTGGCGCTCGGGAAACCATGGATGAGCAACAGCGGCTCACCCTGCCCCGCCGTCCAGTAACGGATGGCGTGACCACGAAACAGGAAAGTCTGGCCGCGCTTGCGCCAGACACTCAGGGGGATCTCGGCAAGTTGCATTAGAGTTTATATCCCGGGTCGAGTTTATCGAGCTTGCGCAGCAGCGCCGGCCAGGCCAGCGCTCCGCCCATTCCTTGAGCACTTTTGGTGACACCGGCGATCATCGCCTTGGCCCCCGCGAGAATCTGCGGTTCGATGGCAATCAGTTCGGCGCCACCGTTCTGCGCCATGACCTGGATATCGCAGGCGCGCTGAAAGATAAACATCGCCAGGAAGGTGTCGGCGATGGTGCTGCCACAAGTCAGCAGACCGTGGTTGTGCAGCATCAGGAAATTGTTTTCACCGAGGTCGGCTTGCAGTCGCGCCTTTTCCTCGTGGTTGAGGGCAACGCCTTCATAGGCGTGATACGCCAGGCTGGACAGGACAAACAGCGACTGCTGGCTGATCGGGAGAATGCCCTGGCGCTGCGCCGACACCGCCACGCCCGAAGCCGTATGGGTGTGCAGAACGCACACGACATCGTGGCGAACCTCATGCACCGCGCTATGGATGGTGTACCCCGCCGGGTTGATCTCGTAAGGGCTGTCCATCAACTTGTTGCCGGCCTGATCGACCTTGACCAGGCTCGAGGCGGTAATTTCGTGAAACATCAGCCCATAGGGGTTGATCAGGAAGTCTTCGGTGCCGGGCACCTTGGCGGAGATGTGGGTGAAAATCAGATCATCCCAGCCATGCTGGGCGACCAGGCGGTAGCAGGCAGCGAGGTCGACGCGGGCCTGCCACTCGGCAGCGCTGACTTGGTCTTTGACGCTGGAAGCGGATTGGACGGGGGCTACGCTCACGAAAAGGAACCTCGGTTTTTATTATGGAGTGTTTCCAATGACTACCGAGTCTAGTCACCCTCCGAGGTTCGCGTAGTTGCATTGGCAGCCAGCTTGATGGCCGAGCGAGTCAGCGGTGTCGATCAGCCCCGCAGGGCGTCGACCAGTTCCGCCAGCCAAGGCTCGGCGTCCGTTTCCGGGGTCACGCTTTCACTGGCGTCCAGGCGCAGCATCGGCAGGACTTCGACAATGCCCAACTCACCGAATAGCTCGCGCATCAGCTCACCACCGCCGCAAAAGGTATCGCCATAGCTCGCATCGCCCAGGCCGATCACGGCCCCCGGCAAGCCTCGCCAGGCACTGGGCAGCAGGTCGCGAATCATCGAGTACAGGGGCTGCAGGTTGTCCGGCAGCTCGCCCATGCCGGTGGTCGACGTCACCGCCAGCAAGGCTTCGGGCGCGAAGGCCTGAAGATCGGCGAGGCTGGCACGGGGGTTGTGGAAGGTTTCGAAACCGGCGTCTTTCAAAATATTGGCGGCATGGCGGGCAACTTCTTCGGCCGTGCCGTACACCGAGCCGGAAATGATGGCGACTTTCATCAATCTGATCCTGAAGCTGAATAAAAGACCGGGATATTAACAGCACGGTCTGGATTGTTCTTTTAGAATCCCACAGACGACCAACAAGGAAGGGTTTTACCGATGATCAACGCGAAGCTGCTGCAGCTGGCGATCAATGCCTCCAACGACGGAATCGTGATTGCCGAAAAGGAAGGCGATCAGGACAAGATCCTGATCTACGTCAATCCGGCTTTCGAACGCCTGACCGGCTACACCAGCGAAGAAATCCTCTACCAGGATTGCCGCTTCCTGCAGTCAGGCGACCGCGACCAGGACGCCTTGCCGAAGATTCGTGACGCACTGGACAGTGAAGGCTCCTGCCGGGAAATCCTGCGCAACTACCGCAAGGATGGCACGCCGTTCTGGAACGAACTGTCGCTTTCGACGGTGAAAAGTCCGAGTGACGGGCAGGTTTATTTCATTGGCGTACAGAAGGACGTGACCATCCAGGTCAAGGCGCAGCAGCGAGTGGTGCAGCTTGAAGCTCAATTGGCCGAGGTCCAGGCCGAGCTTGATGCGCTCAAAGCGACGAACGGCAAAAACAAAACCGCGAATTAATTGTCATTAACTACAATCACCAGTGCCTCTGTAACTAAATTTTTCGAGCCCATCATGCAACGCGACGCGCTCCTCACCCAGGACGAGCTGGATTTTATCCAGACTATGCAACACAACCCGCAGCTGAATGTGCGGGATACGACGTCGAGCCTGCTGGTAAACGGTGGGTCGCAGATCCGTGACCTGCTCACGCGCTTGGCCGCGCATGAGCAGGTCACCCTGCAAGCCAATTTCGAAAACCAGCAAATGACCTTCCCCCTGCATTTGGTGGAAGACGAATTTCATGCCATGCACCTGCGCCTGGGCGTGCCGAGCATTTATGAAGGCGGGCCATCGGTCCGGCCATGGCGGCTGGTACTCGACGAACCGGTGGCGCTGGAAAACGCCAAGGGCCAACCCGGCACCCTGTGGGTGCACGAAGTATCGTTCAAAGGGGTGTTGCTGGAGATTCGCAACAAGACCAAGGCACCCAAGCATTTCGCCTTGTGGTTCAGCCCATCAGGTTATGAGCGGATCGCCTTGCGTGGCACGCTGGAAAAAGAAACCGAGCGGGGTTTCTTTGCCTACCAACTGAGCCAGAACGACTTGGATGAAACCGAGCGCCTGCGCCAGTTCATTCTGCAACAACATCGCTTGACCCATCCTACCCTGCACCTCTGAGCCCTGCCCTTCTGAACCCTGCCCCTCTGAACATCAGGTATCCAGGTTGCCCGCCAGAAACTGGTTGAGGCGCTGACGCATCACCGTTCCCTCATTTCCCAGGCATCCGATCGATGACCCGGCGAGGTTTTCCTGCGCCAGGTCGCACGCATCACCGGCCAGCAGCAAAGGGCAATCCAGGCTCATCGCCAGACGATTCAGGCGCCGGGGCAAGTCGGGGCTGGGGACGTGGTTGGAAAACAGCACCAGCGCCCGGGGCTTGATCCTTTCGCAGACCAAGGTAAGTTCGTCGAACGGTTGGCCGGTGGTCAGCACCCGCACCCCCATTTGATCGTTTGCGAGGAACAACGCGGCGATCAGCAATTCAAGCTCGCGACACTGGCCTGCCAAGGCGCTCACGATGACGCGCCTGGGGTGCCTGTCACGGATCAACAGCAGGCGCTGCACCACCCGTGAGCGCAGGAAACCATCGAGGAACAACCACTCGCTGGCCCGGCCAAACGTGTCCTGGCGCTGCAGCAATTGCCGCCACAGCGGAAGAAGGATGTCCTGGAAAACAACCGGCTGGGAGTAGCTGGAAAAAATCTGCCCATAGACCTGCTCCAGCCGGGCGTCGTCAAAAGCGCTGACGGCAGCCGCAAGCTGTTGCTGCCATTGTGCGTAATCGGCCTGCACCAGATTGTTGGGAATGATGTGGGCCAGTGCCTGTAACGGCGCTGCCTTGGCCAGGATCTTGCTGATCTTGCTGACCGCTACCCCGCGCTCGATCCAGTTGAGGATGCTGCGCACCCGCTCGATATCGGTCATCGAATACAGGCGGTGCCCGCTTTCGGTGCGAGTGGGCACGATCAGGCCATGCCGTCGCTCCCATGCGCGAAGCGTGACCGGGTTAACACCGGTAAGGCGCGCCACCTCGCGAATCGGAAAAAGCTCTTCCCGTTCCAGGGAGAGCGCCGGTGACACATCCAGGTCAACGTCGGTCAAGACAGGCATTTATCGGCCTACATCCATGTGTGGTTCAAATCCCATTGTACCTCCGCTGCACCTCTATGGTTCAAGGCATAGATTGTTACCGAGCCACTGACGTCGCGGGTAGAATCAGGAATAATTTTTGCTTGTCCCAAGATGCAGCCCACCACCCCGGCGCTGCGCCTGGCGAAACTCCTACCCGGAGCGACGCATTTGTTTACGGAGATACATGATGTCTACCTCCCCCGTCACGCTGATGGTGGCGCGCCGCGTCGCCGATGGGCGTTATCAGGACCTGATGGTCTGGTTGCGCGAAGGCGAACAACTGGCCACCGACTTCCCCGGTTACCTGGGCTCCGGCGTGCTCGCTCCGCCGCCCGACGATAACGAATTCCAGATCATCTTCCGCTTCGCCGACGAACCGACGCTGCACGCCTGGGAGCACTCGGCTTCGCGTACCGCCTGGCTGGCCCGTGGCAGCGATCTGTTCGCTCACCCGAAGGAACATCGGGTCAGTGGCATCGAAGGCTGGTTCGGTGCAGCGGGACAACGCCCGCCGCGCTGGAAACAGGCTGTCGCGATCTGGCTGGCGTTTTTTCCGGTGTCGCTGTTGTTCAATTTTGTACTTGGGCCGTTGCTGAGTGAGATGACGCTGTTGCCTCGCGTGCTGATCAGCACCCTGTGTCTGACGCCGTTGATGGTCTACTTCTTCATTCCGTTGTCGACCCGCTTGTTGGCCAGTTGGTTGAACAGCACATCTGCACGACCGTTGCCTGTTCGACCGTCCACCCAAAACCGCTGAAATAGGTAGACCGCCCGCGTCGCTGGTATAGTTTTGCTCTTACCGCGATGCGAGCCGTTCATGACCTCTACCGCAGCCCCCATTCTCATCACCGGTGCCGGCCAACGTGTCGGCCTGCATTGCGCGCAGCGCTTGCTCGAAGACGGTCATCGGGTGATTTTCAGTTACCGCAGTGAACGTCCCGGCGTGCAAACCTTGCGTGACCTGGGGGCGATCGGGCTGTTCGCGGACTTCTCCAGCGAAGCCGGGATCGTCTCCTTCATCAGTGAACTGAAAACCCATACCGACAGCCTGCGAGCGATAATCCACAACGCCTCCGAATGGCTGGCCGAAACACCGGACACCGATGCCACGGCATTCACCCGCATGTTCAGCGTGCACATGCTGGCGCCTTACCTGATCAACCTGCATTGCGCCGACCTGCTCGAACGCTCGAGCCCCGCCGACATCGTGCACATCAGCGATGACGTGACCCGCAAGGGCAGCAGCAAGCACATCGGCTACTGCGCCAGCAAAGCCGGGCTCGACAGCCTGACCCTGTCCTTCGCCGCCAAATATGCGCCCGGCATCAAGGTCAACGGAATCGCCCCCGCCCTGCTACTGTTCAATCCCGACGATGATGCGGCCTATCGCGCCAAGGCACTGGCCAAATCCGCGCTGGGCATCGAACCTGGCAGCGAAGTGATCTATCAGAGCCTGCGTTATCTGCTCGACAACCCTTATGTCACCGGCACCACCCTGACCGTCAACGGCGGAAGGCACATCAAATAAGTGTCCCTGAGGAACTTCCATGACGCTTTCCCTACCCCAGAACGGCCTGTCACAGAGCTATCGCGAGATCCTCATCGGGCTCGGAGAGAACCCAGATCGCGAAGGCCTGCGTGATACGCCGCTGCGCGCGGCCAAGGCCCTGCAGTACCTGTGTCATGGTTACGAGCAAAGTGTCGAGGAAATCATCAACGGCGCCTTGTTCGCGTCCGACAACGATGAAATGGTGATCGTCGACAACATCGAGCTGTATTCGCTGTGCGAACATCACATGCTGCCCTTCATCGGCAAGGCGCATGTGGCTTATATTCCAACGGGCAAGGTGCTGGGGCTGTCGAAGATTGCGCGGCTGGTGGACATGTTCGCCCGTCGCCTGCAGATCCAGGAAAACCTCACCCGGCAAATCGCCGACGCCGTGCAACAGGTGACCGGCGCGGCCGGCGTCGCCGTGGTCATCGAAGCGCAGCACATGTGCATGATGATGCGCGGCGTCGAAAAACAGAATTCGACCATGAACACCTCGGTGATGCTCGGCGCCTTTCGCGAGTCGAGCAACACCCGCCAGGAGTTCCTGCAATTGATTGGACGGAGCAAGTAGCAATGCCACAACTTCAACCAGGCATGGCGCGCATCCGGGTCAAGGACCTGTGCCTGCGCACCTACATCGGCATCAACGAGGATGAAATCCTCAACAAGCAGGATGTGCTGATCAACCTCACCATTCTGTACGCAGCCCAGGAAGCGGTGCGCGACAACGATATCGATCACGCGCTGAACTACCGCACCATCACCAAGGCGATCATCGCCCACGTGGAAGGCAATCGTTTTGCCCTGCTCGAACGCCTGACCCAGGAGTTGCTGGACCTGGTCATGGCCAACGAGTCGGTGCTGTACGCCGAAGTCGAAGTCGACAAGCCCCACGCCCTGCGATTCGCCGAGTCGGTGTCGATAACGCTTGCAGCGAGCCGCTAGCTTCAAGCTTCAAGCCGCAAGCTGTAAACTGCACCTCACCGCCAACCATCTTGCAGCTTGAAGCTTGCCGCTTGAAGCTGTCTCACAGAGCCCCCCATGACCGATCAAGAACGCCTTGAGCTCGAAGCCGCCGCCTTCCGCCGGCTGGTGGCCCACCTGGACAGCCGCAAGGATGTGCAGAACATCGACCTGATGAACCTTTCCGGTTTCTGCCGCAATTGCCTGTCGAAGTGGTACAAGGCCGCGGCCGACGAGCGCCAGATCGAGGTCAGCCTCGATGACGCCCGCGAAGTGGTCTACGGCATGCCGTACGCCGAGTGGAAAGCCCAATTTCAGCAAGAAGCCAGCGCCGAACAACAAGCGGCGTTCGCCAAAGGAAAACCCAATGAGTGATTTGAACACCCTGCGCGCCAGTCTCAAGAGCGGCGAACACGTCTTCGCCGACACCCTGGCATTCATTGCCGCCGGTTACGACTACCAGCCCCAGGCCTTCAACAATGGCGGCGTGGAAAACGCCGCCGGGCAGAACGAAGGCTCGTGCAAGACCCTGGGCCTGGCATTGCTGGAAGGCCTGAGCGATGACGAAGCACTGCTGGCGTTCGGCGAGCATTACCGTTCGGTGCTGGCGACGCCCGAGGGCAGCGATCATGGCAATATCCGGGCGTTGATGGTGCATGGCCTGGCCGGTGTGAAATTCACCCAGCAGCCCCTGACCCGCCGCTGATCCTTGTAGGAGCCGGCTTGCCGGCGAAGGCGTCCTGAGGGGTGATGCCAAATTCAAGGGCCCCTTCGCTGGCAAGCCAGCTCCTACAGGTTCTGCGTCTGTTTTTGGAATGTTCAACACATCCCGACTTTTAAGATTAACCCGCTCACTTTATTTCGTTTGCCCGCCACCGCTGCACGCGGCTTAGATAAAAGAAGCCTCCCTTCTTCCGAGCCGACTACCCATGCGCAGTGAAACCATCAGCCAGTCGATCAACATCGTTCACCCTGTCACCCTCAGCCACGGCAAAAACGCCGAGGTCTGGGACACCGATGGCAAGCGCTACATCGACTTCGTCGGCGGCATTGGCGTGCTGAACCTCGGCCATTGCCATCCGCGCATCGTCGATGCCATCCGCGAACAGGCCACACGGCTGACCCATTACGCCTTCAACGCCGCGCCCCATACGCCCTATATCGAACTGATGGACCGCCTCAGCGCCTTTATCCCGGTCGATTACCCGGTCAGCGGCATGCTCACCAACAGCGGCGCCGAAGCGGCGGAGAATGCGCTGAAGATCGTCCGTGGCGCGACCGGGCGTACGGCAGTGATAGCCTTCGATGGCGCTTTCCACGGCAGAACGCTGGCCACCCTCAACCTCAACGGCAAGGTGGCGCCCTACAAACAGAAAGTCGGGGTGTTGCCCGGGCCGGTGTATCACCTACCGTTCCCCAGCCGGGACAACGGCGTGACCTGTGCCGATGCCCTGAAAGCCATGGAGCGCCTGTTCAGCGTCGAGATCGATGTTGCGGACGTGGCCTGCTTCATCGTCGAGCCGGTGCAGGGCGAAGCGGGTTTCCTGGCCATGGATGTCGAGTTCGCCCAGGCATTGCGCAAGTTCTGCGACGAAAAAGGCATTGTGCTGATTGCCGATGAAATCCAGTCCGGCTTCGGCCGCACTGGCCAGCGCTTTGCATTCTCGCGACTGGGCATCGAACCGGACCTGATCCTGCTGGGCAAGAGCATCGCCGGCGGTGTGCCGCTGGGTGCGGTGGTCGGGCGCAAGGCGCTGCTGGATAACTTGCCCAAGGGCGGGCTCGGTGGCACCTATTCCGGCAACCCTATCGCTTGCGCTGCTGCGCTGGCGACCCTGGACGAAATGACTGACGCCAATCTGCAGGCCTGGGGTTCGCAACAGGAAGAAGCGATTGTCAGTCGCTACGAAAGCTGGCGCGATCGTAATCTGTCACCGTTCCTTGGCCGCCTGACCGGCGTTGGCGCGATGCGCGGCATTGAACTGGCCAACGCTGACGGCACACCGGCTTCAGCTCAGTTGACGCAACTGCTGGCCCTGGCGCGGGACGCCGGTTTATTGCTGATGCCCAGCGGCAAGTCGCGCCACATCATTCGCTTGCTGGCGCCATTGACCACCGAATCTTCGGTGCTGGAGGAAGGCCTGGACATCCTTGAGGCGTGCCTCACCAAACTGACCTGAACACAAAACCAATGTGGGAGCAGGCTTGCTCGCTCCCACAGGGGATAGCATTCAGGCATGAATTGCAGACAGAAAAAAACCGGCCGAAGCCGGTTTTTTTACCAACGCAGAATCAAGCGTTCTGCAGATTGTCCAGGTAACGCTCGGCATCCAGTGCCGCCATGCAACCGGCGCCAGCGGAGGTGATCGCCTGGCGGTAGACGTGGTCGGCCACGTCGCCGGCGGCGAAGATGCCTTCGAGGTTGGTCGCAGTGGCGTTGCCGTCACGGCCGCCGTGCACCACCAGGTAACCGTCTTTGAGCGTCAGCTGGCCTTCGAACAACGAAGTGTTCGGGGTGTGGCCGATGGCGATGAACACGCCGTCGACTTTGATCTCGTCGAAGCTGCCGTCGTTGTTCTTCAGGCGGGCACCGGTCACGCCCATGTTGTCGCCCAGGACTTCGTCCAGGTTCGCGTTCAACTTCAGGATGATCTTGCCTTCAGCCACGCGGGCATTGAGCTTGTCGATCAGGATCTTCTCGGCGCGGAAGGTTTCGCGACGGTGGATCAGGGTCACGGTGCTGGCGATGTTGGCCAGGTACAGTGCCTCTTCGACAGCGGTGTTGCCGCCACCGACCACGGCCACTGGCTTGTTGCGGTAGAAGAAACCGTCGCAGGTCGCGCAGGCCGAAACGCCTTTGCCCATGAATGCTTCTTCCGATGGCAGGCCCAGGTAACGAGCGCTGGCGCCGGTGGCGATGATCAGGGCGTCGCAGGTGTAGGTCGCGCTGTCGCCGGTCAGGGTGTACGGCTTGGCAGCGAAATCCACGGCATTGATGTGATCGAACACGATCTCGGTTTCAAAGCGCTCGGCGTGCTCGCGCATCCGCTCCATCAGCGCCGGGCCGGTCAGGCCATGGACGTCGCCCGGCCAGTTGTCGACTTCGGTGGTGGTGGTCAATTGACCGCCGGCCTGCATGCCGGTGATCAAGAGTGGCTTGAGGTTGGCACGGGCGGCATAGACGGCGGCGCTGTAACCGGCAGGGCCGGAACCGAGAATAATCACTCGCGAATGACGGACTTCAGACATGACCTGCTCCTGTTGACCGGCCCGGAATACCTGGCGCGGAACGCCGGATGACCGGCGGGAATAAAAAAGGACCATTGAAAGCACTTGGGGAAGGCTTGAACTCGACAGTCCTGTAAAAAGTTGGGTGCAGCGTATCGAGGGGGCGAAGATTAAGGAAATACCGTTTAACAATCCAGCTCATAGGTGGTCTCTATCCCTACTGAGTGATGATCGGGACGCCTTTGTTACAGTTAATGTCGATGTCGCTGTCGCGCTTTCGCCGGTCAGGCAAAGCCGGTAAGGTCGGCGCGTTTTCCTTTGTTCGGAGCACCCTATGCCCGCCCCTGTACTGTCCGGCCCGCAATACCTGCGTGAAGGCCTGAAACTGGTGCTCAGCCCCAGCCTGCGCCTTTTTGTATTACTGCCACTGGTGATCAACCTGGTGCTGTTCGTCGGATTGATCTATCTGGCCGGCCATCAGTTCAGCCTGTGGGTCGATACGCTGATGCCATCCCTGCCCGACTGGCTAAGCTTCCTCAACTATGTGCTGTGGCCGTTGTTCGTGGTGCTGGTGGTGTTGATGGTGTTCTTCACCTTCACCATGCTCGCCAACGTTATCGCCGCGCCGTTCAACGGCTTCCTGGCGGAAAAGGTCGAAGTGGTGGTGCGCGGCACGGACGACTTCCCGGCCTTCAGCTGGGGCGAGCTGATCGCCATGATCCCGCGCACCCTGGCCCGGGAAATGCGCAAGCTCGGTTACTTCCTGCCTCGGGCGCTGGGGCTGTTCATCCTGTCGTTCATCCCGGTGGTGAACATCATTGCGGCGCCGCTGTGGCTGCTGTTCGGGGTGTGGATGATGGCGATCCAGTACATCGACTACCCGGCGGACAACCACAAGCTCGGCTGGAACGAGATGCTCGCCTGGCTGCGCCAGAAGCGCTGGCAAAGCATGAGCTTTGGCGGGATCGTCTACCTGGTGCTGCTGATTCCGGTGGTGAATATCCTGATGATGCCGGCGGCCGTGGCCGGCGCGACCTTGTTCTGGGTGCGTGAGCGTGGGGCGGAGAATCTGGTGACCCAGCGCTGAGTCGGTCACAAATCCATCATCCTGTCGTCACAACGCCGACATGGCCTCAGGCCACACTGAGGTCATGACGACAGCTCTGCATATCACCCTGATCACCGAAACCTTCCCCCCGGAAATCAATGGCGTGGCCAACACCCTTGGGCGCCTGTGCGACGGTTTGCGCGCGCGTGGGCATCAGGTGGAACTGGTGCGACCTCGCCAGGGTTGCGATCAATCGGCGAGCAGCGACGATGAGTTGCTGCTGTGCCGAGGCTGGCCACTTCCGGGCTATCCCGGGCTGCAATGGGGGCAGTCGTCGATGCACAAGCTGCTGCGGCGCTGGAAGCGCCATCGCCCGGATGTGCTGTATATCGCCACCGAAGGACCGCTCGGCCTGTCGGCCTTGCGCGCCGCACGACGCCTGGGCATCTCGGTGGTCAGCGGCTTTCACACCAACTTCCAGCAGTACTCCAGCCAGTACGGCTTCAGCTTGCTGTCTCGCCTGCTGACCCACTATTTGCGCTGGTTCCACAATCGCTCGAACCTGACGCTGGTGCCCAGTGTCAGCCAGCGCATGGAGCTGGAACGTCGACATTTCGAGCGCCTGGCGTTGCTGTCCCGCGGGGTCGACAGCCAGTTGTTTCACCCGGCCAAACGCTTGAATGCGCTGCGAGATCAATGGGGGCTGGGGGAAAAAGACATCGCCGTCATCCATGTAGGACGGTTGGCTGCGGAGAAAAACCTCGGGTTGCTCAAACGCTGTTTCGACACGCTCAAGGCTACTTATCCACAGCGCACCTTGAAGCTGATTGTGGTGGGCGATGGCCCGCAGCGTCTGCAGATGGAAAGCGAATTACCGGAAGCGATTTTCTGTGGGGCACAACGAGGCGAAGCCCTGGCCAGTCATTATGCGTCGGGGGATGTGTTTGTGTTTCCGAGCCTGACCGAAACCTTCGGCAATGTAGTGCTTGAGGCGCTGGCCTCGGGGCTGGGGGTGGTGGCTTACGACCAGGCAGCAGCGGCGCAGCATATTCGCCATGGCTACAACGGTGTGCTGGCGATGCCGGGGGATGAGGAGGCGTTTTGCGATGCCGCGGTGTGGTTGCTGGAGAAGCGCGAAAACTTGCGTTGTCTGCGGCTCAATGCGCGCCAGCATGCGAGTCGCCAGGGTTGGGCGGCGATCATTGAACAGTTTGAGGGGCAGTTGCGAGGGGCTTGTGTTGGGGAGGTGGTGGTGCCGAATGCACCGACCTTGCCCTGAGCCTAGGGTGACATTGGGTCAGTCATCGCCAGCAGGCTGGCTCCCACAGGTTCTGTGTACACCACAGAAACCATGTGGGAGCCAGCCTGCTGGCGATGGGGCCCTTACGGACTCGACTTAAACCAGCGTCATCAACGCTTCACGGCTGAACGGCAGGATGTCTTCCTCACGACCGTCACGCACTTTCTGTGCCCAGTCCGGGTCCACCAACAGCGCACGCCCCACCGCCACCAGATCGAACTCGTCGTTATTCAGACGCTCCAGCAGTTTTTCCAGGCTGGCCGGCTGCGCCACCTTGTCGGTGTTGACCATGAACTGCAGGAACTCGCCATCCAGGCCAACGCTGCCCACGGTGATGGTCGGCTTGCCGGTGAGTTTGCGCGTCCAGCCTGCCAGGTTCAGTTCGGAACCGTCGAACTCCGGCTCCCAGAAACGGCGTGTCGAGCAGTGGAAAATATCCACGCCAGCGTCGGCCAAGGGCTTGAGGAAATCGCCCAAGGCCTCTGGCGTCTGCACCAGGCGCGCGGTGTAGTCCTGCTGCTTCCACTGGGAGAAGCGGAAGATGATCGGGAAGCCTTCGCCAACCGCGGCACGTACCGCCTGGATCAATTCGATGGCGAAACGCGAGCGGTTGGCCAGGCTGCCGCCGTATTCGTCGGAGCGCTGGTTGCTGCCTTCCCAGAAGAACTGGTCGACCAGGTAACCGTGGGCACCGTGGATTTCCACGCCATCCATGCCAATGCTCTGGGCATCCTTCGCCGCTTGGGCGAACGCGGCAATCACGTCCTGAATGTCCTGCTTGGTCATGCCGTGAACCACGACCTGGCCGTCCTTCACTTTTTCCGATGGACCGTAACCTGGCACGCTGGCGTCCGGCTCGGTGCCGATGCGACGCACGCTGCCGACATGCCACAGTTGCGGAACGATCTTGCCGCCCTCGGCGTGAACCGCATCGACGACTTTCTTCCAGCCGGCCAGGGCCGCTTCACCGTAGAAATGCGGAACGTTCGGGTAGCCGTTCGAAGCCTTATGCCCGACTGTGGTGCCTTCGGTGATGATCAAGCCCACGCCGGCGGCGGCGCGACGACGGTAGTACTCGATCACTTTGGAATTGGGTACGCCGCCCGGCGAAAACGAACGGGTCATCGGCGCCATGACCACACGGGTCGGCAGTTCGAGGGTGCCGAGGTGGAACGGTTTGAACAGGGCTTTAACGGGCATTTGGACGCTCCACGGAAGAATGACTTTATGACGGCGATAATATGGAGAGTCCGACGCCTTGAACAGCATTATTGATCAGCGTGATTAAGGGTCAGAAGGAGGGAACACTGTAGGAGCGAGCTTGCTCGCGATGAACCTGAGAACGCTGCGGGGTGTCAGGCTGGCAGCGTTATCGTTAACGACCATCGCGAGCAAGCTCGCTCCTACAGGGGGGGTATCAGGCCAGGGCTTTTTCGATCGCCTGAACCACACTCGGATCATCCGGCGCCGTACGTGGCGAGAACCGCGCCAGCACACGACCGTCTTTACCCAGCAGGAATTTCTCGAAGTTCCAGGTAATGTCGCCGGGGAACTCCGCGCCCTCGCCCGCCAGCAGCTTGTACAGCTGATGACGCTCGTGACCGTTGACTTCCAGCTTGCTGGACAACGGAAAGGTCACGCCATAGTTGAGGTTGCAGAAGTCCTTTATTTCCTGCTCGGTACCTGGTTCCTGCCCGGCAAACTGGTTGCACGGCAGGCCCAGCACGCTGAAACCCTTGCCTTTGTATTGCTGGTAGAGGTTTTCCAGCGCCGCGTACTGCGGGGTCAAGCCGCATTTGGAGGCCACGTTGACCACCAGCACGACGTGCCCCTTGAAAGGGGCCAGAGGGAGCGCCTGACCATCCAGGGCTGTCAAATTAAGTTCGTGAAAAGCACTCATGACGTACTCCAGATTCCCGTGTTCTTCTCGAAACAGCCACTTGGTGGTGTCGCCTGGAACAGCCGCAGACTAAAAAGGCGCCCTCGGGGCGCCTCTCCAGCTATCTGAGCTTAGCGCAGAAATCAGTGGTGATGGCCACCTTCGCCATGGACGTGACCATGGGCGATTTCTTCCTGGCTGGCATCACGGATGTTGATGATCTTGACCTGGAAGTTCAGGCGCTGACCAGCCAACGGGTGGTTGCCGTCTACGGTGACGTCGTCGCCGTCCAGATCGCGGATGGTCACGATCTGCATCTGGCCATCCGGAGCGGAAGCGTGGAACTGCATGCCCACTTCCAGCTCATCAACGCCTTCGAACATGCTGCGGCTCAGGGTGCTGACCAGTTCGGCAGCGTACTCGCCGTAGGCATCTTCCGGTTCAACGGCCACGGTCAGCTCGTCGCCGACTGCTTTGCCTTCCAGGGCTTTTTCCAGGCCCGGGATGATGTTGCCTGCGCCTTGCAGGTAGACCAGCGGCGCGCCGCCGGCTGAGCTGTCGATGACCTCACCAGCGTCGTTGGTCAGGGTATAGTCGATGGAGACAGCCTTATTGGCGGCGATCAGCATGGGGCGAGACCTTTTGCATAAGAATATTGAAAGACCCAGTTTAGCGAAGCAATCGCCCGAAAGCGAACACAACCCGGACAGACGGGATTCGACGATCACGGGCTTTCATCAGGATGAAGACGGCCACTGGGTGGTCGAGCTTTCCTGCGGCCACACCCAGCACCTGCGGCACCAGCCACCCTGGCAATCCCGGGCCTGGGTCCTGGACCCTGCGCAACGCCTTGAAAAAATAGGCCAGCGCTTTGACTGCGGTTGGTGCGCACAGGGCTCGGTTAGCGATAACCTTGGCGACTGAATTTCGGTAGATCGTCAGATATAGATGATCACCACTGCCATGCACCTCTAGAGAATCCGCATGCAAACTTTTTTTATCGCACCCACCGATTTTGGCGTGGGCCTGACCTCCATCAGCCTCGGGCTGGTACGCACCCTCGAGCGGGCCGGCCTCAAGGTCGGCTTTTTCAAGCCGATTGCCCAGCCCCATCCGGGCGACACCGGACCCGAGCGCTCCACCGAACTGGTGGCGCGCACCCACGGCCTGAAGCCGCCGCAACCCTTGGGCCTGGCCCATGTCGAGCGCATGCTTGGCGATGGCCAGCTCGATGAGCTGCTCGAAGAAATCATCACCCTTTATCAGCAGGCCGCCATCGGAAAGGACGTGTTGATCGTCGAGGGCATGGTCCCGACCCGCAGCGCCAGCTATGCCGCGCGGGTCAACCTGCACCTGGCCAAGAGCCTCGATGCCGAAGTGATCCTGGTTTCGGCACCGGAAAACGAAGTACTGACCGAACTGTCCGGTCGCGTCGAACTGCAGGCGCAATTGTTCGGCGGCCCCAAGGACCCGAAAGTCCTCGGCGTGATCCTCAACAAGGTCAAGACCGACGAAAGCATGGAAGCCTTCGCCGCACGCCTGAACGAACACTCGCCGCTGTTGCGCAGTGGCGACTTCCGTCTGCTTGGTTGCATCCCGTACCAGCCGGAGCTGAATGCGCCGCGCACGCGAGACGTGGCGGACCTGATGGGCGCCCAGGTGCTCAACGCCGGCGATTACGAAACCCGGCGCATGACCAAGATCATCATTTGCGCGCGCACCATGCGCAACACCGTGGAGCTGCTCAAGCCCGGCGTACTGGTGGTGACCCCCGGCGATCGTGACGACATCATCCTCGCCGTGAGCCTTGCGGCCATGAATGGCGTGCCCCTGGCCGGCCTGTTGCTGACCAGTGACACCCTGCCCGACCCTCGCATCATGGACTTGTGCCGTGGCGCCCTGCAGGCGGGCTTGCCGGTGTTGTCGGTGAGCACCGGGTCCTACGACACCGCCAACCAGCTCAATGGCCTGAACAAGGAAATCCCGATCGACGACCGCGAGCGCGCGGAGATCATCACCGATTTCGTCGCCAGCCACCTCGACGCCAACTGGCTGCACCAGCGCTGTGGCACGCCACGGGAGATGCGCCTGTCCCCAGCAGTGTTCCGTTACCAGTTGATCCAGCGCGCCCAGTCCGCCAACAAGCGCATCGTCCTGCCGGAAGGCAGCGAACCGCTGACCGTCCAGGCCGCCGCCATCTGCCAGGCCCGTGGCATTGCCCGGTGCGTGCTGCTGGCCAAACCGGCAGATGTGGAAGCCGTGGCCCGCGCCCAAGGCATCGAGCTGCCGCCAGGCCTGGAAATCCTCGACCCGGACCTGATCCGCGAGCGCTACATCGAGCCGATGGTGGCCCTGCGCAAAACCAAAAGCCTCAACGCACCGATGGCCGAGCAGCAGCTGGAAGACACCGTGGTGATCGGCACCATGATGCTGGCGCTCGATGAAGTGGACGGCCTGGTGTCCGGGGTCATTCACTCCACCGCCAATACCATTCGCCCGGCCCTGCAGCTGATCAAGACCGCGCCGGGCTGCACCCTGGTGTCGTCGGTGTTCTTCATGCTGTTTCCCGAAGAAGTGCTGGTCTACGGCGACTGCGTGATGAACCCGCACCCGAGCGCCAGCGAACTGGCCGAGATTGCCCTGCAAAGCGCCGACTCGGCGGCCGCGTTCGGCATCACCCCGCGGGTGGCGATGATCAGCTATTCCAGCGGTGAGTCGGCCAGCGGCGAGGAAGTCGAGAAGGTCCGCGAAGCGACATTGCTCGCCCATGAGCAGCAACACTCGCTGCTGATCGACGGTCCGTTGCAGTATGACGCCGCCGCCAACGAAACCGTGGCCCGGCAACTGGCGCCGAACAGCCAGGTGGCCGGTCGCGCCACGGTGTTCGTGTTCCCCGACCTGAACACCGGCAACACCACGCACAAAGCCGTGCAGCGCAGCGCCGACTGCGTCAGCCTCGGGCCGATGCTGCAAGGCCTGCGCAAACCGGTGAACGATTTGCCGCGCGGCGCGCAGGTCGACGACATCGTCTACACCATCGCCCTGACGGCGATTCAAGCTGCCAACCGACCTATGGATGTGTAAATGCTGGATTTCCTGCCCGCGTTCTTACGCGGAGTAATCGCCGCGCTGCTGTTGGCGTTGAACACGATTTTGCTGTGCTCGTTCCTGTTCTGTGTGGCGCTGTTCAAGGTGTTGCCGTTCGCGCTCACCCAACGCATTGCCCAATGGCTGATGAGCCATACCCATGAGGCCTGGATCAGCGTCAACAAGGGCTGGATGAACCTGGTCCGGCGCACCCGCTGGCACGTCAGCGGCCTGCAGGGCCTCGACTATCAGCACTCGTACCTGGTCACCAGCAACCACCAGAGCTGGGTCGACATCCTGGTGCTGCAATACGTGCTCAATCGGCGTATCCAGCCGCTGAAGTTCTTTCTCAAGCAAGAGCTGATCTGGGTACCGGTGATTGGCCTGGCGTGGTGGGCGCTGGGCTTTCCGTTCATGAAGCGTTACTCCAAGGCCTATCTGGAAAAGCACCCTGAGAAGAAAGGCAAGGACCTGGAAACCACGCGCAAGACCTGCGCGAAATTTCGTGACAACTCGGTGGGCATCTTCAATTTCGTCGAGGGCACGCGCTTCACCGAAGGCAAGCATGCCCAGCAGAAATCGCCGTTCCGTTATTTGCTCAAACCCAAGGCTGGTGGCATTGCGTTCGTGCTGGACGCCATGGGTGAGCAACTGGAATCCATCGTCAACGTGACCATCCACTACCCGGCCGGGCGTCCCGGTTTTTGGGATTTGTTGTGCGGGAATGTGACGGATGTGGTGGTGCACTTTGAGGAGCTGAAGATTCCGCCGCAGTTCATTGGCAAGAACTATGACCAGGATGGTGAGTATCGATTGCAGTTCCAAGGCTGGATCAACCAGTTGTGGGAAGACAAGGATGTGCTGCTGGGGCAGATGCACCACGAATATCCGAACCGACACTGATCTCCTGTGGGAGCTAGCCTGCTGGCGATAGCGGTTTCACATTCAGCAGATCTGTTGACTGATTCACCGTAATCGCCAGCAGGCTAGCTCCCACAGTTGACCGAGTAGGTCTCAATAAAAAACCCGCCGATGATCACTCATCGGCGGGTTTTTCATTTCTGGCTAAGGCTTAGATCGCGCCGCGTTTACGCAGCAGATCCAGCACTTGCTTCACGCCCTCTTCCAGCGACACGGACTGGGTGTCGATCACCAGGTCGGCATCCAGCGGCACGTCGTACGGGAAGGATTCGCCCGGGATGTTATCCCCGGCCGCCGCGTACAGGCCTTGCGGGTCACGCTCGGCGCAGACCGTCGGCGAAGCCTGGACGTAGACCGTCAGCAGACGTTCCTTGCCGATCAGTTCCCGCGCCTGTTCACGACCTTCGGCACTCGGTGCAACGAACGCCGCCAGGGTCAGCAGGCCGGCTTCGTTGAACTGACGCGCCACGTGCGCGGCACGACGCCAGTTCTCGGTGCGCCCGGCACGATCCTGTGGCAGACCTTTGTTCAGGTCGTGACGCAGGTTCTGGCCATCGAGCACGAACACCGCACGACCCAGGTCGAACAGCTTGCGCTCAACCGCATAGGCCAGGGTGCTCTTGCCAGCGCCCGACAAGCCGCTGAACAACACGGTGGCCGGTTGCTGGCCGAAGCGCTGGGCGCGTTCTTCGGTGGCAACGTGGGCCAGTTTGCCGTGGTGGGTGCTGGTGCCATGGGCCAACGGCTGGGCGACGATCATGCCGGCGCCGACGGTGCCGTTGGTCAGGCGGTCGATGATGATGAACGCGCCGGTGGTGCGGTTGCTGTCGTAACCGTCGAGGGCAATCGGCGCGTCGAGCGCGATCTTGACCTTGCCGATTTCGTTCAGCTGTAACGCGCTGGCCGGGCCTTCTTCCAGGGTGTTGACGTCGACCTTGTTGACGATGCTGGCGATGGAGCCCGGCACGTAGCTGGTGGCGCGCTTGATGTCGTATTTCTTGCCCGGCAGCATCGGCTCTTCGGCCATCCATACGAGCATGGCTTCGAAGCTGTCGGTCACCGGCGGCACGTTGTCGGCGTGAACCAACAGGTCGCCACGGGAGATGTCGATTTCGTCTTCCATGGTCAGGGTGACTGCCTGACCTGGACCTGCGTGTTCCAGCTCACCTTCGAAGGTGACGATGGATTTCACGCGGCTGCTCTTGCCCGACGGCAGCACCACGACTTCGTCGCCTTTCTTGACGATGCCGCTGGCCAGGGTGCCGGCGAAACCGCGGAAGTTCAGGTTCGGACGGTTGACGTACTGCACCGGGAAACGCAGGTCGGTGAAGTTGCGGTCGCCCGCCACTTCCACGGTCTCGAGGATTTCCATCAGCGACTGGCCGGTGTACCACGGCGAGCGCTCGGACTTGTTCACCACGTTGTCGCCCTTCAAGGCGGACATCGGCACGAAGTGCATGCTGGTCGGCTTGAGCTTAAGGCCTTCGGCGAACTGCAGGTAGTCGGCCTTGATCGACTCGAACACGCCCTGGTCGAAGTCCTTGAGGTCCATCTTGTTGATGGCGACGACGATGTGCTTGATGCCCAGCAACGAGGCGATGAAGCTGTGGCGGCGGGTCTGGGTCTGCACGCCGTAGCGGGCATCGACCAGGATGATCGCCAGGTCACAGGTGGAGGCACCGGTGGCCATGTTGCGGGTGTACTGCTCATGGCCGGGGGTGTCGGCGATGATGAATTTGCGCTTGGCGGTGGAGAAGTAGCGGTATGCGACATCAATGGTGATGCCTTGCTCGCGCTCGGCCTGCAGGCCATCGACCAGCAGCGCCAGGTCGATGTCTTCACCGGTGGTGCCGACTTTTTTCGAGTCGCGGGTAATCGCTTCCAGGTGATCTTCGTAGATCATCTTGGAGTCGTGCAGCAGGCGCCCGATCAGGGTGCTCTTGCCGTCGTCGACGTTACCGCAGGTCAAAAAGCGCAGCAGCTCTTTACGTTCGTGCTGGCCCAGGTAAGCGAGGATGTCCTCGCTGATCAAATCAGATGCGTGCGACATGACAACCCCTTAGAAATAACCCTGACGTTTTTTGTCTTCCATGGAGCCTGCGCCATCGTGGTCGATGACACGGCCCTGGCGCTCGGAAGTTCGCGTCAGGAGCATTTCCTGAATGATGTCCGTGAGGCTTTCGGCCTCGGACTCCACCGCGCCCGTCAACGGGTAGCAACCTAGGGTACGGAAACGCACTTTCTTTTTGACGATGCGGGCTTTGTCTTCATCGCTCAGGTGTTCGAGGATGCGCTCGTCGTCGATCATGATCAGGGTGCCGTTCTTCTCGATGACTTCACGCTCGGCGGCGAAGTACAGCGGGACGATCGGGATGCCTTCCAGGTAGATGTACTGCCAGATGTCCAGCTCGGTCCAGTTCGACAACGGGAATACGCGGATGGATTCACCCTTGTTAACCTTGCCGTTGTAGACGTTCCAAAGCTCCGGACGCTGGTTCTTCGGGTCCCAGCGGTGCTTGCTGTCGCGGAACGAGTACACGCGCTCCTTGGCACGGGATTTCTCTTCATCGCGACGGGCACCACCGAAGGCGGCGTCGAAACCATGCTTGTCCAGTGCCTGCTTCAGGCCCTCGGTCTTCATGATGTCGGTGTGCTTGGCGCTGCCGTGGGTGAACGGGTTGATGTTCTGCGCCACGCCATCCGGGTTGACGTGGGTGATCAGGTCCAGGCCCAGCTCGGCAACCATCTTGTCGCGGAAAGCGTACATCTCCTGGAATTTCCAGCGAGTGTCGACGTGCATCACCGGGAACGGCAGCTTGCCTGGGAAGAAGGCCTTGCGTGCCAGGTGCAGCATCACGGCGGAGTCTTTACCGATGGAGTACAGCATCACCGGGTTATCGAACTCGGCGGCCACCTCGCGGATGATGTGGATGCTTTCCGCCTCCAGCTGTTTCAGATGCGTCAGTTTGTCGACCATGGCTACTCACGAAATCTTTCTTATGAACGGCCAGCGGGCCGTGTTCGAGCGGGGAATCCTAGCACAGCGCCCCCTTCTAATGAGGACGCCAACTAGATCGAAAGAGCATATGAATATGCCCGCCCGTTTGGGCGCCGCGGACCTTTGTGGGAGCGGGCTTGCTCGCTCCCACATTTAGATCGGGTTGGGGCAATCGATGAAGATGTGCTCCAGGGCGAACCGTCGGGCCAGATAGTCACCCAGCGCCTGCACGCCATACCGCTCGGTGGCATGGTGACCGGCGGCGATGAAGCTGATGTCGTTCTCACGGGCACTGTGGAAGGTCTGCTCGGACGCTTCCCCGCTCAGGTACAGATCGACACCCGCCAGCACCGCCTGATCGATGTAGCCCTGACCGCCACCGGTGCACCAGCCGACCCGGCGTATCATGTTGCCGCCTTCGATCAGCAAAGGTTCGCGGCCCATCACCTCGCGCACGCGGCGGGCGAAGTCCCGGGGCGTCACGGGTTCGTTCAACGAACCGACCAGGCCGACGATCTTCAAATTGTCCGGGTCCAGCGGACCTTCGACAGTGATGTCCAGCTGCCGCGCCAACTGCACGTTGTTGCCAACGTCAGGGTGCAGGTCCAGCGGCAGGTGATAGGACAGCAGGCTGATATCGTGCTTGAGCAGCGTCTTCAGGCGGCGCTGCTTCATGCCGGTGATGCACGGGTTTTCGCCTTTCCAGAAGTAGCCGTGATGCACCAGCACCAGGTCGGCGTTGGCCTCCACCGCAGCATCGAGCAAGGCCTGGCTGGCGGTGACGCCGCTGACGATGCGCATCACCTGCGGCCGGCCCTCGACCTGCAGGCCGTTGGGGCAGTAATCGGCAATTTTCGAACTGCCGAGGTAACGGTCGGCTTCTTCGACCAGGGTGCTCAGGGCGACGGCCATAAAAGACTCCTAAATATCCCGTTCAGAGGCACGCGCGGCCTCGTATAATGCGCGTCATTATGAGCGGTCTCATACCGCCTGCAACTCTCTCAGGACGTGCTTAATGCTCAAGGCGCTGCGTTTTTCCGGCTGGCCGCTGTTGGCCGGCGTGCTTGTCGCTCTGTTAATCATCCAGCGTTACCCGCAGTGGGTCGGGCTTCCAAGCCTCGACGTCAACCTGCAACAAGCCCCGCAAACCACCAGTATGCAGCAAGGCCCAGTGTCCTATGCCGACGCGGTGACCACCGCCGCGCCGTCGGTGGTGAACCTGTACACCACCAAAGTCATCAACAAACCCAATCACCCGCTGTTCGAGGATCCGCAGTTTCGCCGTTTCTTCGGCGACAACTCGCCCAAGCAGAAACGCATGGAGTCGAGCCTCGGTTCCGGCGTGATCATGAGCCCGCAAGGCTACATCCTCACCAACAACCACGTGACCAGCGGTGCCGATCAGATCGTGGTGGCGCTCAAGGACGGTCGTGAAACCCTGGCACGGGTGATCGGCAGCGATCCGGAAACCGACCTGGCGGTCCTCAAGATCGACCTGAAGAACCTGCCGTCGATCACCGTCGGCCGCTCCGACAACATCCGCATCGGCGACGTGACCCTGGCCATCGGCAACCCGTTCGGCGTCGGCCAGACCGTGACCATGGGCATCATCAGCGCCACCGGGCGCAATCAGCTGGGCCTGAACAACTACGAAGATTTCATCCAGACCGACGCCGCGATCAACCCCGGCAACTCCGGCGGTGCGCTGGTGGACGCCAGCGGCAACCTGACCGGCATCAACACGGCGATTTTCTCCAAGTCCGGCGGCTCCCAGGGCATCGGCTTCGCGATTCCAGTGAAACTGGCCATGGAAGTGATGAAGTCGATCATCGAACACGGCCAGGTGATTCGCGGCTGGCTCGGTATCGAAGTGCAACCGTTGTCCCAGGAACTGGCGGAGTCGTTTGGCCTGTCGGGGCGCCCGGGCATCGTGGTCGCGGGGATTTTCCGTGACGGTCCGGCGCAAAAGGCCGGCCTGCAATTGGGCGATGTGATCCTCAGCATCGACGGCGAGCCGGCTGGCGATGGCCGTCGCTCGATGAATCAGGTGGCGCGGATCAAGCCGACCGACAAGGTCGCGATCCAGGTGATGCGCAATGGCAAGGAACTGAAGCTAACGGCTGAGATTGGCTTGCGTCCGCCGCCTGCGCCGGTCAAAGAGAAAGAAGAAAACTAAGCCGTATACAAAAACCAATGTGGGAGCGGGCTTGCTCGCGAAGGTGTGTCAGTCGACACCCATGTCGCTGACACAGCTTCGCGAGCAAGCCCGCTCCCACAGGGTTTATAGGTCGCCGAGGCCGTCGATCAGCGCCTGATTCTGCTCAGGTGTACCGATCGAGATCCGCAGGAACTGGGCAATCCGCTCCTGCTTGAAGTGCCGGACAATCACGCCTTGCTCGCGCAGTTTGGCCGCCAGGCCTGCTGCATCGTGCTGGGGGTGACGGGCGAAAATGAAGTTCGCCGCCGATGGCAGTACTTCAAAGCCCTTCGCTTTCAACTGTGCAACGACCTTCTCGCGACTCTCGATCACCAGGCGGCAAGTCTTGTCGAAGTACTCACGATCCTCGAACGCCGCCGCGGCCCCGACATTCGCCATCCGATCCAGCGGATAGGAGTTGAAGCTGTTCTTGATCCGCTCCAGCGCCTCGATCAGGTCCGGATGCCCCACCGCCAAGCCGACCCGCAGACCGGCCAGCGAGCGCGACTTGGACAGGGTCTGGGTCACCAGCAGGTTCGGATAACGATCCACCAGGCTGATCGCCGTCTCGCCGCCGAAATCGATGTAGGCCTCATCGACCACTACCACCGAATCCGGGCTGGCCTTGAGGATCTGCTCGATGGCATCGAGTGCCAACAGGCAACCGGTCGGTGCGTTCGGGTTGGGGAAGATGATCCCGCCGTTCGGTTTGGCGTAGTCCGCCGGGTTGATCTGGAACTGCTCGTCCAGCGGCACTGCATCGAACTGGATGCCGTACAACCCGCAGTAAACCGGGTAGAAGCTGTAGCTGATGTCCGGGAACAGCAACGGCTGATCGTGCTGCAGCAAGCCGTGGAAGATGTGCGCCAGGACTTCGTCGGAACCGTTGCCGAGAAACACCTGGTTGCTCTGCACGCCGTAGTACTGGGCCACGGCATTTTTCAGCCGATCGCTGTTCGGGTCCGGGTACAGGCGCAGGTTGTCGTTCAGTTCAGTCTGCATCGCAGCCAGGGCTTTGGGCGATGGACCGTACGGGTTTTCATTGGTGTTGAGCTTCACCAGTTTCGCCAGTTTTGGCTGTTCGCCCGGTACGTACGGCACCAGGTTCTTGACGAACGGGCTCCAGAATTTACTCATCTCAGTTCCCCTGCTTGTCGTCGATGATGCGATATTCGGCACTGCGGGCGTGGGCGGTCAGCGACTCGCCACGGGCCAGCACGGAAGCGGTTTTGCCCAGGTCGGACGCGCCCTGCTCCGAGCAAAAAATGATCGACGAACGCTTCTGGAAGTCGTACACACCCAGCGGCGACGAGAATCGCGCCGTGCCGGAAGTCGGCAACACATGGTTCGGGCCTGCGCAGTAGTCGCCCAGCGCTTCGCTGGTGTGACGGCCCATGAAGATGGCACCGGCATGGCGAATCTGCGGCAGCCAGGCTTGTGGATCGGCGACCGACAGCTCCAGGTGCTCCGGCGCGATGCGATTGGCCACTTCGATGGCTTGCTCCATGTCGCGCACCTTGATCAGCGCACCACGGCCGTTGATCGAGGTTTCGATGATCTGGGCGCGTTCCATGGTCGGCATCAGCTTGGCGATGCTCGCGGCAACCTGGTCGAGGAACTCGGCATCCGGGCTGACCAGGATCGCCTGGGCGTCTTCGTCGTGCTCGGCCTGGGAGAACAGGTCCATGGCGATCCAGTCCGGATCGGTCTTGCCGTCACACACCACGAGGATCTCCGACGGACCGGCGATCATGTCGATACCGACCTGGCCGAATACGTGGCGCTTGGCAGTGGCAACGTAGATGTTGCCCGGGCCGACCACTTTATCGACCATCGGCACGCTTTCGGTACCGTAGGCCAACGCGGCCACCGCCTGGGCACCCCCGATGGTGAATACACGGTCGACACCGGCGATGCAGGCGGCAGCCAGCACAAGCTCGTTGATCTCACCGCGAGGGGTCGGCACCACCATGACCACTTCGGTCACGCCGGCAACCTTGGCCGGAATCGCGTTCATCAGCACCGATGACGGGTAGGACGCCTTGCCACCCGGCACGTACAGGCCGGCGCGATCCAGCGGCGTGACCTTCTGGCCCAGCACGGTGCCATCGGCCTCGGTGTAGCTCCAGGAGTCCTGCTTCTGCTTTTCGTGATAGCTGCGTACCCGGGCCGCGGCTTTTTCCAGGGCTTCGCGCTGGGGCACGGTAATGCGCGTCAGTGCCAGTTCCAGACGCTCTCGCGGCAGGATCAGGTCCGCCATGGACTTCACGTCCAGGCCGTCGAACTGACGGGTGAAGTCCACCAGCGCCGCGTCACCGCGCTCGCGCACGGCCTTGATGATGTCCAGCACTCGCTGATTGACCGAGTCGTCAGACACACTTTCCCAGCTCAGCAGATGATCCAGATGATGCGCGAAATCCGGGTCAGCAGCGTTGAGTCGGCGAATTGCAGTCGGTGCGGTCATAGCGAGAGCCTCATAGGATTGGCAAAAAACTCAGGCGCCCTAACTTAGCAGTCGTTTCCGCTTGGGCACCTGAGAATTCTGGCTATGAGGCGGATAGACGGGCGCGACTCAAGGCCGCGCAGGTGAATCAGCCGCGGTGTCGAGACTCCACTGCCTTGCGCAGGGTGTCGATCAACGCCTGGATACGGGCGTGCTGCATTTTCATCGAAGCCTTGTTGACGATCAGTCGGGAGCTGATGGCCGCGATGAAATCCTGTGGCTCCAGGCCGTTGGCCCGCAGCGTGTTACCGGTGTCGACCACGTCGATGATCTTGTCGGCCAGGCCGATCAGCGGCGCCAGCTCCATCGAGCCGTAGAGCTTGATGATGTCGACCTGACGGCCTTGTTCGGCGTAGTAACGCTTGGCAACGTTGACGAACTTGGTGGCGATACGCAGGCGGCCCTTGGGCTCGACTGCGCCGACCTTGCCGGCGGTCATCAACTTGCACTGGGCAATCTGCAGGTCCAGCGGCTCGTACAGGCCCTGGCCGCCGTATTCCATCAGCACGTCTTTACCGGCGACACCGAGGTCGGCGGCACCATGCTCGACATAAGTCGGCACGTCGGTGGCACGCACGATCAACAGGCGTACATCTTCCTGGGTCGTGGGGATGATCAGCTTGCGGCTCTTGTCCGGATTCTCGGTCGGCACGATGCCCGCTTCAGCCAGAAGCGGCAGGGTGTCGTCAAGGATGCGGCCCTTGGACAGTGCGATGGTCAACATGGGAAACGTCAGTCCTTATCAAGGTACTCATGCCCGGTCGCAAATGGCGCCGGACATACATCGAGGGTGTAGACCACCCTCGACTTTGAACAATTCAACGGGCACTTCCCTGTGCCCATGCAGCAGGTACTAGCCCGGAACGCGGCGGATCTTGGCGCCAAGCATCTGCAGTTTCTCTTCGATGCACTCGTAACCACGGTCTATGTGGTAGATGCGGTCGATCAGGGTGTCGCCGTCGGCGATCAGCGCCGAGATCACCAGGCTGGCCGAGGCACGCAGGTCGGTGGCCATCACTGGCGCGCCCTTGAGCTTCTCGGTACCGGTAACGATGGCGGTGTTGCCTTCGACCTGGATCTTGGCGCCCATGCGGTGCAGTTCGTACACGTGCATGAAGCGGTTTTCGAAGATTGTCTCGATCACGGCGCCCGTGCCTTCGGCAATGGCGTTGAGGGAGATGAACTGCGCCTGCATGTCGGTCGGGAACGCCGGGTACGGAGCGGTGCGCACGTTGACGGCTTTAGGCCGCTTGCCGTGCATGTTCAGCTCGATCCAGTCTTCGCCGCAGGTGATTTCGGCACCGGCTTCGCGGAGTTTTTCCAGCACGGCTTCGAGGATGGTCGGATCGGTGTCCTTGACCTTCACACGCCCGCCGGTCACGGCCGCGGCCACCAGGTAGGTGCCGGTTTCGATACGGTCCGGCATCACCTTGTAGGTGGTGGTGTGCAGACGCTCGACGCCATCGATGGTGATGGTGTCGGTGCCAGCACCGGAAACCTTGGCACCCATGGCGTTCAGGAAGTTCGCCAGGTCGACCACTTCCGGCTCGCGCGCGGCGTTAGCCAGAACGCTGCGACCCTTGGCCAAAGCGGCCGCCATCATGATGTTTTCGGTACCGGTCACACTGACGGTGTCGAAGAAGAAGTGCGCGCCACGCAGACCGCCTTCAGGGGCCTTGGCCTTGATGTAGCCGCCTTCGACGTCGATGATCGCGCCCATGGCTTCCAGGCCACGGATGTGCAGGTCAACCGGACGCGAGCCGATGGCGCAACCGCCAGGCAGCGCGACTTCGGCTTCACCGAAGCGGGCAACCATCGGGCCCAGCACCAGGATCGACGCACGCATGGTTTTAACCAGTTCGTACGGTGCGATCAGGGTCTTGATGGTGCGCGGGTCGATTTCAACGGCCAGCTTCTCGTCGATCACCGGCTCGATGCCCATGCGACCGAACAACTCGATCATGGTGGTGATGTCGTGCAGGTGCGGCAGGTTGGCCACGGTCACGGGACCGTCGCACAGCAGGGTGGCAGCGAGAATCGGCAGTGCCGAGTTCTTTGCCCCGGAGATACGGATTTCGCCATCGAGACGAGCACCGCCAGTAATAATCAATTTATCCATAAGAATCTCGACGCCCTTGGGCTCAGGTGCGCTCGGCCCAGGCCGCGCTGCTGAAAAATTTCATAGTGACCGCATGGATGCTGCCATCGGTGATCCATGGGTTCAAATGGGCATAGATCTGCTGCTGACGCTTCACCGGGCTCAACGCCGCCAGTTCATCGCTAATCACGTTCAGCTGGAAATTGCAGCCTTCGCCCTCGACTTCTACATTCGTTCCGGGCAGCTTTCCTTCAAGAAAGCTCTTAACTTCGTTGGCCTGCATGCTCAACCTCAATCGGCGCCCTGTGCGCGCGGGTCGGACATCATACAAAAAAGCCCCGCGCCTGCGAACCCCGGGAAGCAGGACTCTGACGGGGGGCTTCCTTATAGATGCGGGTTAGGGATGCGCCAACAGCTCGGTCAGCTCACTGACCTGGGCTATTTCGCGCATATCTTCTGGCATCCCGCGGATGCTCAGCGCCTTGCCGGCCGCCTGGGCATCACGCATGAAACACAACAGCAACGACAGACCGACGCTGCTGGACTTCTCCACCGCTGAACAATCGACCACCACGGCCGCGGCCTTGCTGGAGTTAATCAGCGACTGCCCCTGCCGGCGCAGTTCCGGACCGGTTCGATAATCCAGCACACCGCTGAGCCGCAGCTCGCCGGCCTCGTCCATGCGGACCGCCGACTCACTCATTGGGTCTGTTTCTCGGTGGATTCCTTGGCCTTGGCGACTTCCCCTGCCCAACCATTGATGGTTTTGTCCAGGTCGTTGCCATTGCGCTGCATCGCATCAGCGAACTGATCACGGAACAGCTTGCCAATGTTGATGCCGTTGATGATGACGTTACGCAGCTTCCACTCGCCGCCGACCTTCTCCAGCGTGTAGGACACAGGATAGATCGCGCCGTTGCTGCCCTTGACCGTCATGCCGACGCTGGTACGTTCGCCCGACTCGTCCTTGGCAGGATCAACGGTGATGCCCTGGTTGTTGTACTCGAGCAGGGCATTGCCATAGAACTGGAACAGACCTTTCTTGAAGTTTTCTTCAAAGGTCTTCATTTGCGCAGGTGTGGCTTTGCGCGAGTACTTGACCGTCATGATGCTCTTGGAAATGCCCTCGGCATCCACCACCGGGCCGACAATGCTGTTGAGCGCCGCATAGAAGTCCTGCGGGTCCTGCTTGTATTTCTCTTTGTTGGCGGCCAGGTCGGCCAGCAACCGGTTGGTGGTGTCCTGGACCAGTTCGTGCGCGGAAGGCGCCGCCACGGCGTTAGCCACCAACGGCAAGGCCGCGAGCAAAACCAACAGGCCACGTCGCAAGGTAGAGATCATTCAAAAGCTCCTCATTTGGCGTCTTTGCTAACGGTATTGAGCAGGAATTTACCGATCAGGTCCTCGAGCACCAGCGACGACTGGGTGTCATGGATGGTCCCGCCATCCTTGAGCAGGGCTTCTTCCCCACCCACGCTGATACCGATGTACTTCTCGCCCAACAGGCCAGCGGTCAGGATAGATGCAGTGGAGTCTGCCGGTAGATTATCTACACGCTTCTCCAGCTGCATGGTCACCCGACCAGTGAAACTGTCGCGGTCCAGATCGATTGCCGTGACCTTGCCGATGGTCACACCGGCCATGGTCACCTTGGCTCTGACAGTCAATCCGGCGATATTGTCGAAATACGCATAAAGTTTATAGGTTTCGGTGTTCGGGCTCGGGGACAGGCCACTGACCCGCAACGCCAGCAACAGCAAAGCCAGGATGCCAGCCAGCAAGAAAAGGCCGACACCGATTTCCAGGGTGCGGTTTTGCATCAGAAATCTCCAAACATCAAGGCGGTCAGAATAAAGTCCAGGCCGAGCACAGCCAAAGAGGCATACACCACGGTCTTGGTAGTGGCACGACTGATCCCTTCTGAAGTGGGCTCACAGTCATAGCCTTGGAATACGGCGATCCAGGTCACGACAAAGGCAAAAACCATGCTTTTGATGATGCCGTTGAGCACATCGTCGGCAAACGTCACGCTGTTCTGCATGTTCGCCCAGTAGGAGCCGTCATAGACACCCAGCCAGTCGACGGCCACCCAGGAACCGCCCCAGATACCCACCACGCTGAAAATCATCGCCAGCACCGGCAAGGAAATGAAGCCGGCCCACAGGCGCGGGGCAATGATGTACTTGAGCGGGTCCACCCCGATCATTTCCAGGCTGGAGAGCTGTTCGGTGGACTTCATGTTGCCGATTTCCGCCGTCAGCGCCGAACCGGCACGCCCGGCGAACAGCAATGCGGTGACCACCGGCCCCAGTTCACGCAGCAGCGTCAGCGCCACCATCTGCCCCACCGCCTGCTCCGAACCGTAGCTGGACAGGATGTTGAAGCCCTGGAGCGCCAGCACCATGCCGATGAATATCCCGGAGACCACGATGATCACCAGGGACATCACCCCCACCGAATGCAGTTGCTTGACCAGCAGGCCAAACCCGCCACCGATACCGCCGCGTCCCAGCAGTGCATGAAACAGGAAAATCGAGGAGCGCCCGAACACCGCCAGCACATCGATGCCCGCGTGGCCGAACCGGCGCACCCTTTCCAACAGTGAAATCTTGCGCATCAACGCTTCCCCAGAAGATCTGCGCGGTAATCCGTCGCTGGAAAGTGATAGGCGACCGGACCGTCGGGCTCGCCTGTCATGAATTGACGGATACGCGGCTCGTCCGAGTTCATCAGTTCGTCGGGCGTGCCCTGCCCCAATACCTGGCCATCGCCGACCACATAGATGTAGTCGGCAATGCTGGCGGTTTCGGCCAGGTCATGGGACACCACGATACTGGTAATGCCCAGCGCATCGTTGAGCAAGCGGATCAGACGCACCAGCACGCCCATGGCAATGGGGTCCTGGCCGACAAAAGGCTCGTCATACATGAGAATCTGTGGATCGAGCGCAATCGCCCGCGCCAGTGCGACGCGACGTTTCATGCCGCCGGACAGCTCGTCGGGCATCAGGTCGATGGCGCCACGCAACCCCACGGCCTGCAATTTGAGCAGGACGATGTCGCGGATCATTTCTTCGGGCAGCCCGGTATGAACGCGCAACGGGAAGGCGACGTTCTCGAAGACATCGAGGTCGGTAAACAGTGCGCCACTCTGAAACAGCACACCCATGTGCTTGCGTGCATCGAACAGATCACTGCGCGACAACGTCGGCAGGTTCTGGCCATTGACCCAGACTTCGCCACTGGCAGGCCGCAACTGCGCGCCCATCAGGCGCAACAGCGTGGTCTTGCCACATCCGGAAGGCCCCATGATGCCGGTGACCTTGCCGCGCGGGATGCGGATATCAATGTTATTGAAAATGCTGCGCGTACCGCGCTTGAAGGTCAGTCCCTTCAGCTCGACCGCGTAGGCGTTATCGGCGCTCATCTAAACTCCTTGCGATGCAGCCTCACACTCGGACGCCTGGCTTCCTGACAAAAGCACACTACCTCCTGGGCGGGCCGAACTGGCGGCGAACTATATCACTGCAAGCGGCACGCGCCCAAGGCCAATGCCGGGCCATGTTCAGCAACATGACAGCCAGGAAGGCTCAATCCAGAGGGGATTAGGTAACAATGAATGACAATGGGCAACGAACTTGCGTGAGGGTTTGAACCATACCGGCTATAATCGCCGCCTTTTCATCAGGCTAAACATTTTCGAAATGAGCCAATCCAGCGACCTGATCAAGTCAGCACAACGCACCATCCGCCTCGAAGTGGAAGCCGTAAAAGGCTTGCTGCCCCGTATCGACGCGGATTTCGTGCGCGCCTGCGAAATGATTCTGGCCAGCAAAGGCCGTGTCGTCGTGGTCGGCATGGGCAAATCGGGGCATATCGGCAACAAGATCGCCGCGACCCTGGCCAGTACTGGCACCACGGCCTTTTTCGTTCACCCCGCCGAGGCCAGCCATGGCGACATGGGCATGATCACCCGCGACGACATCATCCTGGCGCTGTCGAATTCCGGCTCAACCAATGAAATCGTCACCCTGTTGCCACTGATCAAGCGCCTGGGCATCCAGTTGATCAGCATGACCGGCAAGCCCGACTCACCGCTGGCCAAGGCCGCCGAGGTCAACTTGAATGTGCATGTCGAGCATGAAGCCTGCCCGCTGAACCTCGCGCCCACCTCGTCGACGACCGCCGCGCTGGTCATGGGCGATGCCCTGGCCGTTGCACTGCTGGAAGCCCGAGGTTTTACCGCCGAGGATTTCGCCTTTTCCCACCCGGGCGGTGCATTGGGTCGTCGCCTGCTGCTGAAAGTCGAAAACGTCATGCACGCCGGGCAGGAGCTGCCGCAAGTACAACGCGGCACCCTGCTCAAGGATGCGCTGATGGAAATGACCCGCAAAGGCCTGGGCATGACCGTGGTGCTCGAGGCCGATGGCAAGCTGGCCGGGATCTTCACCGACGGCGATTTGCGACGCACGCTGGACCGCAGTATCGACATCCACAGCGCCACCATCGATCAGGTCATGACAGCCCACGGCAAGACGGCCCGCGCCGAAATGCTCGCCGCCGAGGCCCTGAAAATAATGGAAGATCACAAAATCAACGCGCTGGTCGTGGTCGACAGCGAAGATCGCCCGGTCGGCGCCTTGAACATGCACGACTTGCTGCGTGCGGGAGTAATGTAATGAGCGCTGACCTGCTGCAACGCGGCAAACAGATCAAGCTGGCGGTGTTCGATGTCGACGGCGTCCTGACCGACGGGCGCCTGTACTTCCTCGAAGACGGCAGCGAATTCAAGACCTTCAACACGCTCGACGGCCAGGGCATCAAGATGCTGACGGCGGCCGGCGTGCAAACCGCCATCATCAGCGGGCGAAAGACCCCGGTGGTCGAGCGACGGGCGAAGAACCTCGGCATCCCCCACCTGTATCAGGGCCGCGAGGACAAACTGGTGGTGCTCGACGAGCTTCTTGGCCAACTCGGCCTAAGCTATGAGCAGGTCGCCTACCTCGGTGACGATTTGCCGGACCTGCCAGTGATCCGCCGCGTCGGCCTGGGCATGGCCGTGGCCAATGCCGCCAGCTTCGTGCGCGAGCACGCTCACGGCATCACCCAGGCCCGAGGTGGCGAAGGTGCCGCCCGTGAATTCTGCGAATTGATCCTGCGCGCCCAAGGCCGTCTCGATGAGGCTAACGCCGCGTACCTGTGAGCCAGATAATGCTAAGTAAAAAGTTTCGCAACATACTGGTGTTCGGTAGCATCACGGCGATTTTCGCTGCGGTCGGCTACTGGAACATCAGCCCGGAACGCTTCCTCGACAAGCCGGTCGTGCAAGTCGATGAGAGTGCGATCGACTATTACGCCACCAACGCCCACAGCGTACAGTTCCTGCCGGACGGCAGGCTGCAGTACGAGATGACGTCGGACAAGGTCGAGCACCTCAAGGCCACCGAGGTGACGCTGCTGACAAACCCCGACCTGAACATGTTCCGCGGCACCGAGTTTCCGTGGCACGTGCAGAGCGAAAAAGGCGAGGTCAATCCCGACGGCACTGAGGTCGAGTTGATCGATTCGGTACGCATTACACGTTTTGACGAGAAAAATCGCAGGACGCTGATCACCACCACTCGCATGACCGTGTTCCCGCAGCAGCAATATGCGCAGACCGAGCGAGACGTTAGAATCGACGGCGCTGGCGGTGTATCGACTGGCAAGGGAATGAAGGCGTATTTGAAAGAAAGCAGGATACACCTGCTATCGAACGTAAGAGGACAGTATGAGGCTCGTTAAAACCCTCCCTATTTTGCTCAGTCTGGGCGCTGCACTGGGAAGCGTGAGCGCCTGGGCTCTGCCGGACGATCAACAGCAGCCTATTCGCATTCAGGCCGACGATGCCCAGCTGGACGACAAGCAAGGCATCGCCACGTACACCGGCGACGTCATCATCACCCAGGGCTCGATGAAGGTCACCGGCAACAAGGTGACCATGACCCGCGCGCCGAACGGCGACATCGACGTGGTGACCTCGGTGGGCAACCTGGCCTACTTCGAGCAAATGCAGACGGCTGGCGACTCCAAGCCGGTGCAGGGCTGGGGCGTGACCATCCAGTACCTCGCTCCGCAAAACCGCGTCGTGCTGATCGACAAGGCCAAAGTCATCGACAAGGACAACAACGTCACCCAAGGCGAGAAAATCGTCTATGACACCGAGAAGAAACTGGCCAGCGCCGGTCGCGCCACAGGCAGCAAGGTGACCGAGTCGCGTCCGCGCATCGACATGGTGATCCAGCCGAAAAAGAAAACCGACGAGCAAAAGGCCCCGTAATGGCAACTCTGAAAGCCCAGCACCTGGCCAAGAGCTACAAGAGCCGCCAGGTCGTGCGTGACGTCAGCCTGTCCATCGACAGCGGCCAGATCGTCGGCCTGCTCGGCCCCAACGGCGCCGGCAAGACCACCTGCTTCTACATGATCGTCGGCCTGGTACAGGCCGATCAGGGCCGCGTGCTGATCGATGACCTCGACGTCAGCCACCAGCCGATGCACGGTCGCGCCAAGGCGGGTATCGGCTATCTGCCACAGGAAGCGTCGATCTTCCGCAAACTGTCGGTGGCCGACAACATCATGGCCATCCTCGAGACCCGCAAGGAACTCGACAAGGCCGGCCGCCGCAAGGAACTGGAAAGCCTGCTGCAGGAATTCCACATCAGCCACATCCGCGACAACCTCGGCATGAGCCTGTCCGGCGGCGAACGCCGCCGCGTGGAAATCGCCCGGGCACTGGCCACCAACCCGAAATTCATCCTGCTCGACGAACCGTTCGCCGGCGTCGACCCGATTTCAGTGGGCGACATCAAGCAGATCATCCATCACCTCAAGGCCAAGGGCATCGGCGTGCTGATCACCGACCACAACGTCCGTGAAACCCTGGATATCTGCGAAACCGCCTACATCGTCAACGATGGCCAACTGATCGCCGAAGGTGACGCTGAAACCATCCTGGCCAATGACCTGGTCAAGGAAGTGTACCTGGGGCACGAATTCCGCCTGTAAGCGTCGAGGTGTCCGGCGGGTCGACCGAGCGCTCGGCGCAATAAAAAATCAACCTTTTTTTATTGTTACAGCGCTCTAGGCAAACGCCGCGGTTTCGGGCATATAATTTGCTTATGTTTGGCGCTCCGGCGCCCTGTAGTGGATGGCGCATGTGCGCCGGCGAATAAGGTGTTAAGCCCCTGCCATGAAACCATCGCTAGTCTTGAGAATGGGCCAGCAGCTGACGATGACACCGCAGCTGCAACAGGCCATCCGCCTGCTCCAATTGTCGACCCTGGACCTGCAACAGGAAATCCAGGAGGCCCTGGAGTCCAACCCGATGCTCGAGCGCCAGGAAGAAGGCGACGACTTCGACAATTCCGACCCGCTGGCCGACAACGCCGAACACAAGCCCAGTACCGACATCCAGGAACCCTCTTACCAGGAAACCGCCCCGACGGTCGATAACCTCGAGGAAGGCGACTGGAACGAGCGCATTCCTAACGAACTGCCGGTCGACACCGCCTGGGAAGACGTGTACCAGACCAGTGCCAGCAGCCTGCCGAGCAACGATGACGACGAGTGGGATTTCACCACCCGCACATCGGCGGGCGAGAGCCTGCAAAGCCACCTGCTGTGGCAATTGAACCTGGCCCCGATGTCCGACACCGATCGCCTGATCGCCGTGACCCTGATCGACTGCATCAACAACCAGGGTTATCTGGACGAGACGCTGGAGGAGATCCTCGAAGCCTTCGATCCGGAACTGGACATCGAACTGGACGAAATCGAAGCCGTCCTGCACCGCATCCAGCAATTCGAACCCGCCGGCATCGCTGCCCGCAACCTGGGCGAATGCCTGCTGCTGCAATTGCGCCAGCTACCCGCCAAGACGCCTTGGCTGGCCGAGGCCAAGCGCCTGGTCACCGACTACATCGACTTGCTCGGCAGCCGCGACTACAGTCAGCTGATGCGCCGCATGAAGCTCAAGGAAGATGAACTGCGCCAGGTGATCGAACTGGTGCAGAGCCTCAACCCGCGCCCTGGCTCGCAAATCGAGTCGACCGAAGCCGAATACGTGGTACCCGACGTGATCGTGCGCAAGGACAACGAGCGCTGGTTGGTGGAGTTGAACCAGGAGTCGGTGCCGCGCCTGCGGGTCAACGCCCAGTACGCAGGCTTCGTGCGCCGTGCCGACACCAGCGCCGACAACACCTTCATGCGCAATCAGCTGCAGGAAGCCCGCTGGTTCATCAAGAGCCTGCAGAGCCGCAACGAAACCCTGATGAAAGTGGCCACGCAGATTGTCGAGCATCAGCGCGGCTTCCTGGAGTACGGCGACGAGGCCATGAAACCGCTGGTGCTGCATGACATCGCCGAAGCGGTCGGCATGCACGAGTCGACGATTTCGCGGGTGACCACGCAGAAATTCATGCATACCCCTCGGGGCATCTATGAACTGAAATACTTTTTCTCCAGCCACGTCAGCACCTCCGAGGGCGGAGAATGCTCGTCCACGGCGATTCGCGCGATCATCAAAAAACTGGTGGCGGCGGAAAATCAGAAAAAGCCGTTGAGTGACAGCAAGATCGCTGGTTTACTGGAGGCACAAGGCATTCAGGTGGCTCGCCGCACCGTCGCCAAGTACCGCGAATCCCTCGGGATCGCGCCTTCGAGCGAACGCAAGCGGTTGATGTAGGGCCACGCCACAGCGTTCCAGTGGCAGATCATCTGGATCTGCCGCTTTATGCACTGGCAACGAAGGAGAAGCTGTATGCAAGTCAACATCAGTGGACACCAACTGGAAGTGACCGAACCTCTTCGCACCTACATCGGCGAAAAACTCGAACGATTGGAGCGACATTTCGACAAGATCACCAACGTGCAAGTCACGATGTGCGTCGAAAAGCTGAAGCAAAAAATCGAAGCCACGCTGCATATTCCCGGCAATGAGGTCGTCGCAAACGCGGAACATACTGATATGTACGCAGCTATCGACTTACTGACCGACAAGCTGGATAAACAACTCAAAAAGCATAAGGAAAAGACCCAGAGCCTCCTCCAGGGCGCTACGGGTCGTTAACACTCCCAACCCATGATCCGACTTGAAAGCATCCTGACCCCCGGCCGTTCCCTGGTGAACGTGCCGGGCGGCAGTAAAAAGAAAGCCCTCGAGCAAATTGCCAACCTGATCGCCCGGGAAGTGCCGGATCTGGAGATGCAAGATGTCTTCGAGGCTTTGATCGCCCGTGAAAAACTCGGTTCGACCGGTTTTGGCAACGGCATCGCCATTCCCCACTGTCGCCTGAAGGGCTGCACATCGCCCATCAGCGCCTTGATGCACCTCGACGCCCCTATCGATTTCGACGCCATCGATGGCGCCCCGGTTGACCTGTTGTTCGTGCTACTGGTCCCGGAAGCCGCTACCGATGCGCACCTGGAGCTTTTGCGCCAGATCGCCAGCATGCTCGACCGCAAGGAAGTGCGCGAAAAACTGCGCAGCGCCGCGAGCAATGAAGCCTTGTATCAGGTTGTCCTGGACGAGCAAAACGGTCACTAATCATGCGCTTGATCATCGTCAGCGGTCGTTCCGGCTCAGGTAAAAGTACCGCCCTCGACGTCCTCGAGGACAACGGCTACTACTGCATCGACAACCTGCCTGCCGGTTTGCTGCCCGAACTGGCCGAGCGCGCGCTGATTCACACCGAGCTGGCGCAACCGCTGGTTGCCGTATCCATCGATGCGCGCAACCTGCCAAGTCACCTGTCGCGTTTCCCCGAACTGCTGGCCGAAGTGCGCAGCCGCCACATCCAGTGCGATGTCCTGTACCTGGATGCCGACGAGGAAACCCTGCTCAAGCGTTTCTCGGAAACCCGCCGCCGTCACCCGCTGAGCAATGCCAATCGCTCACTGGCCGAGGCGATCAACGACGAGACCACCCTGCTCGGGCCGATTGCCGACCTGGCCGACCTCAAGCTCAACACCACCAGCCTGAACCTGTACCAACTGCGCGATACCATCAAGCTGCGCCTGCTGAACCAGCCGGAACCCGGCACGGCATTCCTCGTGGAGTCGTTCGGGTTCAAGCGTGGCATGCCGGTCGACGCCGACCTGGTATTCGATGTGCGCTGCCTGCCCAATCCTTACTGGAAGCCGGAACTGCGCGAGCAGTCCGGGCTCGACCAACCGGTGGCCGATTACCTGGCGGCGCAACCCGATGTCGAGGAGATGTTCCAGGACATTTCTACGTACCTGCTCAAATGGCTGCCACGCTTTGCCGCCAGCAACCGCGCCTATGTCACTATTGCCATTGGCTGCACCGGCGGCCATCACCGCTCCGTCTACCTGACTGAACGTCTTGGCCAGGTCCTGCAGCAATCCCTGAAGAACGTCCAGGTTCGCCACCGCGACCTCAGCTAAAGGATTCACACCGCGATGCCTGCTCTGGAAATCGAAATCATCAACAAGCTGGGCCTGCATGCCCGCGCTTCGGCAAAATTCGTTGGAATCGCCGGTCAATTCAAGGATTGCACGATCAGGGTAGGACGCACGCCAGAGACCACCGTCGACGGTAAAAGCATCATGGCGATGATGATGCTGGCCGCCGGCAAGGGCACCAGGATTTACCTGAGCACGGAAGGCGAGCAGGAACAGGAAGCGCTGGATGCGCTGGTGAAGTTGATCAACAACTACTTCGACGAAGGCGAATAAAGGTCAAGATCAAAAGATCGCAGCCTGCGGCAGCTCCTACATGGGATCGTGTTTACCTGTAGGAGATGCCGCAGGCTGCGATCTTTTTAGGCCAACGCCGTATCCATCACCATCATCAGGCAAAACCCGATCAGCAGCCCAAGGCTTGCCAATTTGTCGTGACCATTGCGGCGCGACTCGGGAATCACTTCGTGGGTGACCACCAACAGCATCGCCCCCGCCGCCAGCGCCAACCCCAAAGGCAACAACAGTTCGGCCAGGCTCACCAGCCATGCGCACAACAGCGCGAACACTGGCTCCACCAACCCTGAAGCAGCACCGATCAGGAAAGCCTTGAACCGCGACATCCCGGCTCCCGCCAGCACCAGCGCGATCACCAACCCCTCCGGCACATCCTGCAGGGCAATGCCCATCGCCAGGCTGTCGGCGTCAGGCATGCCGCCACCGGCCGACACGCCGACCGCCATGCCTTCGGGGATGTTATGGGCAATGATGGCAAACACGAACAGCCAGATCCGTGGCGCAATGACCGGATGCTCCACGGTGCCGACGAGCATTTGCGGTGAAGCACCCGAGACCTGGCAATCCACCAGGAACAGACCGAAGGCGCCGAGCAGGATGCCAAGACACATCAGGCCGCTGGCAGCCCACGGACTCATGCCCAGGTTTTCTGCCGCGGCAATGCCCGGCATGATCAGCGAAAACGCTGTCGCCGCGAGCATGACGCCAGCACCAAAGCCCAGCAGCGAATCGCTGAGTGCCTGGGGCATGCGCCGGATCACCAGCACCGGCACAGCCCCGAGCGCCGTGCCCAGGGCGCAGATCGCACCGCCCTGCAACGCCCGCGACAGCCGCGGTTCAAGGTCCAGCCAGGCCAGCCCATGTGCAACCAGCAAGCTCATGCCCGCCAGCAGTAACAGCGATCCGAATGCGTAACGAAACATTCGTCCACTTCCGATCGCCAGCGTTTCAGTGCCCATAATCAGCCTTGGGTTGTTTTTATAAAGGACTCAGGCCAGTGCCGCTTGATAGCGCGCCGCAACTTCCGGCCAATTGATCACGTTGTAGAACGCGCTGATGTATTCCGGACGGCAATTCTGATACCGCAGGTAATAGGCGTGTTCCCACACATCCAGGCCGAGGATCGGCGTATTGCCGTTCATCAACGGGCTGTCCTGGTTGCCGCTGCTTTCCACGACCAGGGTCTTTTGTGGGGTTACGCTCAGCCACGCCCAGCCACTGCCGAAACGGGTCAACGCCGCCTTGGTGAAAGCGTCCTTGAAACTGTCGAGGCCACCCAGCTGCTCATCGATCGCCTTGGCCAGCGCGCCTTCAGGCTTGCCGCCGCCGTGCGGCGCCATGACTTCCCAGAACAATGAATGGTTGGCGTGGCCTCCGCCCTGGTTGATCACTGCCGCACGGAGCTTCTCCGGCAGTTGCTGCACGGCGGCCACCAGCTTTTCCACTGGCCACTCGGCGAACTCGGTGCCCTCGACCGCAGCGTTGAGGTTGTTGATATAGGTCTGGTGGTGTTTGGTGTAGTGGATTTCCATGGTCTGCGCATCGATGTGCGGTTCCAGGGCGTCGTAGGCATACGGCAAGGCAGGCAGGGTAAAAGCCATGTTCAGTGGACTCCATGATGGTGAGGCGCAGGGCGATGCGACGGTGAGGCAGTCTCGATGTGCAGCAACCGATGGGTGCGTGGATATTCACCGTGCTCGCTGATGAAATTCAGCAGTTCGACGTAGGTCTTGTTGCTCTGGCGCAGCGCCGCTTCACGCAGCGCTGGCGTCAGTCGCGGGTCCTGCACGGTCTGTAGCAGGCGCTGGTGGATGGCGCACAGGTACTCGGCGCTCTCCTCCGGCTGGTTCAGGCGCAAATGCAGGTCCGCCAGGTTGTGATGGGAGATCACGCAGGCCGCCACCGCTTCATCGGCATTTGCCCAGCGCTCGAACAGCACCTGGGCCAGGGCCAATGCCTGCAAGTAAGCCTCGCGGGCATCGACCAGCTCGCCCAACATGAAACAGCGATTTGCCCTTTCGATCGTGCGTTTCCAGTGTTCCATGGTGAGCCTCCAAAGCGGTGGTGGTGGTTACACGCCGCCAGCGGTGAGTTTTTCCGGGTTGAGCAACGTTTCCAGCTGGCTACGCGGAAGTTCGGTGTGCTCCAGTGCGACATCGATCACCGGGCGGCCCTGCTGATAAGCCTTCTTGGCGATTTCAGCGGCTTTCTGGTAGCCAATGATCGGGTTGAGTGCCGTCACCAGGATCGGGTTGCGCGACAGCGCTTGCTTGATCCGGTCTTCGTTGACCTTGAAGCTGGCGATGGCCTTTTCCCCCAGCAGACGGCTGGAGTTGGCCAGCAATTCGATGCTGCCCAGCAGGTTCTGGGCGACGATGGGCAGCATCACGTTGAGCTCGAAATTGCCCGACTGACCGGCGACGGTGATCACCGTGTCGTTGCCGATTACCTGGGCGGCGACCATGGCGGTGGCCTCCGGGATCACCGGGTTGACCTTGCCGGGCATGATCGAAGACCCCGGCTGCAAGGCTTCGAGCTCTATCTCACCCAGGCCAGCCAGAGGACCGGAGTTCATCCAGCGCAGGTCGTTGGCGATTTTCATCAGCGACACCGCGGTCGCCTTGAGCTGGCCGGAAACGGCCACGGCGGTGTCCTGGGAGCCGATCAAGGCAAACAGATCCACGCCCGGCGTAAATTGCACCTGGGTCAGCTTGCTCAGTTGTTGGCTGAAGCGCGCAGCGAATTCGGGATGCGCATTGACCCCGGTACCCACTGCCGTACCGCCCTGGGCCAGGGATTGCAGGCTTGGCTGCAGGCCTTGCAAATGGCCGATGTTGGCCTTGAGTTGTTGCGCCCAACCATTGAGCACCTGGCTCATGCGCACCGGCATGGCATCCATCAGGTGGGTGCGCCCGGTCTTGACGTGGTGATGCACCTCTTGCGCCTTGCGTTCGATCACCTGAACCAGCCCGTTCAGGGCCGGCAACAACTGTTCGTGCAAGGCCAGCGCGGCACTGACGTGGATAGTGGTCGGGATGATGTCGTTGCTGCTCTGCCCGCAATTGACGTGATCGTTGGGGTTCACCGGCTCGCCGAGCAGGCGGCTGGCCAGGGTGGCGATCACTTCGTTGGCGTTCATGTTGGAGCTGGTGCCGGAACCGGTCTGGAACACATCCACCGGGAAGTGCTGCATGAAATCGCCTTCCAGCAAGCCTTGCGCAGCCTCGACGATGGCGATGCCCTGGGACTCGCTGATCTGCTTGAGCTCGATGTTGGCGCGCGCTGCCGCAGCCTTGGCCAGGATCAACGCGCGAATGAACTGCACCGGCATTGGCTTGCCGCTGATCGGGAAGTTATCCACTGCACGCTGAGTCTGTGCGCCATAGAGGGCGTCATGCGGGACCTGAAGCTCGCCCATGCTGTCGCGCTCAATACGTGTCTTGGTCATCTGAAAATCCTTGCACCAGTTCAGTTAAGGGAATCGAGGGTTGCAGCTCGCAGGTCGCCAGTTGCCAGGTGTAGCTCTGCCAGCGCTTGAGTCGGCATTTGCACAAGGCGAGGCGTTCGAGTTCGCGCAAAGGGCGCCAGGCCTGGTCGAGGCAGTAAGTGCGCCAGTGCCAGGGCAGCGCGACATCCGCAGCGGTGTCGAGCAGCAAACGGAAGGAGGTTTGGGCAATGGTCCAGGGCGAGGTTGCCGTGCAACAGGCCAGATACCGGCCTTCGGCCAGGTAATGATCGATCAGGCGCGGCTCGTCGGGATCCATCGCGCAACGGATCTGGCGACTCATCCAGCGCCAGCTTTCGAGGTAAGGCTGCTCGTGCAAGGCAGAACTCATGATCCGGGGCTCATTCGGTAATGAGATTTATTATTAGATGATAATGAGAACCAACACAAGCTCGATAGCGCACGTAGAACTCACTGTGGGAGCGGGCTTGCTCGCGAAGAGGCCTGCACATTCAACATCTTCGTTGACTGGCGTGCCGCCTTCGCGAGCAAGCCCGCTCCCACATGGGATCTGTGTAAGGCATATAAAAAAAGGCGCGCCACCTGAGGGGTGGCGCGCCTTTTTGTGTAACGGCGAGGCTTAGCTGCCCGCCACCGTCATCCGCTCGATCAACACCGAACCGGTGCGAATGTTACTGCGCAGCTCCAGGTCATTACCCACGGCAACGATCTGCTTGAACATGTCGCGCATGTTGCCGGCGATGGTTACTTCCTGGACCGCGAACTGGATTTCGCCGTTCTCGACCCAGTAACCCGCCGCGCCACGGGAGTAATCGCCGGTCACCATGTTCAGGCCCTGGCCCATCAGTTCGGTCACCAGCAGGCCGCGGCCCATGCGACGCAGCAACGCAGCCTGGTCCTCATCACCGTGGGTGACGAACAGGTTGTGCACGCCGCCCGCGTTGGCGGTGCTCGGCATGCCAAGCTTGCGGCCGGAGTAGGTGCCGAGGATGTAGGACACCAGCTCGCCCTTTTCGACGAACGGTTTGGCGTAGGTTGCCAGGCCATCGCCGTCAAATGCCGCACTGCCCATGGCCCGCATCAGGTGCGGACGCTCGTCGATGGTCAGCCATTCCGGGAACAGCTTCTGCCCCAGGGTACCTTCGAGGAACGACGATTTGCGATACAGGCTGCCGCCGGAAATCGCCGACAGGAAACTGCCGAACAAACCACCGGCCAGCTCCGCGGAAAACAGCACCGGCACTTCGCAGGTCGGCACCGGACGCGCGCCCAGACGGCTCGCCGCGCGCTGGGCAGCACGTTGACCGATGCTCACCGGATCGGCCAGCAGGTTGCCCTGGCGGTTCACGTCGTACCAGTAATCGCGCTGCATCTGGCCATCGGCCTCGGCGATCATGACGCAGCTCAAGCTATGCCGGGTCGACGCATAACCGCCAACAAACCCGTGGCTATTGCCATAGACACGGCAGCCCTGATGGGTACTCAGGGTCGTACCATCGGCGTTCTTGATCCGGCTGTCAGCAGCAAAGGCTGCAGCTTCACAGGCCAGAGCCTGCTCGATCGCCTGTTCCGGGGTGATATCCCATTGGTGGAACAGGTCGAAGTCCTGCACGTCCTTGGCCATCAGCGCGGCATCCGCCAGGCCCGAGGCTTCGTCTTCCGAGGTGTGTTTGGCAATCGCCAGGGCAGCGGCAACGGTTTCGCGAATCGCCTCAGGGCCACTGGCCGAGGTGCTGGCCGAGCCCTTGCGCTGACCGACGTACAGCGTGATGCCAAAACCCTGGTCGCGATTGAATTCGACGGTTTCGACTTCACGCTGACGAACCGTGGTCGACAGGCCTTGTTCCAGCGACACCGCCACTTCACAGGCACTGGCGCCCTGGCGCTTGGCTTCAGCGATGATCTGCTCGACCTGTTCTTGCAGTGCCGGCAACGCTTGTGGGCCGACGCTCTCAACTGCACTCATGCTGTTCTCCACTCAAATTCTGCTTTCGGTAACGGTCATCGAGCGACCGGGCCGGACAAGCGGCCCCCGACTGGTTATCATGGCGGCGTTTCTTTGCGGACGGCCACCATGGTTGATTCTTACGACGACTCCCTCGATACGGGAGAAAAAAGCAAATCCCAGGTTAAACGCGAGCTGCATGCTCTGGTTGACCTCGGCGAGCGCCTTACAACGCTCAAGCCTGACTTGCTGGCAAAACTGCCATTGACCGACGCCATGCGTCGGGCCCTGGCCGATGCGCCCAAGCACACCGCGAACATCGCGCGTAAACGGCACCTTCAGTTCATCGGCAAGCTGATGCGCGATCAGGACACTGACGCGATTCTGGTCTTGCTCGATCAACTCGATGCCTCCACTCGCCAGTACAACGAACGCTTCCATAACCTGGAACGTTGGCGCGATCGCCTGATCGCCGGCGACGATGCCGTACTGGAAAAATTCGTCGTCGACTACCCGGACGCGGACCGCCAGCAATTGCGTTCCCTGATCCGTCAGGCCCAGCACGAGGTTGCGCAAAACAAGCCTCCTGCTTCCAGCCGTAAAATCTTCAAGTACATCCGTGAGCTGGACGAGACTCAACGCGGTCTGCGTTAAGCCATCGCAACTCCTGTAGGAGCTGCCGAAGGCTGCGATCTTTTGATCTTCTAAAAAGCAAAAGATCGCAGCCTTCGGCAGCTCCTACAGGGGATGTATCAATCCCTATGCGCCCGTGCCACCCACGGTGATCGCATCAATCTTCAGCGTTGGCTGGCCGACACCCACCGGCACCGATTGCCCATCCTTGCCACACGTCCCCACGCCGCTGTCCAGTGCCAGGTCGTTACCGACCATCGACACCTTGCTCATGGCTTCAGGGCCGTTGCCGATCAACGTCGCGCCTTTGACCGGGGCGGTGATCTTGCCGTCCTCGATCAGGTACGCCTCGCTGGTGGAGAACACGAACTTGCCGCTGGTGATGTCCACCTGGCCACCGCCGAGGTTGGCGCAGTAGATGCCGCGTTTCACCGAGGCGATGATTTCTTCCGGATCGCTTTCGCCGGCCAGCATGTAGGTGTTGGTCATGCGTGGCATCGGCAGGTGCGCGTAGGATTCGCGACGACCGTTACCGGTGCGGGCCACGCCCATCAGGCGGGCGTTGAGCTTGTCCTGCATGTAGCCTTTGAGTACGCCGTTTTCGATCAGCGTGGTGCACTCGGTCGGCGTCCCTTCGTCGTCGACGCTCAAGGAGCCGCGACGCCCGGCCAGGGTGCCGTCATCGACAATGGTGCACAGCTTGGACGCAACCATTTCGCCCATGCGCCCGCTGTAGGCCGAACTGCCTTTGCGGTTGAAGTCGCCTTCCAGGCCGTGGCCGACCGCTTCGTGCAGCAACACGCCCGACCAGCCCGAACCCAGCACCACCGGCAAGGTACCGGCCGGCGCCGGGATGGCTTCCAGGTTGACCAAGGCCTGGCGCAGCGCCTCACGGGCATAGCTCATGGCCCGGTCTTCAGCGAGGAAATAACGGTAGTCGGTACGCCCGCCACCGCCGTGGCCACCGCGCTCGCGGCGGCCGTTCTGCTCGACGATCACGCTGACGTTGAAGCGCACCAGCGGCCGTACATCCGCCGCCAGGCCGCCGTCGGTGGACGCCACAAGGATCCGCTCCCAGACACCGGCCATGCTCACGGTGACCTGCTGGATGCGCGGATCGAGGGCTCGGGTGGCCGCATCGATGCGCTTGAGCAGATCGACTTTCTCGGCACGGGTCAGCACTTCCAGAGGATTGTCCGGCCCGTACAACTGCGCCACGTCCTGGCTGGTAAACGCTTGCACGGTGCCATTCTGCCCGGCTCGGGAGATCGACCGGGCAGCACGGGCCGCCGCGCCCAGGGCTTCCAGGGTGATGGCGTTGCTGTAGGCAAAACCGGTCTTCTCACCGGATTGCGCGCGCACGCCAACCCCTTGGTCGAGGTTGAAGCTGCCTTCCTTGACGATGCCGTCTTCCAGCGCCCAGGACTCGGAAATCTGCCCCTGGAAATACAGGTCGGCGGCATCGATGCCCGGGCCGGCCAGGTCGCCAAGCACACCTTGCAGGCTTTCGATCGTTACGCCACCCGGTGCCAGGAGGTGTTCACTGACTGAGGACAACAACTCGCTCATATGCTTTACGCCTTAAATTCATCGTTCTGAGGCAGGTCGCTGGGCGCCCTGCGAGAAAAAGCGCCGGTGACTGGACACCGGCATCCGCGCCCGGATGGACGCCTGTTCGCTGCTATCGCGTTCGGCCAGCAGCACGGCCTCGCCTTGATCCTGTTGTGCCAGTACCCGCCCCCAGGGGTCGACAATGGCCGCGTGCCCCCAGGTTTCCCTGGGCCCCGGATGCGTTCCACCCTGGGCGGCCGCGAGCACATAACACTGGGTTTCGATGGCTCGCGCACGAATCAGCACCTCCCAATGCGCCGCGCCGGTCACCGCGGTAAACGCCGATGGCACGGTAATCAACTCCGCCCCGGCAGCGCGTAATTCGCTATACAGCTCCGGGAAGCGCAGGTCATAACAGACCGTCAGGCCGACTCGCCCCACCGGTGTGTCCGCAACCACCACGCCACTGCCATAAGCATAGTCATCGGATTCGCGATAACGGCCGCGATTGTCCGCCACGTCCACGTCAAACAGGTGCAGCTTGTCGTAGCGCGCCACCGTCTCGCCGTGATCATTTACCAACAACGAGCAGGCATGCACCTTGGCCGTCGGTTGATCCACCGGCGGCAGCGGCAAGGTACCGGCCACTATCCATAACTTGAGGTCGCGGGCCGTCTGTTTCAACCACGGCAGGATCGGGCCTTCGCCCAGCGCCTCGGCGCGACCGATGTCGGCGACGTCGCGCCGGCCCATGGCGGCGAAGTTTTCCGGCAACACGGCCAGTTTCGCACCGCCGGCGGCCGCCTGTTCCAGCAATTGGCGCGCCCGGGCCAGATTGGCCGGCACTTCGCTTTGGCTGACCATTTGAATTACCGCTACAGACATGGCCTTTTCCTGTTCGGATATCAACGCAGGGGGGGTACGGCCATGCTACTCCATAGGCCAGGGCAGTGGTTTCTCAAAAAGCCTTGTCGAAGGTGATTTTCGGTTCTTTCCACGGCCCCTTGACCGTGTATTTCACGCTGGCAAAACGCGACACACGGTCACCGATCAACTTGTCGATCAGGAACAGCGCCCCGCCGATGGCCGGCGCGCCGACGATCAGTGCGGCAATGGGCAGGTTGTTGGTCACCGGCAAGGTCACCATCAATTTGGCATCGATCTGATCGGCCACCATGTTCAGGGTACCGTTGAGCTCGATGGTGCTCGACGGGCCCGTCAGGCGGATAGGTTCGCGGGTCACGTACACACCGTTGGTCGCCACCAGCAGGCCCTTGACCCGGTCATAGCTCAGGCCTTTGCCGAACAGGTCGGAAAAGTCCAGGCGCAAGCGGCGGCCAATCGAGTTGAAGTTGAGCAGGCCAAACACCCGCAACGCCTGGGCACTGCCTTCAACCTCGACAAACTGGCCTTCATTGAGCGATGCATCGAGGGTGCCGGAGAAGCGCTTGGTGGCCAGCCATGCCGGCGAGCCGGGCCAGCGGCCGTCGACATCCATGTGGAATTCCTGGCTGGTGACGCTCGGCGCAAAGCCCCAGCCCTTGAGCACATCCGCAAGATTCTTGCCGCTGATCCGCCCCTTGTACCAGCTGGTGCTGGCGCCCGGCGCACCTTCCCAGCCGCCGCTGCCTTGCAGGAGGATGCCCTTGAGGCCCATGTCCAGCGAGTTGAGCGCTATACCCTTGGCCGTCGGACGCACTTTCAGCGACCAGGCACCGACCAGGTCGTTGCCCTGGTACAGCTGGTTGATGGTGATATCCAGCGCCGGGATCTTTTTCGGGTCCACCGAGGCCAGGGGGTCCGGCGAGTTTTCATCGGCCAGCACCGTCGGGTCAGGTGCCGGCAGCCGCACGGTCTGCAGGTTGATCACCATCGGCGCGGCCTTGGCATCGGGGAGGCTGGCGTTGCCCTTGACCTGCTGGCTGTCGAGCTGCAAGGCCCAGGCGGACGGTTTGCGTGTCAGCTGCACCGCTGCCTGGTCCAACGTGGTGCCGAAAGCGCGGAGCTTGCCGACCTTGACGTCCAATCCACTGAGCAACTGCTTGGCATTACCGCCTGGGTCTTGCCCGGCATACTTGTTCATCAGGTCCTGCCACGGGCCGATATCCAGCTCCGACAGCGTGCCACGAATGCGCAGGCCCATTGTGTCGGGCAACACGGCATTGCCATTGCCGAGGAACAACTCGCCACGGCCGTTGGCAAAGTTGCTGGCCGGTGCAGCAAACGTGAAGTTCGCCAGTTCACCGTAGTTCACCCAGTAGCGCCGCTCCTCGCCTTGCAGGGTCATGCGGAATGAGGTGTCGCGCCCGGCATCCGGCGCCAGGCCAAAGGGCGCCGGCAGATCGACGGCCACACCCCTGAGATTGGAATTGACCAGCAACTGGCTATCGGCGCCATTGAGGGTCAGTTGCAATTGATAGGGGATCACGCCGCTCACCGGCAACGGCTGGGTCACGCTCAGCCAGTCCGTGAGTTTCTTCACTTCGACCTGCCCGGAAGCGGTGACCCGGGTGTTGAGCTTGCCCTCGCGACCCTCGGCGAAAATTTGCGCAGTCACCGGCTTGTCGAAGGCGCGCGCGCTGATGTTCTGCCCACTCAAGCCTTTGCTGCTGTCAAACCGGAAGTCACCTTTGAGCTGAGTCAGCTCAAGGGGCGGCTCGGGCAGTTTCAGGCGGGCCTTGGCCGTCTTGAAGTCGACCAGGATCTTCGGCTGCTCGCCCTTGGCCAGCGGAATATCCAGCTTGAGCTTGCCTTGCAGGTCGCCTTCGCCTTCCCAGCCAGCGAACGTTTCGGCCGTGCCAATCGGCGCTTCCTTGAGAATTTTCAGGCCATCGCCCAGCCCGCCAGCGAACGCGCCATCGAGAAACAGATGACTGTTCTGCCCGTCAGGCACGTGGGGAATATTGACGTAGATGTCGCGGACCTTGGTGTCGAGCAACTGCCCCTGGCTGGCCAGAACCCGCACGCCGCTGTCTTCTACGAACACATCACCGGTGACCTTGCTGACATGCGGCCAGCCAGGCTGAAACGCCAGTTCGGCATCGTGGACCTTGAAAAACAGGCTGATGCTGCGGGCCGTTTCCGCCGCGCCATGGTTCAACGAGCCCTGGTACTGGAAGAAACCCTCGTCCACCGCACCTTTGAGAATCGCCGTACGCAGCCATTCGTCCAGCGCCGGGCTGAGAACGGTCGGCAGGTATTTCGCGGTGTAGCGACCGTCGCCCTCCACCATGCCGACCCGCAGGTCCATGTAGTCTTCCTTCGTGTCATCGAAGAACAGGCGGATCAGGAAATCGCCGGCAATCTTGCCCTCTTCGCCCAACACCTTCAGGTACGGCGCGATCAGGGTGAAACTTTCCTTGTCGAGCTTCCAGGTCAAGGTGGCGTTGGCCTGGATGTATTGCCATGGCTTGGCGAAAATCGGGTCCAGGTGCAGCATGAAATCCTTGCTGTCCATGCGCAACTCGCCATGGCCAAGGTCCCCGCTGATGCTGCCCGAGACATTACGCGCCGCCGGCGCGCCGTGATACGCGTCAAAGCCGACCCGATCAAGGTTGGCCGCGAAGCTGAACCGGCTGTCGTCTGTGGCATTGGGTTTCACGTCGATCAGCACGTTGCGCAGTCCACCGGTGACCTTGAGCCCTTCGACCACCTTGGCAACACCTTCCGGCAAGGGCGCCAGGGCATTGAGCAGCGGTGTGAGCGGCGTCAGGTCGAGACGGTCGGCTTGCAGGTGCCAGAGATTCTGGGTGCTGTCCGCGGCCGTGGTCTGCTTCAATTGCAGGCGTGACTCCCAACGCGTTTCTGCAAGGTTCATGGCCAGGGAATCTACCGTGACCAGCATGCCCTCGGCGCTGCGCTGGAAATAACCGTTAAGCGCCAGGTTATTGATCTGGATCGGCTTGCGCTCGGCATAGGCACCCTTGAGTTGCGGGGCATTCAAACGGATGGCGGCACTTTGCAGGGCGCCCTTGCCCCAGGTAACCCACAGCTCGCCACCGGCCTTGATCTCAGAGAAATTCCAATTCTGGGTCAGGGTTTCCGGCAACCATTTCGCCCAGTCGCTTTGCGGCAGGCTCGCATAGGCTTCCACCTCGCCGTCCTTCCACTCGCTGGCGCGAATGCGGCTACGCAAACTCATGGCCATCGGCTGGCCATCGGGCAGGGTCAAGCGGGCATCGAGGCGCTGGCGGTAGGCGCCGGTTTTGAGACTCAAGCCGACGTACGTCAGGGTCAGCGGCGATTCCCCCCACGGCTGCAAAGTGACCTGGCTGTCGAGCACCGACAGCTGCTGGATCATTTGCATGCGATTGAGCAACTGCTCCGGGTCGAGGGGCTGATCGTCCTTTACCGGCAAACCTTCCAGCGCCCACTTGCCATCATCGCCTTGCTTGAGGCTGATCTTCAGGCCATTGAGTTCCAGATTGGCGATGCGCACATCGCGAGCCAGCAGACTGGCCCACAGGTCCGGGATCGCCCGCACCTGCTCCAGGTGCAAGGCGTTGGCACCCTCGCCCACCGTCACGTCGTGAGCGGACAAAACAGGCGCGAAGCCGCTCCAACTGCCTTTCAACTCACCGATTTGCAGGGGCATGCCCAAGGCTTCGCTGGCCTTGGTTTCGACTTCGGCACGGTACTCGGCTACCAACGGCGCCAGTTCCCGGCCAAGGCTGACGTACAACGCCATCAACACCAAAACCAACGCGCACAGGCCCAGACCCCAGCGGGTCAGTGCGGCCAATATGCGTGTCAGACGCTCCATGTCAGTTGGCTCCCATGGCAAAAGTCTTGCAGAAAGCTGAGGCCAGCCGTTCAGGAAAATTCAAGACGCAGCAGTTCAGAGCAGCACGACGTCGTATTGTTCCTGGGAATACATGGTTTCGACCTGGAACCTGATGGTGCGCCCGATGAACACCTCAAGTTCGGCGACGTTGCCCGACTCTTCATCGAGCAGGCGGTCGACGACTCTCTGGTTCGCTAATACACGATAGCCTTCCGCCTGATAGGCGCGAGCCTCACGGAGGATTTCGCGGAAGATTTCATAGCAAATGGTTTCCGGCGTTTTCAGCTTGCCGCGCCCCTGGCAACTCGTGCACGGCTCGCACAGGACCTGCTCGAGGCTTTCGCGGGTGCGCTTGCGGGTCATCTGCACCAGGCCCAACTCGGTGATGCCGATGATGTTGGTCTTGGCGTGGTCACGCTCCAGTTGCTTCTCCAGCGTGCGCAGCACCTGGCGCTGGTGCTCTTCGTCTTCCATGTCGATGAAGTCGATGATGATGATGCCACCCAGGTTACGCAGCCTCAGCTGGCGTGCAATGGCGGTCGCCGCTTCGAGGTTGGTCTTGAAGATGGTTTCTTCAAGGTTGCGATGCCCGACGAACGCCCCGGTGTTGACGTCGATGGTGCTCATGGCTTCCGCCGGGTCGACCACCAGGTATCCGCCGGACTTCAGCGGGACTTTGCGCTCAAGGGCCTTCTGGATTTCATCTTCGACGCCGTACAGGTCGAAAATCGGTCGCTCGCCCGGATAATGTTCCAGGCGATCGGCGATCTCCGGCATCAGTTCGGCGACGAACTGCGTGGTTTTCTGGAAGGTTTCCCGGGAATCGATGCGAATTTTCTCGATCTTCGGGCTCACCAGGTCCCGCAGCGTGCGTAGCGCCAGGCCAAGGTCTTCGTAAATAACGCTGGGGGCACTGATGGTCTTGATTTGCTCGCTGATCTGGTCCCACAACCGGCGCAGATAGCGGATGTCCATGAGGATCTCATCGGCGCCGGCGCCCTCGGCCGCCGTGCGCAGGATGAAACCGCCGGCTTCCTTGATGCCTTCCTTCGCCACGCAATCGGTCACCACTTGCTTGAGGCGATCACGTTCGGCTTCGTCTTCGATCTTCAGCGAAATACCGACGTGGGCGGTGCGCGGCATGTACACCAGGTAACGCGAAGGGATCGACAGCTGCGTCGTCAGGCGCGCGCCTTTGGAGCCGATCGGGTCCTTGGTGACTTGCACCACCAGGCTCTGGCCTTCGTGCACCAGCGCACTGATGCTCTCGACCGCCGGCCCTTCACGCAGGGAGATTTCCGACGCATGAATGAACGCGGCGCGGTCCAGGCCGATATCGACAAACGCCGCCTGCATGCCCGGCAATACCCGCACCACCTTGCCCTTGTAGATGTTGCCGACGATCCCGCGCTTTTGCGTGCGCTCGACATGAACTTCTTGCAGGACACCGTTTTCGACCACCGCCACGCGCGATTCCATCGGCGTGATGTTGATCAGGATCTCTTCACTCATGGCAGGGTCTCGTTCAGGCATGTTCACGATAATGGCCGGATACAACGCTTAGCGCGCGTTATGGGGTTGCCAACAGGGTATGCCGAAATGGCCGAGCAGTTCCGCGGTTTCGCACAACGGCAGTCCAACCACCGCCGAGTAACTTCCAGTGAGCCCGGCGACAAACACCGCGCCCAGTCCTTGAATACCGTATCCACCGGCCTTGTCCCGGGGTTCGCCACTGGCCCAGTAGGCGGTCGCTTCATCAGGGCTGATAGCCCGAAAGCGGACCTGGCTGATGACCACCCGAGACTCACAGCGCTCGCCGTCGAGCAGCGCAATCGCGGTCAGGACCTGATGCTCGCGCCCGGACAACATCTTCAGCATGGCGCACGCGTCGGCTTCATCAACTGGTTTGCCAAGAATTTTTCCGTCGAGCACCACGGCGGTGTCGGCACCGAGCACGCAGCACGAGGCTGCAGGCGAGATCGCGCCGCGTCCGGCCTCGGCCTTGCCGCGCGCCAGGCGCTCGACATAGGCCGACGGGCTTTCATGGGTCAAAGGGGTTTCATCGATGTCCGCACTGACGGCGGTGAATGGCACGCCGATCTGCGTGAGCAACTCACGCCGACGCGGTGAGCCAGAGGCGAGGTACAGCTGTTTCATCAAGACCTCTCCCTGTCTGAATGCCGAGGCGAATTAATTGATTTTGTAGCGTCGACGCAATCCGCGCAAACCGAAGCTGATCCAGGGCCAGAGCAACGCGCTGACCAGTGCCGGCAATACCAGCGCCAGGGTCGGTTGACGGTTGCCGGTCAGGGCGCTGAGCCAGAGTTGTACCAGCTGGGCCAGGCCGAAGATCACCAGGATCACCAGGCTCTGTTGCCACATCGGGAACATGCGCAGGCGTTGTTGCAGCGCCAGCACCAGGTAGGTGATGAGCGTCAGGATCAACGCATTCTGGCCCAGCAGCGTGCCGTACAGCACATCCTCCGCCAGGCCCAGGCACCACGCGGTGACCATCCCGACTTTCTGCGGCAGCGCCAGCGCCCAGAACGCCAGCAGCAAGGCCAGCCACAGGGGTCGCAGGATCTCCATGAATTGCGGCAGCGGCGATACGCTGAGCAACATGCCGACGGCGAATGTCAGCCAGACGATCCAGCCGTTTCGGGAAGCAGTAACACCAACCATTATTCTCGTCCCCTGGTGGTAGCCGGCGCGGAGACAGGCGGTTTGGCCGCAGGCTTGGCGGCGGCGGGTTGCGCCGCCGGTGGCTTGGCGGGTGCAGTCGCGGCGGCAGGCTTGGCCGGGGTGGTGGCAGCAGTCGGGGCGGCTGGAGCAGCGGGAGCGGCAACAGCCGCCGGAACAATCGCCGGCCTCGGCACAGTCGCCGGAATGATCGGCCCACCACCCTGCGCATCCAGGCTTTCCTGGGCCTGGGCAGCGTCGTTGGCGCGCTCTTCGGCGGTGCGGGTGTCGCTGAACACCAGCAGCAGGTAACGGCTGCGGTTCAAGGCGGCAGTCGGTACGGCGCGAACGATGGCGAACGGCTGGCCGGAATCGTGGATCACTTCCTTGACCGTCGCCACCGGGTAACCGGCCGGGAAACGCTGGCCGAGGCCGGAGCTGACCAGCAGGTCGCCTTCCTTGATATCGGCGGTATCGGCCACATGACGCAGCTCCAGGCGCTCCGGGTTGCCAGTGCCGCTGGCAATGGCGCGCAGGCCGTTGCGGTTGACCTGCACCGGAATACTGTGGGTGGAATCGGTCAGCAGCAGGACCCGGGACGTGTAGGGCATCAACTCGACCACCTGGCCCATCAGGCCACGGGCATCGAGTACCGGCTGACCGAGCACCACGCCGTCGCGCTCACCCTTGTTGATGATGATGCGATGGGTGAACGGGTTGGGGTCCATGCCGATCAGTTCGGCCACTTCGACCTTTTCGTTGACCAGTGCCGAAGAGTTGAGCAACTCGCGCAGCCGAACGTTCTGCTCGGTGAGGGAGGCAAGTTTTTGCATGCGCCCCTGCAACAGCAGGTTTTCGCTCTTGAGTTTTTCGTTTTCGGCGACGAGCTCGGTGCGGCTGCCAAACTGGCTGGCCACACCCTGCCATAGCCGCTGCGGCAGGTCGGTGATCCAGTAAGACTGCATCAGCACCAGCGACATCTGGCTACGCACTGGCTTGAACAGTGTGAAGCGGGCATCGACCACCATCAGCGCGACCGACAGCACGACCAGCACCAACAAGCGCACGCCCAGTGAGGGACCCTTGGTGAAAAGCGGTTTAATAAGCCGCTCCTCCCAGGCAAATGTTCTCTTTATTCATACGGCATCAAACCGGCCTGGATGCAGACGACAGAAGATAAACGCGAACAGGCAGCACTGCAAAGTGCCGCCTGCGCGCTCAACAGCATAGAGGCGATCCGGCATTTATTCGCTGGAGAGCAGGTCCATGGTGTGTTTATCCATCATTTCCAATGCACGGCCACCGCCGCGAGCAACGCAGGTCAACGGGTCTTCGGCGACGATCACCGGCAGGCCGGTTTCCTGGGCCAGCAACTTGTCGAGGTCACGCAGCAAGGCGCCACCACCGGTCAGCACCAGGCCACGCTCGGCGATGTCGGAGGCCAGTTCCGGCGGCGATTGCTCCAGGGCGCTTTTCACGGCCTGGACGATGGTCGCCAGCGACTCTTGCAGCGCTTCGAGCACTTCGTTGGAGTTCAGGGTGAATGCCCGTGGAACGCCTTCGGCCAGGTTGCGGCCACGAACGTCGACTTCGCGAACTTCGCCGCCCGGGTAGGCGGTACCGATTTCCTGCTTGATGCGCTCGGCCGTCGATTCACCGATCAGGCTGCCGTAGTTGCGGCGCACGTAGGTGATGATCGCTTCGTCGAAGCGGTCGCCGCCAACGCGTACGGATTCGGCATAGACCACACCGTTCAGGGAGATCAGCGCGATTTCGGTGGTACCACCACCGATATCCACGACCATCGAACCGCGGGCTTCTTCAACCGGCAGGCCGGCACCGATCGCGGCAGCCATCGGCTCTTCGATCAGGAATACTTCACGGGCACCGGCACCGAGTGCCGATTCACGGATGGCGCGACGCTCAACCTGGGTGGATTTGCACGGAACGCAGATCAACACACGAGGGCTGGGCTGCAGGAAGCTGTTTTCATGAACCTTGTTGATAAAGTACTGCAGCATCTTTTCGCAGACGCTGAAGTCGGCGATCACGCCGTCTTTCATCGGACGAATGGCAGCAATGTTGCCCGGCGTACGGCCCAACATGCGCTTCGCTTCGGTGCCGACAGCAACGACACTTTTCTGGTTACCGTGCGTCCGAATGGCCACAACCGATGGCTCATTCAGGACGATACCGCGCTCACGCACGTAAATAAGGGTGTTGGCAGTGCCCAGGTCAATGGAAAGATCGCTGGAAAACATGCCACGCAGTTTCTTGAACATGGGAAAGGGACCCTAGGCAACGCGTGGGTAAAAAAGTGCGGCAAACTCTAACAACGACAGGGATTTTGGGCAAGGCGCCAATATGTTAAATTGACCGCTTTTATGTGCACCAAACCCCACAATCGCGGCCATATGACCGTAGAAGTGCGGTAGTGTTCCGACAATCTAACACACGGACGCCGTCCGTTTTGTTTTCCACTGGAGAATCCCAATGGCGCTTGAACGCTCCGACGTGGAAAAAATCGCTCATCTGGCCTGTCTGGGCCTCAATGATGCCGATCTTCCACACATCACTTCGGCCCTCAACAGCATTCTCGGGCTGGTCGACGAAATGCAGGCAGTCGATACCGACGGTATCGAACCGCTGGCCCACCCTCTGGAAGCCAGCCAGCGCCTGCGTGCGGACGTCGTGACCGAGACCAATCACCGCGAGGCCTACCAGTCCATCGCACCAGCGGTCGAAAACGGCCTGTACCTGGTTCCGAAAGTCATCGACTAAAGGGAAAGAGCCTGCAATGCATCAATTGACTCTGGCCGAGATCGCCCGCGGACTCGCCGATAAAAAGTTTTCCTCCGAAGAGCTGACCAAACTCCTGCTGGCGCGCATCGCCCAGCTCGACCCGCAGCTCAACAGTTTCATCAGCCTCACCGAAGACCTGGCGCTCACGCAGGCGAAAGCCGCTGACGCACGCCGGGCCAACGGTGAGAGCGGCGCCCTGCTCGGCGCGCCGATCGCCCACAAGGACCTGTTCTGCACCCAGGGCATCCGCACCAGCTGTGGCTCGAAGATGCTCGACAACTTCAAGGCGCCGTACGACGCCACCGTTGTCGCCAAGCTGGCCGCTGCCGGGGCCGTGACCCTGGGCAAGACCAACATGGACGAATTCGCCATGGGTTCGGCCAACGAGTCGAGCTACTACGGCGCGGTGAAAAACCCGTGGAACCTGGAACACGTGCCCGGCGGTTCGTCCGGTGGCTCGGCCGCTGCGGTGGCCGCTCGTCTGTTGCCAGCCGCTACCGGTACCGACACCGGTGGCTCCATTCGTCAGCCCGCTGCGCTGACCAACCTGACGGGCCTGAAACCGACGTACGGTCGTGTTTCGCGCTGGGGCATGATCGCTTACGCCTCCAGCCTCGATCAGGGCGGTCCGTTGGCGCGCACGGCCGAAGACTGCGCAATATTGTTGCAAGGTATGGCCGGCTTCGATCCGAACGACTCCACCAGCATCGACGAGCCCGTGCCGGACTACAGCGCCAGCCTCAACGGTTCGCTGCAAGGCCTGCGCATCGGCGTGCCTAAAGAGTATTTCAGCGCCGGTCTCGACCCGCGCATCGCCGAGCTGATCCACAACAGCGTCAAGGAGCTGGAAAAGCTCGGTGCCGTGGTCAAGGAAATCAGCCTGCCGAACATGCAGCACGCGATCCCTGCGTACTACGTGATCGCCCCGGCGGAAGCCTCGTCCAACCTGTCGCGTTTCGACGGCGTGCGTTTCGGCTACCGCTGCGAAAACCCGGTCAACCTGATCGACCTGTACAAGCGCTCCCGTGGCGAAGGCTTCGGCCCGGAAGTGCAGCGCCGGATCATGGTCGGTGCCTACGCGCTGTCCGCCGGTTACTACGACGCCTACTACCTGAAGGCGCAGAAGATCCGTCGCCTGATCAAGAACGACTTCATGGCCGCCTTCAACGAGGTCGACATCATCCTCGGCCCAACCACGCCGAACCCGGCCTGGAAGCTCGGCGCCAAGAACAGTGATCCGGTCGCTGCCTACCTGGAAGACGTCTACACCATCACCGCCAACCTCGCCGGCCTGCCAGGCCTGTCGATGCCGGCCGGTTTTGTCGACGGCCTGCCGGTCGGCGTGCAACTGCTCGCTCCGTATTTCCAGGAAGGTCGCCTGTTGAACGTTGCCCACCAGTATCAGTTGAACACTGACTGGCACACCCGCACCCCAACCGGCTTCTGAGGAGACACACATGCAATGGGAAGTCGTGATCGGGCTGGAGATTCACACCCAGCTCACCACCCGGTCGAAAATCTTTTCCGGTAGTTCCACCACCTTCGGTTCCGAGCCGAACACCCAGGCCAGCCTGATCGACCTGGGCATGCCCGGCGTGTTGCCGGTGCTGAACCAGGAAGCGGTGCGCATGGCGGTGATGTTCGGTCTGGCGATTGACGCCGAGATCGGCCAGCACAACGTGTTCGCCCGCAAAAACTACTTCTACCCTGACCTGCCCAAGGGCTACCAGATCAGCCAGATGGAACTGCCGATCGTCGGCAAGGGCCACCTGGACATCGCCCTTGAGGACGGCACGGTCAAACGCGTCGGCATCACCCGCGCGCACCTGGAAGAAGACGCCGGCAAGAGCCTGCACGAAGAATTCAGCGGCGCCAGCGGCATCGACCTGAACCGTGCCGGCACTCCGCTGCTGGAAATCGTTTCCGAGCCGGACATGCGCAGCGCCAAGGAAGCCGTGGCCTACGTCAAGGCGATCCACGCACTGGTGCGCTACCTGGGCATCTGCGACGGCAACATGGCCGAAGGCTCGCTGCGTTGCGACTGCAACGTGTCGATCCGCCCGAAAGGCCAGGTCGAGTTCGGTACCCGCTGCGAGATCAAGAACGTCAACTCGTTCCGTTTCATCGAGAAGGCGATCAACAGCGAAATCCAGCGTCAGATCGAGCTGATCGAAGACGGCGGCAAGGTGATCCAGCAGACTCGCCTGTACGACCCGAACAAGGACGAGACCCGTCCGATGCGCAGCAAAGAGGAAGCCAACGACTACCGTTACTTCCCCGATCCGGACTTGTTGCCGGTGGTCATCGAAAACACCTTCCTCGATGACGTGCGCGCCACCCTGCCGGAATTGCCACCGCAGAAACGCGAGCGTTTCCAGGAGCAGTTCGGCCTGTCGGTGTACGACGCCAGCGTGCTGGCCACCAGCCGCGAGCAGGCCGACTACTTCGAGAAGGTCGCGAGCATCGGCGGCGACGCCAAGCTGGCGGCCAACTGGGTGATGGTCGAGTTGGGCAGCCTGCTCAACAAGCAAGGCCTGGACATCGATCAGTCGCCGGTTTCCGCCGAGCAACTGGGCGGCATGTTGCAGCGCATCAAGGACAACACCATCTCCGGCAAGATCGCCAAGGTGGTGTTCGAAGCCATGGCCAACGGCGAAGGCAGCGCGGACGAGATCATCGACAAGCGCGGCTTGAAGCAAGTGACCGACACCGGCGCCATTTCGGCGGTGCTGGACGAAATGCTCGCGGCCAACGCCGAGCAGGTCGAGCAATACCGCGCGGCGGACGAAGCCAAGCGCGGCAAGATGTTCGGCTTCTTCGTCGGCCAGGCCATGAAAGCCTCCAAAGGCAAGGCCAACCCGCAACAGGTGAACGAATTGCTTAAAAGCAAGCTCGAAGGCTGATGCAAATGGAGCCAGCCTTCAAATCTGGCTCCACTCCTTGTGGGAGCCAGCCTGCTGGCGATAGCGGTCTGACATTCAACTTATCCGTGTCTGACACTCCGCAATCGCCAGCAGGCTGGCTCCCACATTTGTTTTTGGGAAACCTTCAATGAATCGTCTGCTCAGCCTTTGCGCCCTCCTGTCTCTACTCGCCGGTTGCGCCAGCAACGACGTTGTCGACCCCCACGGCTACGACAAAACCGGCGTTGCCTCGTACTACGGCGCCAAACACCAAGGCAAACGCACCGCCAGTGGCGAGCGTTTCAACAAGAATTCCCTGACCGCCGCCCATCGCCAGCTACCCTTCGGTACACGGGTGAAGGTCACCAACCTGAACAACGACAGATCCTGCGTGGTACGCATCAACGACCGTGGCCCGCATACCCGTGGCCGCCTGATCGACCTGTCCCATGAAGCCGCCGAGCGCCTGGGCATGCTCAAGAGCGGCACCGCGCGGGTTCGCGTGCAAGCCCTCGACTGACCGACGGAGCCCCGACCATTTTCGGACTAGCCGATTTACCCCTGATCAGCGTGATCGAATTGCTCAGCGGGCTGGTGCTGCTGATTGCCGGCGCCGAACTGATGGTGCGCGCTGCGGTGCGCCTGGCGGCACGCCTGCATGTACGCCCGCTGATCATCGGCCTGACCATCGTCGCCCTTGGCAGCAGCGCACCGCAGATGGCGGTCAGCCTGCAAGCCACCCTGGCACATAACGCCGACATTGCCGTCGGCAGCGTGATCGGCAGCAGCATCTTCAACATCCTCGTGACCCTCGGGCTCTCCGCCCTGATCATACCGTTGCGGGTTTCCCGGCAACTGGTGCGCCTGGACATCCCGCTGATGATCGGCGCCAGCCTGCTGGTGTTCTTCCTGGCGTGGAATGAAGAGCTGACCCGTACCGACGGCGTCATGCTGCTGGTGGCACTGTTGTTGTACCTGGCCTTGTTGCTGCGCCAGTCGCGACATTCGGTGCGCCCGGTGTCGACTCATGGCCATACAGGGGAAGCGCCATGGTTCACCAGCCTGCTGATGATCGTCGCCGGCCTTGCGATGCTGGTGTACGCCGGGCATCTGCTGCTGGGTGCGGCGGTCGCGGTCGCCACCGACCTGGGGCTGTCGGAGCGGATCATCGGCCTGACCATCGTCGCCGTCGGCACCTCACTCCCGGAGCTGGCCACTTCCCTGATCGCCGCCTTGCGCGGTGAACGGGAAATTGCCGTGGGCAACGTGATCGGCAGCAATCTGTTCAACCTCCTGGGCGTGCTTGGCTTGACGGCGCTGATCGCGCCGTCGCCCTTGTCGGTATCGCCTAACGCGCTGGAATTCGACCTGCCGGTGATGCTCGGCGTCGCGGCGTTGTGCCTGCCGGTATTTTATTCCGGTTACCGGGTGACCCGCGCCGAAGGCCTGCTGTTTCTGGGCCTGTACCTGGCCTACGGCCTGCACGTGGTGTCGTTCACCACCGGCATGCCGCTGGCCGGCAAGCTTGAACACCTGATGCTGTTTTTTGTCCTGCCGCCACTGTTGGCGTTCCTGTTGTTCACGTCACTGCGCGCCTGGCGTCGCCAACACCACAAGAGGGAATTGCCATGACCGAGAATAAAAAATCCGGCGTCGAAGTACGTCGCCAAGTGATGGGCGACAGCTTCGTCGACCGCGCCCTGGGCAACGCCACCGAGTTCACCCAGCCGCTGCAGGACTTCGTCAACGAACATGCCTGGGGCGGGGTGTGGAATCGCGAAGGCCTGCCGTTGAAAACCCGCAGCCTGATCACCCTGGCCGCGTTGACCGCGCTGAAGTGCCCGCAGGAATTGAAAGGTCATGTGCGCGGCGCGCTGAACAACGGCTGCACCGTGGAGGAGATTCGCGAGGCACTGCTGCACTGCGCGGTGTATGCCGGCGTGCCGGCGGCCATCGATGCGTTTCGCGCGGCGCAGGAAGTGATCGAGCAATATCAGTAACCCCCCCTACCTGTTAAAACCTCGTTCGAGGGGACGGTGATTGATTTCGCCGTCCCGTCGAATGCATTCGACCGCCAGAACTCCAAGCCTACTTATATAAGTCACTTTCCATTACATATATCCAGAAAAACAACACCTACAAAATAACTTCCAATATCGATGACACGAAGACAATATTTTCCCGCGGCAAAAAAATTTCGCGATAACAATCATAAAATAAATTGAAACAAGCGAGACTAGTCCAATGCGATCCACACTTCGTGTCATTTTACCAAACATGTTATTAACTCTTGGATTGGCAAGCTTCACGGCACAAGCCGAAACGCTGGTCGACAAATGCTCTTCCCCCAACGACTTCAGCGAAATACTGAACTGCTATAAAAATCAGGAAGCCTCCAAACCATTACTCTACGTAGCAAAAGGCACCCAGGTCTTTCCTGGCGTAGAGAAGCGCAGCTTTGACCTGTCATCTCAACAGTGGTCGCCTGAAGGACTGGTCAGCCCGGAACAATGGAAACATAGTGTCGACATTTATATCCCACACAATGCCCTTCATGGACAGGCACTACTGGTGGCGAACAACGGAACCAACATACCCGCCGGCAACAAGGCTAAATCTGAACCTACAGATTTCACTCAAGCCATGGCCCTGGAAGTTGCACGCCAAACCAATACAATCGTCATCTCGCTCAGCAACATCCCCAATCAATATCTCACTTACGCCGATGACGGAGTTCCCCGCACAGAAGACTCAAGCGTCGCCCATAGTTGGAAATTATTTCTCGAAAGTCCTGAAACGCGCCCTTACATGTCTGCTCATGTTCCGATGATGGCGTCTCTGGTCAAGGCGATGGACCTTGCCCAGAAAGAACTGAAGCCATGGAACGTTGAACGATTTATTGCCAGTGGAGTGTCGAAACGCGCCTGGGCAGCCTGGCTGGCCGCTATTGCCGATGAGCGCGTCAACGCCGTCGTGCCATTTGTCATTGATGGACTCGGCACAGCCAAAGTGTTCGAACATACCTTTCAAACCTATGGCAAAAACTGGCCGCTGGCCTTCTATGACTATTACAGCGAAGGGGTGCTCCGTCTGCGCCACACCGAAAACTTCGAGAAACTGCTGAAAATCGTCGACCCCCTGGCTTATCTGGACAGTGCCTATGCCGAGCGATTGGCCATTGCGAAATACATCGTCAACGCCAGCAGTGACGACTTTTTCACCCCTGACAATTCGGATATCTATTTCGATCGACTGCCTGGGCCGAAGAGCCTGCGGGTTGCCCCCAATTCCAGCCACAACGGCATCCGGCAATTCGTTGAAAGCTCACTGATTCCTGTGGTCAACCGGTGGCAGCAAGATCGCCCGTTACCCTCCGTGACGACAAGCGCAACAACCCATGGAACGGGCAAAGCCGTTTCGCTGCACTTTACCGAGGCGCCGGTTCAGGTGACTCAATGGACGGCCGTGAACCCGACGGCGCGAGACTTCCGGGATGCTTGCGGAGTTCGTTATCAGCCACGGCATGTCACCCCTTCCACCCCATTGCATGCACAGGTACAGATAGAAACACCCGAACAGGGCTGGACAGCAACATTTGTCGAGGCGACCTTCGCCGATGGTTTTGTCGTCACCACACCGGTACAGGTCCTGCCTGATCGCTACCCGACCGCAGCACCTCCAGAGACCGGGCCACTGTGCAAAACCCTGCCCGAGATGGCCAGCCGCTAGATCCACCCACCCCACTGCAACAAAAAGATCCCGATGTTGGTGGTCACCGCCGCCATCAGCGTGGTGATCACGATGATCGCCGCCGCCAGTTCATGATTGCCATTGGCTGCCCGGGCCATGACAAAACTGGCGGCGGCGGTCGGGCTGCCGAAGTACAGGAACAGAATGCCCAGCTCCGCACCACGAAAACCCCAGAGCCACGCGCCGAGCGTCGCCAGGATCGGCAGGCCGAGCATTTTCACCAGGCTTGAACTGAGCGCCATAGAGCCGCTTTTGCGCATGGCCGCCAGCGACAGCGTGCCGCCAATGCAGATCAACGCCAGCGGCAAGGTGGTTTGTGCCAGGTACTGGCCGGAGGTCTCCAGCCAGCCCGGCAGGCTGATCTTGAAATAGGCAAAGGGCGCCGCGGCAATTACGCTGATGATCAGCGGATTGACCATCACGCTTTTGCAGATGCTCCACGGATCGGACTTGATCACCGGGCTGTAGACCGCCAGCACGATGGTCGACAGCGTGTTGTAGAACAGGATCACCAGCGCCGCCAGGATCGCCCCCAGGGAAATCCCGTAGTCGCCATACATGCTCGCGGCCAGTGCCAGGCCGATCACGCCGTTATTACCGCGAAACGCACCCTGGGTATAAATCCCCCGGTCTTCGCGCGGGCACCTGAAGATCGCCCAGCCCCAGGCAATGGCGAAGCACACCAAGGTGGCGAGGGAGAAGTAGATCAGCAGTGCCGGTTGCAACGCGGCATGCAGATCGGCATGCAGGATGCCCAGGAACAGCAGCGCCGGCATGGTGACGTTGAACACCAGGGACGAGGCGGTATGGATGAAGTTGTCGTTGATCCAGTCGATGCGCTTGAGCAACACCCCGAGAAACAGCATGGCGAACACCGGTGCGGTGATGTTCAGGGTTTCGAGGAAAATTGCCAGCATGCCGGTGGGAACCTAGATGGTGTCGTTAGTTGGCTAATGATAAGCCACCAGGGACAATGGCGTCTGGTAGATCGCTATCGCCAGCAGGCTGGCTCCCACAGGGGATCTTCTTTGTTGCACAAAATGTGCAATCACCGAAGATCACTGTGGGAGCCAGCCTGCTGGCGATGAACGATAACGCGGTATCAGGTAATCGGCGCCGGGTTGAACAAGGTGATGTCGTTATGCAGCTTGTGCTTTTCAGCCCAGGTCTGCTGTTTGCCGCTGGCCACATCCAGGTAGTAGTGGAACAACTCCCAGCCAAGCTCCTCAATGGACGCGCGCCCGGTGGCAATGCGCCCGGCGTCGATGTCGATCAGGTCCGGCCAGCGCTGCGCCAGTTCGGTCCGGGTCGACACTTTCACCACCGGTGCCATGGCCAGTCCATAAGGCGTACCGCGCCCCGTGGTGAACACATGCAGGTTCATCCCCGCCGCCAGTTGCAACGTACCGCAGACAAAGTCACTGGCCGGGGTCGCGCAGAAGATCAGGCCTTTTTCCTTGAACCGCTCGCCAGGGCCGAGAACACCCGTGATAGCACTGCTGCCGGACTTGACGATCGAGCCCAGGGACTTCTCGACAATGTTCGACAACCCGCCCTTCTTGTTACCCGGCGTGGTGTTGGCGCTGCGGTCCGCCTCACCCTTGGCCAGATAACGGTCGTACCAATCCATTTCCCGCACCAGCTCCTGCGCGACGCCCTCGGTTTTCGCGCGGGAGGTCAGCAGGTAGATCGCGTCGCGCACTTCGGTCACTTCGGAGAACATCACCGTCGCACCGGCACGCAGCAACAGGTCCGAGGCATAACCCAGGGCCGGGTTGGCGGTGATCCCGGAAAACGCATCACTGCCGCCACACTGCATGCCGAGGATCAGCTCCGACGCCGGCACGGTTTCCCGGCGGCGCTGGTCGAGCTTCTTCAGGCGGGCTTCAGCCAGTTCCATGATCTGCTCGATCATCTCGGTAAAACCGTGGCTGGAATCCTGCAGGCGATACAGCCACGGCTCACTCAAGTTCACCGAGGCATCGTCCTCGTGCATCACCTGCCCGGCCTGCAATTTCTCGCAGCCCAGGCTGATCACCAGGGCTTCGCCGCCCAGGTTCGGGTTGCGCGCCAGGTTGCGCACGGTGCGGATCGGGATGTACGCGTCGGTGGCGGTGATTGCCACCCCACAGCCGTAGCTGTGGGTCAGCGCCACCACGTCATCGACGTGCGGGTACTTGGGCAGCAACTCGTCCTTGATGCGCTTGACCGCATGATCCAGCACACCCGTCACGCACTGCACCGTGGTGGTGATACCCAGGATGTTGCGCGTGCCGACCGTACCGTCGGCGTTGCGATAACCCTCGAACGTATAACCTTCCAGCGGTGCCTGCGCGGCCGGCACTTCGGTGGACAGCGGCAGGCTGTCCAGCGGCGGCGCAGTCGGCATGCGCAGTTGATCTTCCTTGACCCAACTGCCACGGGGAATCGGCTGCAGGGCGTAGCCGATGACCTGGCCGTAGCGAATCACCTGGCCACCCTCGGGAATGTCTTCAAGGGTGACCTTGTGGCTCTGTGGCACGAAGTCCACGGTGACCAGGCCATCCGGGAACTCGGTACCGGCCGGTACACCCTGGTCATTGACCACGATCACCACGTTGTCCCGCTCGTGCAGGCGGATGTAACGCGGCGAGTCGGAATGTTCAATCAACTGCATGACGCCGCTCCTCAGGAATGCGCTTGAGACAATTTACCGGATGCTTCAGGACCGTTTACCGGCGGCTCCTTGAGCACCACTCGCTTGATCGGACCGACGATGACCAGATAGCTGAACACCGCGACCAGTGCGTTGCAACCGACAAACACCAACGCCCACTTGAACGAACCGGTGGAGCTGATGATGTAACCGATGACGATTGGCGTGGTGATCGAGGCCAGGTTACCGAAGGTGTTGAACAGGCCACCGCTCAAACCGGCGATCTGCTTCGGAGAAGTATCGGACACCACGGCCCAACCCAATGCACCCACGCCTTTGCCGAAGAACGCCAGGGCCATGAAGCCCACGACCATCCATTCAACGTCCACGTAGTTGCAGGCGACGATGCTGCTGGACACCAGCAGGCCGGCGATGATCGGCGCCTTGCGGGCGAAGGTCAGGGAATGGCCCTTGCGCAGCAGATAGTCGGAAATCACCCCGCCGAGCACACCGCCGATGAAGCCGCAGATCGCCGGCAATGAGGCGATGAAACCAGCCTTGAGGATGGTCATGCCGCGCTCCTGCACCAGGTACACCGGGAACCAGGTCAGGAAGAAGTAGGTGATGCCGTTGATGCAGTATTGGCCCAGGTACACGCCGAGCATCATGCGGTTGGTCAGCAGCTGACGGATGTAGTCCCACTTCGGACCATCGCCCTTTTTGCCTTTGCCTTTGTCCTGGTCCATGTCGACCATGCCGCCGTTGTCGGCGATGTGCTTGAACTCGGCGTCATTGATCATCGGGTGCTGGCGTGGGCTGTAGATCACTTTCAGCCAGATGCCCGAAAAGATGATGCCGATCACGCCCATTACGATGAACACGTGCTGCCAGCCGAAGCTGTAGACGATCCAGCCCATCAGTGGCGCGAACAACACGGTGGCGAAGTATTGCGCCGAGTTGAAGATTGCCGAAGCGGTGCCGCGTTCAGCCGTCGGGAACCAGGCCGCGACGATGCGTGCGTTGCCGGGGAAGGATGGCGCTTCGGCCAGGCCCACCAGGAAGCGCAGCATGAACAGCGCGACCACCGCCGTGGACATGCCGAACTCGCCGACATAACCCTGCAACACGGTGAACAGCGACCAGGTGAAGATGCTCAGTGCATAGATTTTTTTCGAACCGAAACGGTCCAGCAGCCAGCCACCGGGAATTTGCCCGGCCACGTAGGCCCAACCGAATGCGGAGAAGATGTAGCCGAGGGTGACTGCGTCGATGCCGAGATCTTTCTGCAGGCTGGAGCCGGCGATGGCGATGGTGGCGCGGTCGGCGTAGTTGATCGTGGTCACCAGAAACAGCATGAGCAGGATCAGATAGCGGACGTGAGTCGGCTTCTTGGTCGATTGCATGTAGATGTACTCCCACTGATTATTTTTATGCGGGGTGAATCTTTGGTTCACCCTGTAGGAGCTGACGAGTGAAACGAGGCTGCGATCTTTTGATCTTTAAAAGCAAAGATCGCAGCCTGCGGCAGCTCCTACAGGGGTATTGCGGTGTATCAGGAGCCGACGTAGGACGTTTTTACGACCGTGTAGAACTCTTGCGCATAGCGACCTTGCTCACGTGATCCATAGGATGAACCTTTACGTCCACCGAACGGAACGTGGTAATCCACGCCGGCGGTCGGCAGGTTGACCATCACCATCCCGGCCTGGGAGTGGCGCTTGAAGTGGTTGGCGTATTTCAACGAAGTCGTGGCGATGCCCGCGGACAAGCCGAATTCGGTGTCGTTGGCCATGGCCAGTGCGGCTTCGTAATCGGCCACGCGAACGATGTTGGCCACAGGGCCGAAGATCTCTTCGCGGCTGATGCGCATCGACGCTTCGCTGTCGGCAAACAGCGTTGGCGCGAGGAAGTAGCCCTCGGTGTCGCAGGTCACCAGACCACCGCCGCTGACCAGGCGCGCACCTTCGGACTGGCCGATGTCGATGTATTTCATGTCCTGTTCGAGCTGGGCTTGCGAGACCACCGGACCGATGTCGGTGCCGGCTTTCAACGCGTGGCCGACCTTGATCGACTTCATGCGCTCGGCCATGGCTTCGACGAACTGGTCGTGGATCCCGGCGGTGACGATAAAGCGGCTCGATGCCGTGCAACGCTGGCCGGTGGAGTAGAACGCGCTCTGCACCGACAGCTCGACCGCTTGCTTGAGGTCGGCGTCGTCGAGAATGATCTGCGGGTTCTTGCCGCCCATTTCCAGCTGTACTTTGGCCTGGCGCGACACGCAGCTGACGGCGATCTGCCGACCGACGCCCACGGAACCGGTGAAGCTGATGCCATCGACTTTAGGGCTGTGCACCAGTGCATCGCCAACCACACGACCGCTGCCCATCACCAGGTTGAACACACCGGCCGGGAAGCCCGCACGGGAGATGATTTCAGCCAGGGCCCAGGCACAACCCGGCACCAGGTCGGCAGGCTTGAGTACCACGCAGTTACCATAGGCCAGGGCCGGGGCGATTTTCCACGCAGGGATGGCAATCGGGAAGTTCCACGGGGTGATCAGACCGACCACGCCCAGGGCTTCGCGGGTGACTTCCACGTTGACGCCAGGACGCACTGACGGCAGGTAGTCGCCGGACAGGCGCAGGCATTCACCGGCGAAGAACTTGAAGATGTTGCCGGCGCGGGTCACTTCGCCGATGGCTTCGGGCAGGGTCTTGCCCTCTTCCCGGGCCAGCAGGGTGCCGAGCTCTTCGCGACGGGCGAGGATTTCAGTGCCGACTTTATCCAGCGAGTCGTGACGCGCCTGGATACCGGACGTGGACCATGCCGGGAACGCGGCACGGGCAGCGTCGATGGCGGCGTTGACCTGGGCCAGGTCAGCCTTGGCGTAATCGCCGATGGCATCGGTCAGTTCGGACGGGTTGATGTTGGCCGAGTAATCGCCACCGGCAACCCATTCGCCATTGATGTAGTTATCGAAACGCTTTGCATCTGCCACTTTAAGATCTCCTCACGCAAAAGGCCGCTGATCGCTCAGCGGCCTTACTAAATCGGATGTATTACTGCGCACCCTGCTTGTCGATCAGCGCGGCGAGCATTTCGTACTCTTCGCCGGTCAGGTCGGTCAGCGGCGCACGCACAGGACCTGCGTCGTAGCCGGCAATTTTTGCCCCGGCCTTGACAATGCTCACTGCGTAACCGGCCTTGCGGTTACGGATGTCCAGGTACGGCAAGAAGAAGTCATCGATGATCTTGCCGACGGTGGCGTGATCTTCGCGAGCGATCGCGTGGTAGAAATCCATCGCGGTTTTCGGGATGAAGTTGAACACCGCCGAGGAGTAGACCGGCACGCCCAGCGCCTTGTAGGCCGCGGCGTAGACTTCGGCGGTCGGCAGGCCACCCAGGTAGCTGAAGCGATCACCGAGGCGGCGACGGATCGACACCATCAACTCGATATCACCCAGGCCATCCTTGTAGCCGATCAGGTTCGGACAGCGCTCAGCCAGACGTTCCAGCAGCGACGCGTTCAGGCGGCAGACGTTACGGTTGTAGACCACCACGCCGATGTTGACCGACTTGCACACGGCTTCAACGTGGGCGGCGACGCCGTCCTGGCTGGCTTCGGTCAGGTAGTGCGGCAGCAGCAACAGGCCTTTGGCGCCAAGACGCTCGGCTTCCTGTGCGTACTCGATAGCCTGGCGGGTCGAACCGCCGACGCCGGCGAGGATTGGCACGCTGGTGGCGCAGGTGTCGACGGCAGTCTTGATGATTTCCGAATATTCGCTGGCCGCCAGGGAGAAGAACTCACCGGTGCCGCCTGCGGCGAACAGAGCCGAGGCGCCGTATGGGGCCAGCCATTCCAGACGCTTGATGTAGCCAGCGCGGTTGAAATCGCCCTGGGCATTGAAATCGGTGACCGGGAAAGACAGCAGACCGGAAGAGAGGATGGACTTCAGTTCTTGTGGATTCATTATTCGAACACCCTGGGTAGCGACGTTTGTGTGTGAGAAAACCGTTCAGCCTGCGCCGAAGTTGTAGGTCATCGTACAACTTAAAAAATAACCGTCAACTGCATTTCATCGCTGCGGGTGAAAATTGTTCGACAAAAAGAGCGCCAGCTCAGTTTTTCAAAGGCTGCAGCGATAGGGAAAGCGGAGAGGAATGTGGCGTCTAGCGGGTTCGTAGGAGATACGTTGTCGGAAGATTAGCCCAGACAACCGAAAGATCTGTGGGATGGCCGCTGGCCCTATCGCCAGCAGGCTGGCTCCCACATTGGAACGCGTACTCCTGTGGGAGCCAGCCTGCTGGCGATAGCGATAACCCAGACGATGGATGACACGAGGTAGATCGCTTACCCGCGCTGCGCCTCAGCCTCTTCATGGGCATGACGCAACCGCTCGCGGCTGTTGGTCAGGTGCAGGCGCATGGCGGCGCGCGCCGCGTCGGAGTCCTGGCGGGCGATGGCGTCGTAGATCTCTTCGTGCTCGCGGCTCAGGCGATTCATGTAGTGCTGCTGATCGTCATGGGCCAGGCGCGCGGAGTTCAGGCGGGTACGCGGAATGATGCTGGTACCCAAGTGGGTCATGATGTCGGTGAAGTAGCGGTTGCCGGTTGCCAGGGCAATCTGCAGGTGGAACTGGAAGTCCGAGGCCACGGCATCGCTGGCGTGGGAAACACTTTCGTTCAGCGCATCCAGTGCCGCGCGCATCAGCGCCAACTGCTCGGGGCTGCGGCGTTGCGCGGCGAGGCCGGCGGATTCCACTTCAAGGCTGATGCGCAGTTCCAGAATCGCCAGCACGTCACGCAGGGTGACCACAGTCGCCGGGTCGATGCGAAAACCGCTCGGGCTCGGGGTGTCGAGCACGAAGGTGCCGATGCCGTGACGGGTTTCCACCTGCCCGGCCGCCTGCAAACGGGAAATCGCTTCACGCACCACGGTGCGGCTGACGCCATGGGCATCCATGATCGCCGACTCGGTGGGCAACTTGTCGCCACGCTTGAGGTGACCGTCGCGGATCTGCTCGGACAGCACCGTCACCAGTTCCTGAGCGAGGCTGCGGCGCTTGCGAGGGAGGCGTGGTGCGGCGTTCGGGTTTTCCATGGTGAACATCTGTCTCGAAAAATTCGGCTGCTGAAACCGCATCATAGCGCAACACGGTTGTACGATCACCCATCAGGCGGTCACGGCCTGGTCCACCAAATGCCCGTTCTCGATACGAACGTGCCGTGGGTGGAAACGCTTGAGGCTGCTGCGATGGCCGACGCTGACGATACTCAGGCCCGGCAACTCATCGATCAGTGCCTGGTACAGCGACGCCTCGTCTTCTTCATCCATCGCCGAAGTCGCTTCGTCCATGTACAGCCATTGCGGTGCATAAAGCAGTGCACGGGCGAAGGCCAGGCGTTGCTGCTCGCCCGGCGACAGCATGCGCTGCCAGTGATTGGCTTCGTCGAGTCGCGCCACCAGATGCGGCAAACGGCACGTTTCCAGAACGTGCACGTAGCGCTCGTTGGGGTAGGTATCGCCGGCCTGTGGATAACTCAGCGCTTCGCGCAGCGTGCCAATCGGCAAGTAAGGCTTTTGCGGCAGGAACAGATAGCGCGCCGCCGGCAGCCGGATACTGCCATGCCCCGCTGGCCACAGGTGCCCCATCGCCCGCAGCAAGGTCGACTTGCCGCTGCCGGAACGGCCGCTGAGCATGACGCGCTCGCCCTCCTCCACAGTCATGTCGGCACTGGTCAACAGGTGGCGACCGTCGGCCAGGTCGAGGCCGAGGTTGTGCACCTTCAAGGCCGAGCCCGCGTTCTGCACGTCAATGGCTGGCGCCCGTTGCTCGTTGTCGGTCATGGCCTGACGGAAGCTGAGCAGACGATCGCAGGTGGCGCGCCATGAGGCGAGGCTCTGGTACGCGGTGATGAACCAACTGAAGCTGTCCTGGACATTGCCGAACGCCGAGCTGATCTGCATCAGCTCACCCAGTTCGATCTTGCCGGAGAGATAACGTGGCGCGGCCACCATGAACGGGAAGATGATGGCGGCCTGCTCGTAGCCGGAAGTGAAGAAGGTCAGGCGCTTGGACACCTTCATGATGTCCCAGAAGTTGTGCCAGACCATCGAGAAACGCTGGGTCAGGCGGCGGTTCTCATTGGGCTCGCCGTTGTACAGCGCGATGCTTTCGGCATTTTCGCGAATCCGCACCATGGAGAAACGCAGGTCGGCTTCGAAGCGTTGTTGCCGGTTGTTCAGGCCGATCAGGCGGCGACCGATCAAATGCGTCAGCCAGCTACCCACCACGGCGTAGACCAGTACGCACCAGAACATGTAGCCGGGAATGGTCACCCCGAATACCTCGATGCTCCCTGACACACCCCAGAGGATGATCGAGAACGACACCAGGCTGACGACATTGCGCAACAGCCCAACGCCCAGGCTCAAGGTGTCGGAGGTGAAATTGTTGAGGTCTTCGGAAATGCGCTGGTCCGGGTTATCGGTGTAGCCGCCCTGCTCCAGCTGGTAGTAATTCTTGTTGCCCAGCCAGCGGGCGAAATGTTTTTCGGTGAGCCAGGCCCGCCAGCGAATCGTCAGCATCTGCGTCAGGTAGAGCCGGTACACCGCACCGACGATCGCCACCGCCGCAATCGCGCAGAAATACAGGATCAGCCGCCAGAACGCTTCCTCGTCCTTTTGCTGCAGGGCGTTGTAGAAATCCTTGTACCAGGTGTTGAACCACACCGAGATGCCCACGCTCATCAGCGACAACGCAATCACGGCGATCAGCAATGTCCAGGCCTTGACCTTTTCTTCGCTCTGCCAGTAAGGCGTGATCATCGCCCAGACTTTTCGAAAAAACTGCCCGCGCACAGCATCATTGACCGCGGAATATTCAGCGTTCTGATTCATGGATAAGGCTCGATAAGAAAAAATACATGCACGAACCGATCATAGATGATCGGTTCGGTTTGTCGCGAGGAGCGGCCCGCATTCGTTCAGCGTTGGTTCAGCGTCGAACGGGACGCTTCTGCAGTTTGCGCTGCAGCGTGCGGCGGTGCATGCCCAGGGCGCGGGCGGTGGCGGAGATGTTGCCTTCGTGCTCGGTCAACACGCGCTGGATGTGTTCCCACTGCAGGCGGTCCACGGACATCGGGTTTTCCGGCACCAGGCTGTCGAGGTCGGCGTGTTCGGACAGCAGCGCCGCCAGCACGTCGTCGGCGTCGGCCGGCTTGCACAGGTAGTTGCAGGCGCCGCGCTTGATCGCCTCTACGGCCGTGGCGATGCTCGAATAACCGGTGAGGATCACCACGCGCATTTCCGGGTCCATTTCCAGCAACTTGGGCAGCAGCACCAGGCCCGAGTCGCCATCCATTTTCAGGTCCAGCGCGGCATAGTCCGGCAGATCGGCCTGGGCGATGGTCAGCCCTTCTTCGGCGGAACCGGCGGTGCTGACGCGAAAGCCACGGCGGGCCATGGCGCGGGCCATCACCCGGGTAAAGGTCGCGTCGTCGTCGACCAGCAGCAAATGCGGCAGTTCTTCGCCTTCAACTTGGATTTCGTCACTCATGTTCGTCTCCTCGGGCGCCATGGGGCAGGCGCAGCTCGGTGAGCGTGCCGCCTTCCTCATGACTGTAGAGTTTCACTGAGCCGCCGGCGCGTGTCACGCTGGCCTTGCTCAAAAACAGGCCCAGGCCGAAACCTTTGCCCTTGGTGGTAAAAAATGGCTTGCCGATCTGCTCGGCGATGGCCAGCGGCACGCCCGCACCGTGGTCGCGGATGCTGATGGTCAAGTCTTCGGCATTCCAGTCCAGGGTCACTTGCAGCCCTTCGGGACAGGCATCCGCCGCGTTGTTGAGTAAATTGAGCAACGCCTGGGTCAGGTCCGGCGGTGGTGCCATGCGCGGCACCGAGCCCTGGCCCAGGCGCTGGAAGCGATAACTGGCTTCCGGACGCATCAGGTGCCAGCGATTGAGCGCTTCGTCGAGCCAGTCGGTGACGTCCTGCATCTGCACGGCCAGCCGGCGATTGGCCTCCGCCGCCCGAACCAGCTGCTGCAAGGTCTCTTTGCACAACTTGACCTGATCCTGCAGCACTTTCAGGTCATCCTGCAGCATCGGGTCAGGATGATCCTGTTGCATCTCCTTGAGCAACACGCTCATGGTCGCCAGCGGCGTGCCCAGTTCATGGGCAGCGCCCGCCGCCTGGGTGGCGACGGCCAGCAGCTGCTGGTCGCGCAGGCCTTCTTCCCGGCGAATGGCCCGCAGCTCTTCCTGGCGACGCAGCTCTTCGGCCATGCGCGCGGCAAAGAACGTGATCACTGCCGCCGCCAGCGCGAAGCTCAACCACATCCCGTACACCTGCAGGTTTTCCCGGGCAATCGGGAAGGTTTGCAGCGGGTAGAAGCGCGCCAGCAGCAAGGTGTACATGGTCAGGGCGATACCCGACAAAATCACCGAATAACGCCATGGCAAGGTCACGGCTGCGATGGTCAGCGGCACCAGGTAATAAGAAACGAACGGGTTGGTCGAGCCGCCCGAGAAATACAGCAGCGCACTGTGGATAAACAGGTCGCAGGCCAGTTGCACCGCGTATTCGAGCTCGGTGACCGGCCAGGTGGTGCGCAGCCGGATGGCCGTGAAAGCACACAGCAACATCGAGCAGCCGAGGGTCGCGGCCAATTGGAACCAGGGCAGTGGCAGCAGCTCGAACCAGTAGGCCAGGCCCACGGAACCAGCTTGAGCGGCCAATACCAGGGTGCGGATGAACGTCAGCCGCCAGAGATTCTGGCGTGTGGCGGAAGTGATTTGAACGGGGGCGAGCATGAGCTCTCCTGATGAGCGCTCCAGGCGGATCGACGGGAGTATAACCAAGCGCGGGGGCTGGCAGGCGAAAGTGCGGCAAACGGCCACACTCCCACACTCAAACGCATACCCCTGCAGGAGCGTGGCTTGCCCGCGATTGGCTGCGAAGCAGCCACCTGCAATCGTCTGTATAAAAGTTGTAAGTGCGCGAACCGGATCATCAAAGCTAGAGTCTGATGGTTTCACGCAGGCACGCACCAACAACCTGCGCACCCACCCAGGAGCCTTCATGCACACATTCCGCCGCAGCGCCGCCCTCCTCGCCCTGAGTGCCGGCACCCTCGCCGCCCTCCCGGCCATGGCCGCCGACGAGCTTCACTACAACCAGATTTCCCTGCGCGCCGAAGTCAGCCAGGAAGTGGCTCGCGACCTGATGATCGTGACCCTCTACACCGAAGATCAGAACACCGACCCGGCCAAACTCGCCGCGGACGTCAGCACCACCATGAACAAGGCCCTGGCCCAGGCCAAGCAAGTGAAGGACATCACCCTGCGCCAGGGCAGCCGCAACAGCTACCCGATCTACGACGCCAAGGGCCAGAAAATCACCGGCTGGCGTGAGCGTGCCGAACTGCGTCTGGAAAGCCCGGACTTCGCGGCCCTGTCCAAGCTGACCGGTGAACTGCTCGGCGACCTGAAAATGGGCGGCATGGATTTCGCCATCGCCACCCCCACCCGCAAGGCCAGCGAAGATGCCTTGCTGAAGGAGGCCGTGACGGCCTTCAAGGCCCGCGCCCAACTGGCCACTGACGCCCTGGGCGGCAAGGGTTACAAAATCGTCAACCTGAACTTCAACAGCAATGGCTACCCGCAACCGTACATGCGCGCACCGATGATGATGAAAGCCGCCAGCATGGACGCCGCTCCGGTGACCCCGGAAGTGGAAGCCGGCACCAGCCAGGTCAGCATGACGGCCGATGGCTCGATTGAAGTGCTGATGCCTTGATTCGATAACTGAATACAAAAAACGGCGATCACTCAGGTGACCGCCGTTTTTTTTCGAATTCAAACTGCAGGAGCTGCCGCAGGCTGCGATCTTTTGATCTTGTTCTATGCTCTCAAAGACATTTCAGCGGCGATCGCAAAGATCGCAGCCTGCGGCCGCTCCTACAGAGATGTCGTACAAATTGGAATGAAAAGTTGCACCTTGTACAACTCGCAACCCGCGACCAATACCAGTGCAACGATAACCACTCCCATTAAGCCCCACACCCCTCTCAAGGACTGGGTATAAATAGGTAACACCCCGCCCCACCCACGGGCAGCCTAAGGCTTTAACGCACCATAAAGGTGCGCCAGTTGCACTACAAAAACACCGCGCAAACGTTCAAATGCGCCAGGTTTTATACTAATGCGACATTAAGGTACGTTCGTGCCACTGTTTAATGCCTGTAGTCGCTCTGGATCTTGCATTGGGTATGGCCCCTGCATAAGTATCCGCAGGCACGACTCACGAGGTCGTCCTCAAAATCAAAAAATGACAACAAATCATGAGGCCACCATGCTTAAACAAGCGGTCATTCCGTTTTTATTAGGTGCCAGCTTGCTAGCTAGCGCACCGTTCGCCCAAGCTGCGACTAACCTGGTGTTCTGCTCCGAAGGGAGCCCGGCCGGTTTCGATCCAGGTCAATACACCACCGGAACCGACTTCGACGCCTCTGCCGAAACCATGTTCAACCGCCTGACCCAGTTCGAGCGCGGCGGAACCGCCGTCATTCCTGGCCTGGCGACCAGCTGGGACGTCTCCGATGACGGCCTGACCTACACCTTCCACCTGCGCGAAGGCGTCAAGTTCCACACCACCCCGTATTTCAAGCCGACTCGTGAGTTCAACGCGGACGACGTGCTGTTCACCTTCAATCGCATGATTAACAAGGATGACCCGTTCCGCAAAGCGTACCCGACCGAATTCCCGTACTTCACCGACATGGGGATGGACACCAACATCACCAAGATCGATAAAGTCGACGACAAAACCGTCAAGTTCACCCTGAAAGACGTCGATGCCGCGTTCATCCAGAACATGGCCATGAGCTTCGCCTCGATCCAGTCCGCCGAGTACGCCGCCCAGCTGCTCAAAGAAGGCAAGGCCGCTGACATCAACCAGAAGCCGGTCGGCACTGGTCCGTTCGTGTTCAAGAGCTACCAGAAAGACTCCAACATCCGCTACACCGGGAACAAGGACTACTGGAAGCCGGACGACGTCAAGATCGACAACCTGATCTTCGCCATCACCACCGACCCGTCGGTACGCATCCAGAAGCTGAAGAAAAACGAGTGCCAGGTCACCCTGTTCCCTCGTCCAGCCGACCTGAAAGCGCTGCGCGAAGACAAGACCCTGAAACTGCCTGACCAGGCTGGTTTCAACCTGGGTTACATCGCCTACAACGTGATGGACAAGGTCAAGGGCAGCAACGAGCCAAACCCGTTGGCCCAACTGAAAGTGCGTCAGGCACTGGACATGGCCGTCAACAAGCAACAGATCATCGACTCCGTGTACCAGGGCGCCGGCCAACTGGCTGTCAACGCCATGCCGCCGACCCAGTGGTCCTACGACACCACCATCAAGGATGCGCCGTACAACCCTGAGAAAGCCAAGGAGCTGCTCAAGGAAGCCGGTGTGAAAGAAGGCACCGAAATCGTTCTGTGGGCGATGCCGGTCCAGCGTCCATACAACCCGAACGCCAAGCTGATGGCAGAAATGCTGCAGTCCGACTGGGCGAAGGTCGGCCTCAAGGTCAAGATCCAGAGCTACGAGTGGGGCGAGTACATCAAGCGCTCCAAAGGTGGCGAGAACCAGGCGATGCTGATTGGCTGGAGCGGTGACAATGGTGATCCCGACAACTGGCTGAACGTGCTGTTCGGCTGCGACTCGCTGGAAGGCAACAACTTCTCCAAGTGGTGCGACAAGAAGTTCGACGACATCGTCAAACAAGCCAAGCGTACTTCGGACCAGGGCAAGCGCACCGAACTGTACAAACAGGCGCAACACGTCCTCAAAGATGCTGTTCCAATGACACCTATCGCTCACTCGACGGTGTTCCAACCCATGCGCGCCAATGTGCAGGACTTCAAGATCAGCCCGTTTGGCTTGAACTCCTTCTACGGCGTCAGCGTCAGCAAATAAGGTTCGGTAACGGCGACGTTTCTTGACGTCGCCGTTACGTTATCGACCGAGAAAGCAGGAATCCGCCCACCTCCAAATCGCGTGCTGCCTACAGCAGTGCATTAGGACGCGTCGCCTTTTCCTACGAGTCTTTAGGACTCTTCGTATTTACTGCCGGACCCACGGTTCATACCGTCGGGATTCGACCAGTTCATGCGTGGGTCATCGGTTTTGCTGCACGTCATGGATTGAGACCGATGAGGCCTCCCTTTACCCGGAGTTCTCATTGTCAAACACTGAACAAGAGAGAGCGTCATGCGCCATACCTTGGTTTTATCCGCATTGCTGGGCGCGGGCCTGTTGGCCGCCACGTCCATGAGCCAGGCTGCCTCCAATAGCCTGGTGTTCTGTTCCGAAGGCAGCCCCGCCGGCTTCGACACCGCGCAATACACCACCGCGACCGATAACGACGCCGCCGAACCGCTGTACAACCGCCTGGCCGAGTTCGAAAAAGGCTCGACCAATGTCGTACCGGGCCTGGCCACGAGTTGGGATATTTCCGAGGACGGCCTCAAGTACACTTTTCACCTGCGTCCCGGGGTGAAATTTCACACGACCAAGTACTTCACGCCGACCCGCGACTTCAACGCTGACGACGTGCTGTTCACCTTCAATCGCATGCTCGATCCGCAGCAACCGTTCCGTAAGGCCTATCCGACCGAATTCCCCTATTTCAACGGGATGAGCCTGAACAAGAATATCGCCAAGGTCGAAAAGACCGGGCCGCTGACCGTGGTCATGACGCTCAACAGCGTGGATGCCGCGTTCATCCAGAACATCGCCATGAGCTTCGCCGCGATTCTCTCCGCCGAGTACGCCGACAAGCTGCTCGCGGAAGGCAAGCCGAGCGACATCAACCAGAAGCCGATCGGCACCGGGCCGTTCGTGTTCAAGAGCTACCAGAAAGACTCAAACATCCGTTACACCGGCAACAAGCAATACTGGGCCCCTGACCGGGTCAAGCTCGACAATCTGATTTTCGCCATCAACACCGACGCCTCGGTGCGCGTGCAGAAGCTCAAGGCCAACGAGTGCCAGGTCACCCTGCACCCGCGCCCCGCCGACGTGACTGCGCTGAAAAACGACCCCGCGCTGCAGTTGATCGAAAAGCCCGGCTTCAACCTGGGTTACATCGCCTACAACGTACGGCACAAGCCCTTCGACCAGCTCGAAGTGCGCCAGGCGCTGGACATGGCGGTGAACAAGCAAAGCATTCTCAACGCCGTTTACCAGGGTGCGGGGCAACTGGCGGTCAACGCCATGCCGCCGACCCAATGGTCCTACGACGACAGTATCCAGGACGCCGCCTACAACCCGGAAAAAGCCAAGGAACTGCTCAAGGCTGCCGGCGTCAAGGAAGGCACCGAAATCACCCTGTGGGCCATGCCCGTACAGCGCCCCTACAACCCCAACGCCAAGTTGATGGCCGAGATGCTCCAGGCTGACTGGGCGAAGATCGGCCTCAAGGTCAAGATCGTCAGCTACGAATGGGGCGAGTACATCAAGCGCACCAAGAATGGCGAGCACGATATCAGCCTGATCGGCTGGACCGGCGACAACGGTGACCCGGACAACTGGCTCGGCACGCTGTACAGCTGCGACGCCATTGGCGGCAACAACTACTCCATGTGGTGTGATCCGGCTTACGACAAGCTGATCAAGCAGGCCAAGGTCGTGACCGACCGCGACCAGCGCACCGTGCTCTACAAACAGGCGCAGCAGTACCTCAAGCAGCAGGTACCGATCACGCCGGTCGCCCACTCGACGGTCAACCAGCCGTTGAGCGCCAAAGTCGAAGGGTTCAAGGTCAGCCCCTTCGGTCGCAACGTGTTCTCGGGTGTCGGCATCGAAAAATAAAACCGTGTAGCTGAAAACGCTGGGGGCGCATTGCGCCTCCACGCAAGCGTATTGCCGTCATTCGCCATTCTGGTCCACAGCAAACGTTTGCGATGTGTGCAAGTGTTCCAAAGCAAATAGCCGGATCACCAAAAAAGACCGGCATTAATAATAGAAAGTAAGGAGCTTCACCCATGAAACTGAGCAGCACTGCGATACTGGCCCTGGCCATCAGCAGCGTAACCGCCACGGCATACGCTGAAACCCAAAGCCAGGCGTATACCCCGGTGACCCTGAATGAAAAAAGCGCCCAGAGCGAAGCCACCGGCTTCCTCGAAGGCCAGTCGATCAGCGGCACGACCCGTAACTGGTACGCCAACGAACAACTGAAACGTGGGGCCAAATTTTCCTACAAGAAAGACGGCGTTTCGACCCCGACTGACCGCCGTATCAACTGGGTTCAAGGCACGATCGTCAAGTACAACTCGGGCTTCACCGAAGGTGCCCTCGGTTTCAGCACTGAAGTCGCGGCCTACAACGCCATCGCCCTGGACCAGGACCGCAAGGACCTGGCGTCCAACAACGGTGGCGCACCGGGCACTCGCCCAGGCGCGGGCAACAACCGTACCCTGACCGAAGAAGGCGGCGACGCCGTTGGCCAGTGGAGCAAGCTGGGCCTGGCCAACGTCAAGGCGCGTATTTCCAACACCACCCTGACTGCCGGTCGCCAGAACTTCAGCAGCCCGATGGTCGACGTCATCGGTAACCGTGCGCTGCCTTCGAGCTTCCAGGGTGTGGCGATCCACAGTGAAGAGCTGAACAACCTGCAATTCGACCTGGCCACCTTCGATCGCAACTCTCCGCGTACCGAAGAAAGCCAGCGCAAGTTCCGCACCGAATACGCCAACGGCATCGTTGAAACCGATCACGTCTACACCGGCGGCATCACCTACACCCCGTTCGCCAGCCTGACCACCAGCCTCTGGGCCACCCAGGCCGAAGACATCTGGAACCAGTACTACTTCGGCGCCACCCACGTACTGGGTGACAGCCAGGTCCTGAGCCTGACCACCGGCCTGAACTACTACAAGACCCAGGAAGAAGGCAAAGCACTGATCGGCGACATCGACAACGACACCTACTCCCTGTCGTTCGGCCTGACCCACCAGGCGCACACCCTGACCTTCTCGTACCAGGAAGTGAACGGTAACGAGTACTTCGACTACCTGCACGAAACCAACGGCATCTACCTGGCCAACTCCCTGCTGTCGGACTTCAACGGCCCGAACGAGAAGTCCTTCCAGATCGCCTACGGCCTGAACATGGCCGAGTACGGCGTGCCCGGCCTGAAGTTCAACATCTACCAGGCACGTGGCTGGGGCATCGACGGTACCCACTACACCGGCAACAAGGGCGTGGCGGACAAGGGCTACGACGGTATCCAGTCGCAAGACGGCGAACACCACTACGAATACGGCATCGGTGCAACCTACGCCGTGCAGAGCGGTCCGTTCAAGGCCACCACTATCCGTGGCACCTACACCGCTCACCGCGCCAGTGAAAACCAGGCTGATGGCAGCATCAACGAGTTCCGTCTGGTGACCACGGTTCCGTTCAACATCCTGTAAATGCACCCGCCGGATGGCTGATTCAGCGACGAATCAGCCGTCCGACTATTGTCCTTAAACCGATTGCAGAGGGTTCTTGATGAAAATGCTTCCCCTACGCGCGGCCATCGCGGCCGCCTTGCTGAGCGTCGCGGTGGGTGTATCGGCCAAGCCGCTGGTCGTCTGTACCGAAAACAGCCCCGAAGGCTTCGACATGGTCCAGTACACGACTGCAGTCACAGCCGATGCGGCGGCCGAAACCATCTTCAATCGCCTGGCGGACTTCAAACCAGGGACCACCGAGGTGATTCCGGCCCTGGCCGAATCCTGGGACATCAGTGAAGACGGCCTGACCTACACCTTCCACTTGCGCAAAGGCGTCAAGTTCCACACCACCGACTACTTCAAGCCGACCCGCGACATGAATGCCGACGACGTGGTCTGGAGCTTCCAGCGCCAGCTGGACCCGAACCATCCGTGGCACAAGCTCTCGAGCGTCGGTTTCCCGTACTTTGAAAGCATGGGCTTCAAAGAGCTGCTCAAGAGCGTCGAGAAGGTCGACGACAACACGGTCAAGTTCACCCTGACCCGCCGCGAAGCGCCGTTCCTGGCCGACATCGCCATGGCGTTCTCCTCGATCTACCCTGCCGAGTACGCCGACCAGTTGCTCAAGGCCAACAAGACCGGCGACCTCAACAGCAAACCGATCGGCACCGGGCCGTTCGTCTTCCAGCGCTACAACAAGGACGCCCAGGTTCGCTTCAAGGCCAACCCGGACTACTTCCGTGGCAAGCCGCCGGCCGATTCGCTGATCCTGGCCATCGCCACCGACAACAACGTGCGCCTGCAGAAGCTCAAGGCCAACGAATGCCAGGTCGCGCTGTATCCGAAGCCGGATGACATTCCGAGCATCAAGAAAGACTCGAACCTGAAGGTCGAGGAAATGAACGCGATGACCGTCGCCTACATCGCCATCAACACCACGCACAAGTACTTGAGCGATGCGCGCGTGCGCAAGGCCATCGACATCGCGTTCGACAAGGAAGCCGCGGTCAACGCGCTGTTCGGCAAGGGCAATGCCACCGTGGCGGTCAACCCGTACCCGGACACCCTGCTGGGCTACAACCACACGCTGAAAAACCCGACCCGCGACCTGGACAAGGCGCGCGCCCTGCTCAAGGAAGCCGGCGTACCGGAAGGCACCACCTTCACCCTGTTCACCCGCAACGGTGGCGGCGCAACCAACCCGAACCCGATGCTTGCCGCGCAGATGATGCAGGCCGACCTGGCCAAGGTCGGGATCAAGATCGACATCCGCGTAATGGAATGGGGCGAGATGCTCAAGCGCGCGAAAAACGGCGAGCACGACATGGTTTCCGCCGGATGGGCGGGCGATAACGGCGACCCGGATAACTTCCTGACGCCTATGCTCAGTTGCGAGGCCGCGAAGAACGGCGAAAACTACGCTCGCTGGTGCAATGAAAAATTCCAGGCCCTGCTTGACCAGGCCCGTGAAAAAACCGACCCGGCCGAGCGTGCAGCGCTGTACGAACAGGCTCAGGTTATCTTTAACCAGGACCAGCCATGGATCAGCCTCGCACACACTAGAATGTTTACCGCAATGCGCAACAACGTAGAGGGCTACCAGATTAGCCCGCTCACCACCAATAACTTCGCCACCACCCAGGTGAAGTAGATAAGAAACTCCCGGCATTGCCGCACCCTGGCATGCCGGGCACGCCTAACCGGCTGATGAGGTACACCTTACGATGTTTAGTTTTATTGCCCGCCGACTGGGGTTACTGATCCCCACGTTCTTCGGCATCACCTTGCTGACATTCGCGTTGATTCGCATGATCCCTGGCGACCCCGTGGAAGTCATGATGGGCGAACGCAGAGTCGACCCGGAAATGCACGCTCAGGCAATGGAACGCCTAGGTCTGAACAAACCCCTGTATGCCCAGTACCTGGATTACATCGGCAAACTGGCCCACGGCGATCTCGGGGAATCCCTGCGTACCCGTGAAAGCGTCTGGAACGAGTTCACCTCCCTCTTCCCTGCGACCCTGGAACTGTCCATGGCCGCCCTGCTGTTCGCCGGCATCCTGGGCCTGCTGGCCGGGGTGATCGCGGCCCTCAAGCGAGGGTCCCTGTTCGACCATGGGGTGATGGGCATCTCCCTGGCGGGCTACTCGATGCCGATCTTCTGGTGGGGTCTGATCCTGATCATGTTCTTCTCGGTGTCCCTGGGCTGGACCCCGGTGTCCGGGCGGATCGACCTGCTCTATGACATCGAGCCGCGCACCGGCTTCATGCTGATCGATACGCTGCTGGCCGATGACGTCGGCGCGTTCTTCGATGCCCTGCATCACCTGATCCTGCCGGCCATCGTGCTGGGCACCATCCCGCTGGCGGTGATCGCGCGCATGACCCGTTCGTCGATGCTCGAAGTGCTGCGTGAAGACTACATCCGTACCGCCCGCGCCAAAGGCCTGTCGCCGTCGCGCGTGGTGTTCGTGCACGGCCTGCGCAACGCGCTGATTCCGGTGCTGACCGTGGTCGGCCTGCAAGTCGGCACACTGCTGGCCGGTGCGGTCCTGACCGAGACCATCTTCTCCTGGCCGGGCATCGGCAAATGGCTGATCGAAGCCATTGGCGCCCGTGACTACCCCGTCGTACAAAACGGCATCCTGTTAATCGCCTGCCTGGTGATTCTGGTCAACTTCGTAGTGGACATCCTCTACGGCTTTGCCAACCCACGCATCCGTCATCAGCGCTGAGGTCAATACCATGAGCACTCCAACATCCTCAGTAGCCACCGCCGCTTCCGCCGTGGATCAAAGCCTGCTGTACCCGTCTCCATACAAGGAATTCTGGCAAGCGTTTTCCAGGAACAAAGGTGCCGTTGCCGGCCTGATGTTCATGCTGCTGGTGATTTTCTGCGCCATCTTCGCCCCGTGGGTTGCCCCCCATGACCCGAGCGAGCAGTACCGCGACTTCCTGCTCACCCCGCCAGCCTGGCTGGAAGGCGGGCAGATCCAGTTCCTGCTGGGGACCGATGAACTGGGTCGCGACCTGCTGTCGCGCCTGATCCAGGGTTCGCGCCTGTCGCTGCTGATCGGCTTGTCGTCGGTGGTGATGTCGCTGATACCGGGGATCCTGCTGGGCCTGTTCGCCGGTTTCTTCCCGAAAGCCGTCGGCCCGACCATCATGCGCCTGATGGACATCATGCTGGCCCTGCCGTCCCTGCTGCTGGCCGTGGCGATCGTCGCCATCCTCGGCCCTGGCCTGATCAACACCGTGATCGCCATCGCCGTGGTGTCCCTGCCGTCCTACGTTCGTTTGACCCGCGCCGCGGTGATGGGTGAACTGAACCGCGACTACGTGACCGCCGCGCGCCTGGCCGGTGCCGGCCTGCCACGCCTGATGTTCGTCACCGTGCTGCCCAACTGCATGGCGCCGCTGATCGTCCAGGCCACCCTGAGCTTCTCCTCGGCGATTCTCGATGCCGCCGCACTGGGCTTCCTCGGCCTTGGCGTTCAGCCGCCAACCCCTGAGTGGGGCACCATGCTGGCCTCGGCTCGCGACTACATCGAACGCGCCTGGTGGGTAGTCAGTCTGCCTGGTTTGACCATTTTGCTCAGCGTGCTGGCAATCAACTTGATGGGTGACGGCCTGCGCGACGCGCTGGACCCGAAACTCAAGAACGCCGCCTGAGGAGATTCCAATGTCACTGTTAGAAATCAAGAATCTCAACGTTCGCTTCGGCGACAAGAACGCCACGCCCGTGGTCGATGGCCTCGACCTGAAAGTGGACAAGGGCGAAGTGCTGGCCATCGTTGGCGAGTCTGGTTCGGGTAAATCCGTGACCATGATGGCGCTGATGGGCCTGATCGAGCATCCCGGCATCGTCACCGCCGACTCGCTCAGCTTCGACGGCAAGGACATGCTCAAGCTCAGCAACCGTCAGCGTCGGCAGATCGTCGGCAAGGACCTGTCGATGGTCTTCCAGGACCCGATGACCGCGCTGAACCCGAGCTACACCGTCGGTTTCCAGATCGAAGAAGTGCTGCGCCTGCACCTGAAAATGTCCGGCAAGGCCGCGCGCAAGCGCGCCATCGAGTTGCTGGAAAAAGTAGAAATCCCGGGCGCGGCCAGCCGCATGGACGCCTACCCGCACCAACTGTCCGGTGGCATGAGCCAGCGCGTTGCGATCGCCATGGCGATTGCCGGCGAGCCGAAACTGCTGATCGCCGACGAACCGACCACCGCGCTGGACGTAACGATCCAGGCGCAGATCATGGACCTGCTGCTGGCGTTGCAGAAAGAGCAGAACATGGGCCTGGTGCTGATCACCCACGACCTCGCGGTCGTGGCCGAAACCGCCCAGCGCGTGTGCGTAATGTACGCCGGCCAGGCTGTCGAAGTTGGCCAGGTGCCGCAACTGTTCGATATCCCGGCGCACCCGTACAGTGAAGCGCTGCTCAAGGCGATTCCGGAACACAGCCTGGGCGCCTCGCGCCTGTCGACCCTGCCGGGCATCGTCCCCGGTCGCTACGACCGTCCGCAGGGCTGCCTGCTGTCGCCGCGCTGCCCGTACGTGCAGGACAACTGCCGTGTGCAGCGTCCGGCCCTTGACCCGAAAAGCAACAGCCTCGCCCGCTGCTTCTACCCGCTGAACCAGGAGGTGGCGTAATGGCCGTCGTACTTACCGCCCGCGACCTGACCCGTCACTACGAAGTGTCCCGTGGCCTGTTCAAGGGTCACGCTACCGTGCGCGCCCTCAACGGGGTGTCGTTCGAACTGGAAGCCGGCAAGACCCTCGCTGTCGTGGGTGAGTCGGGCTGTGGCAAGTCCACCCTGGCCCGTGCCCTCACCCTGATCGAGGAGCCGTCCTCCGGCTCCCTGAAAATCGCCGGCCAGGAAGTCGCCGGTGCCGACAAGGCCCAGCGCAAGCAACTGCGCAAAGACGTGCAGATGGTGTTCCAGAGCCCATACGCCTCGTTGAACCCACGGCAGAAAATCGGTGATCAGCTGGCAGAGCCCTTGCTGATCAACACCAACCTGTCGGCCACCGAACGTCGCGAGAAAGTCCAGGCGATGATGAAGCAGGTGGGCTTGCGTCCCGAGCACTACCAGCGCTATCCGCACATGTTCTCCGGCGGTCAGCGTCAGCGGATCGCCCTGGCCCGCGCCATGATGCTGCAACCGAAAGTGCTGGTGGCGGACGAACCGACCTCGGCGCTGGACGTGTCGATCCAGGCGCAGGTGCTCAACCTGTTCATGGACCTGCAGCAAGAGTTCAACACCGCCTACGTGTTCATCTCCCACAACCTGGCGGTGGTGCGTCACGTCGCCGACCACGTGATGGTGATGTACCTCGGCCGCCCGGTGGAAATGGGGCCCAAGGAAGACATCTACACCCGTCCCCTGCACCCGTACACCCAGGCGCTGTTGTCGGCCACGCCGACCATCCACCCGGACCCGGACAAACCGAAAATCAAGATCGTCGGCGAGTTGCCCAACCCGCTGAACCCGCCCGCCGGCTGCGCTTTCCACAAGCGCTGCCCTTACGCCACCGAGCGTTGCAGCACTGAAGAGCCGGCCTTGCGCCTGCTCGACAGTCGCCAGGTGGCTTGCCATTACGCCGAGCAATTCCTCGACGGCGCGGCGTAAATAACGCCTCGGTCACTGAGGCGCTTTAATCAGGCAAACCCCTTCTCTTTCGATTGCCATCAATCGAGGGAGGAGGGGTTTTTCTTTTGTTTGCACAAGTGCACTGTCTTTTCTGACAGTTACGCACGCCCAGCCGTTTTGTTTGAATCCCGTCGGAGAGTCACGCGACACAAGGCGTAGACCCGGAAACATTCAAACGACAGGGACAGGTGCAAGCATCATGGAAATTCAAACAACAATCGAAAACGCTGGTCAGCTAGACCCGGGATTTGGTGATTTTGGCCAGATCCGCCCCGACTTTCTGGCCGGCTCGGTCATGGCCGTTGTGTTATCGGCTGAAGGTGCCCTGACCTACGCTACCCAGCAGGGAAAGGGTTTCACTCTGTACCGCACCGATTTTGACGGTATCAAGGACACGAACTTTGGTCATGACGGCAACACCGGTGAGTGGCAGTTTGTCAGCGGTAAACAGGCAACGCCGGTGCGCTTGCTACTGCAGGACGATCGCAAGATCCTTGTGATCGGCGAGACCCGGGAACCCGACGGTATCCGCCGGGCAGCACTGAGACGCTTTAATGCCAACGGCAGCCCTGACCTGGTCTTTGGCAGTGTCGTTGTTCCTGTGGCACAGCATGATTATTCCCAAGTGGAGTTGATCGACGGTTGTCTGCAGGGTGATGGAAAAGTGCTTGTGTCGTTCACTTATTACATCAGTGAATCCCAAGGGTCACTGCTGGTGCGCCTGCACGGTAATGGTGAACTCGATACCGGTTTCGGCACGAGGGGTTTTATCGAGATCGAAAACGGGGATGACTTCATCCGTGTTAACAGCGTTGTGATTCAAGGCGGAAAAATAGTTGTTGGCGGGACCACCTTATCCGGTCAGCTCTTTCTTGCACGTTATGATCTGCAAGGGAAGATCGATAGCCAATTTGGTGTCGATGGGTTTGCTTTCTTCGCAATATCGGATGGCTCACTCAGAATGCGTCAACTCATCGCACAGGCTGATGGCAAGCTGGTGTGTGCTGGCGGTCTGCTGGATACCATCGGCATGGTGATGAGATTTACCGCAGACGGTCACCCCGACAAGGAGTGGAATGGCGGGCGTCCGGTATTGACCGACACCGGTCCTGAAACATTCTGGAGATCCTTGGCCCAGCAGCCGGATGGCAAGATTGTCGTGGTCGGTCACAATCGGGCACTGCATATCATCGCTGGCAGGTTGTTGCACAATGGAGAGCATGACACCCGCTTCGGCCGGTCCGGGTCCGGGTGGGTTTCCTTTGGTCCTTCAGGAGGGTTGGCGTGGGATGTGAAGGTCCAGAGCGCTGCTCGAATTATCGTTGGCGCCGAGGCGTTCATCGACTTCGGTCATCACGGGCCAGTGGTCTACGGGCTTCAAGCCTGAGCCCAGAACTCCTGTAGGAGCGAGCTTGCTCGCGATGCACTCAAATACGCCGCGTTCTTCCTGAAAGCACGTGTCATCGTTGACGTCCATCGCGAGCAAGCTCGCTCCTACAGGGGGGTTGTTTTGTCTGCCATTTACGTCTGGCTATCGCCTTCGTCCGAATCGTCGGAGTCCGGTTCATCGGTGGTCGAGTCATCATCGTTGTCGGCACCACCCTGCCCCTTGTCGCCCGGTTCCGATTCGGACTTGGCGATCATCAGCTCACCGTGGGTCCCCTGCCCGCTCGACGCCTGGGTTTCATGATCCTCGCACTCGGCCCAGACCGCCGAACTGCCGAGGGCCAGCATCACCAACACCTTCAACAGCAACACAACGCGTAGCAACCTGTTCATAGCCGAGTCCATCCTTTCGTAGAGTGCCTGTCTGGCGCTGATTAAATCTAGTCGCGATCAGCCTCGTTCTCCATAATAGGACGCTAACGCTTAAGGGAAATTGCCCGTAATTGGCAGACTGGTTTTGAATAATAGTTATGCCGAAAAGATCAAAAGATCGCAGCCTTCGGCAGCTCCTACACGGATCAATGTAGGAGCTGCCGGAGGCTGCGATCTTTTGATTGTAAAAAAGGCGAAGCCAGAAAGCTTCGCCTTTGCTGTAGCGCTTAGTGATGCTCGCGCGTCGCGCGGAATTTCACGTCCGGCCAGCGCTCTTCCATCAGGGCCAGGTTGACCCGGGTAGGCGCGAGGTAGGTCAGGTGACCGCCGCCGTCCAGTGCCAGGTTTTCCACGGCCTTGTTGGAGAATTCCTCAAGCTTCTTCTTGTCGCTGCATTCGATCCAGCGCGCGGAATAAACGGTGATTGGCTCGTAGGAGCACTCGACCTTGTATTCCTCCTTCAGGCGGCTGGCGACCACGTCGAACTGCAGCACACCGACGGCGCCGAGGATGATGTCGTTGCTGCGTTCCGGGAAGAACACCTGGGTCGCGCCTTCTTCGGCCAGCTGTTGCAGGCCCTGGCGCAGTTGCTTGGATTTCAGCGGGTCCTTCAGGCGTACGCGGCGGAACAGTTCCGGCGCGAAGTGCGGGATGCCGGTGAAGCCCAGGACTTCGCCTTCGCTGAAGGTGTCGCCGATCTGGATGGTGCCGTGGTTGTGCAGGCCGATGATGTCCCCGGCAAACGCTTCTTCCAGTTGCTCACGCTCGGAGGAGAAGAAGGTCAGCGCGTCGCCGATGCGCACGTCCTTGCCGGTGCGCACGTGGCGCATCTTCATGCCTTTTTCGTACTTGCCGGAGCAGATGCGCATGAAGGCGATACGGTCGCGGTGTTTCGGGTCCATGTTCGCCTGGATCTTGAAGATGAAGCCCGAGAACTTCTCTTCCACCGGCTCCACGGTGCGCTCGTTGGCCACCCGGGCCAGTGGGCGCGGCGCCCAGTCAACGACGGCGTCGAGTACGTGGTCGACACCGAAGTTGCCCAGTGCGGTACCGAAGAACACCGGGGTCAGCTGGCCATCGAGGAATTCCTGCTGGTTGAATTCGTGGCAGGCACCCTGCACCAGCTCCAGTTGCTCGATGAAACGCTCGTACTCGTCACCCAGGTGGGCGCGGGCTTCATCGGAATCGAGCTTCTCGATGATCTTGGTTTCGGTACGTTCGTGGCCGTGACCGGCGGTGTAGACGATGATGTAGTCGTCGGCGAGGTGATACACGCCTTTAAAATCACGGTAGCAGCCGATCGGCCAGGTGATCGGCGCGGCCTTGATCTTGAGGACCGCTTCGATTTCGTCGAGCAGTTCGATCGGGTCGCGGATGTCACGGTCGAGTTTGTTGATGAAGCTGACGATCGGCGTGTCACGCAGACGGCAGACGTCCATCAGGGCGATGGTCCGTGGCTCAACGCCCTTACCGCCGTCGAGGACCATCAAGGCCGAGTCCACTGCCGTCAGGGTGCGGTAGGTATCTTCGGAGAAGTCTTCGTGGCCCGGGGTGTCGAGCAGGTTGATCATGTGCTCGCGATACGGGAACTGCATGACCGACGTGGTAATGGAAATACCCCGTTGTTTTTCCATTTCCATCCAGTCGGAGGTGGCATGGCGGTCGGATTTACGAGATTTCACCGTACCGGCTACCGCAATCGCCTTGCCCATCAGCAAGAGCTTCTCGGTGATGGTGGTCTTACCGGCATCGGGGTGGGAAATAATGGCGAAAGTGCGGCGTTTCGCGACTTCGGCGGCCTGTTTGGTCATGGGAAATCGCCTGGCAGGTGATTCAAAAAAGGGCGCAGATTATAGCCCAAGTTGAGTCAATAACCGAACCGTTGAGCACATCAGGGGTGGCCAAATGCTGCCGTAGATGGGAACCTTTTAAAGCACGGAGACGTCCACTCCCCCGTAACGACCACTCGTCGGGGGCCTGAAACACCCGCATTTCAGCCTGACGAGGCTGTGCTCATGGCTCGATAGCCGTGCGCCGACCCTCTGTAGGAGCGAGCTTGCTCGCGAAAAACGTCCAGACAACGCGTACATTCAGGTACCCAGCGTTATCGTTGACGCCCATCGCGAGCAAGCTCGCTCCTACAGTGGAAAGCGCTCGGCATGAGCTGCATCTCGCGATCACTTTTTCGGCAGCCAGGAATGGCGTTGCCACACGGGGAAGTGTTCGCCGACTGAAAAAAAGGAGTCCGCCTGTGGCTATTCGCTATGGCAAAGGGCTGATAGGAGGCGCGCTGGTAATCGCCCTTCTGGCCCTGCTGATCCACTGGATCGGCATCAACACGATCGAACACTACCGCGACGATTTGTTGTTTTACCTGCAAGCTCATCTGATTCTCGTCCTCGCTTCCATGCTGGCCGCCCTCGTTGTGGGCATCCCCGCCGGCATCTTCCTCAGCCGCCCGAGCATGGTGGGTCGCGCCGAGCGCTTCATGCAGCTCTTCAACATCGGCAACACCGTGCCGCCTCTCGCCGTACTGGCCATCGCCCTGGGCATCCTCGGCATCGGCAGCGGCCCCGCGATCTTCGCCCTGTTCCTCGCTTCACTGTTGCCCATCGTGCGCAACACCTACGAAGGCCTGAAAAACGTCCAGGGTTCGCTCAAGGAAGCCGCCGTCGGCATCGGCATGACCCCGTCTCAAGTGCTGTGGCGGGTCGAACTGCCAAATGCCGTGCCGATCATCATCGGTGGCGTGCGCGTGGCGCTGGCGATCAACGTGGGTACCGCGCCACTGGCGTTCCTGATCGGCGCCAACAGCCTGGGCAGCCTGATCTTCCCCGGCATCGCCCTGAACAACCAGCCGCAACTGCTGCTGGGCGCGGCCTGCACCGCCCTGCTGGCGTTGCTGCTCGATGGCCTGGTGACAATCGCCAGCCGTCTCTGGCTCGAACGCGGTTTGCGCCCGTCTTAAGCCTCGGCAAAGGAATCATCATGAAGACTTCAAGCTTTTTACTGGGCTGCGTCCTGCTGTTCGCAGGATTTGCCCAAGCCGCGGAAAAACCGTTGATCCGCATCGGCGCCCGGGTGTTCACCGAACAGACGCTGCTGGCGGAGATCACCTCCCAGTACCTGCGCACCAAGGGTTATGACGTGCAGGTGACCGGCGGCCTGGGCAGCAATCTGGCCCGCAGCGCACACGAAAGCGGGCAGCTGGACATGCTTTGGGAATACACCGGCGTGTCGCTGGTGGCCTACAACCATGTGACGGAAAAACTCGACAGCGAACAGTCCTACGCCCGGGTGAAAGAACTCGACGGGAAAAAAGGCCTGGTCTGGCTGACCCCGTCGAAATTCAGCAACACCTATGCCCTCGCCCTGCCGAAAAACGTCGCGGATAAATACCCGCAGATCCACAGCATCAGCGATCTGAACAAGGTGCTGCGCGATGAAGCCAGGACCAACAATCTGGTGGCGCTGGACACCGAGTTCGCCAACCGTTCCGACGGTCTGGACGGCATGGTCAAGCTGTACGACATGAGCCTGACCCGCAAGAACATCCGCCAGATGGACGCCGGCCTGGTCTACACCGCCCTGCGCAACGGTCAAGTATTCGCCGGTCTGGTCTACACCACCGACGGTCGCTTGAACGCCTTCAAGCTCAAGCTGCTGGAAGACGACAAGCACTACTTCCCCGACTACACCGCCGCGCCCGTGGTGCGCCAGGCCTACCTCGATGCGCACCCGCAATTGGCCGAACAGCTCAAGCCGCTGGCTGAACTGTTCGACGACAACACCATGCGCGAGCTCAATGCACGGGTCGATGTCGATCACCAAAGTCCTTCGTCCGTTGCCGCAGATTTCCTGCGCCAGCATCCAATCAAATAAGGAGGAAAAGCCATGGAATTTCTCAACGCCTTTTCCCACCTCGACTGGGCACAGGTACTGCACCTGACCGGACAACACATCACCCTGGTGGGCATCGCCGTGACCCTGGCGATCGTGGTCGGCGTGCCGCTGGGCGTGTTGATGACGCGTTTCCCGACGCTCGCCGGCCCGCTCCAGGCCAGCGCCACGGTGCTGCTGACCGTGCCGTCGATTGCCCTGTTCGGCCTGCTGCTGCCGTTCTACTCCAAGTTCGGCCAAGGCCTGGGCCCGATGCCGGCCATCACCGCGGTATTCCTGTATTCGCTGCTGCCGATCATGCGTAACACCTACCTGGCCCTGACCAACGTCGAACCGGGCATCCGCGAAGCCGCGCGCGGCATCGGCATGACCTTCGGCCAACGCCTGCGCATGGTCGAACTGCCGATTGCCGTGCCGGTGATCCTCGCCGGTGTGCGCACCGCCGTGGTCATGAACATCGGCGTCATGACCATCGCCGCCACCATCGGCGCCGGCGGCCTCGGCGTACTCATCCTCGCTTCCATCAGCCGCAGCGACATGTCGATGCTGATCGTCGGCGCCGTGCTGGTCAGCCTCCTGGCCATCTTCGCCGACCTGCTTCTGCAATGGCTGCAACGCTCGCTGACTCCAAAAGGACTGCTCAAATGATTGAACTTCAAAACCTCAGCAAGACCTTCCAAAGCAACGGCAAAGACGTGAAAGCCGTGGACTCGGTGAGCCTGACCGTCAATGAAGGCGAAATCTGCGTATTCCTCGGGCCTTCGGGTTGCGGCAAGAGCACCACGCTGAAGATGATCAACCGCCTGATCAAACCGACCTCGGGCAAGATCCTGATCAATGGCGAAGACACCACCGGCCTCGACGAAGTGACCCTGCGCCGCAACATCGGTTATGTGATCCAGCAGATCGGCCTGTTCCCCAACATGACCATCGAAGAAAACATCGTGGTGGTGCCCAAGCTGCTCGGCTGGGACAAACAGAAATGCCACGACCGCGCCCGCGAGTTGATGAGCATGATCAAGCTGGAACCCAAGCAGTACCTGCATCGCTACCCGCGGGAACTGTCCGGTGGCCAGCAACAGCGGATCGGCGTGATTCGCGCACTGGCCGCCGATGCACCGCTGTTGCTGATGGACGAACCGTTCGGCGCGGTCGACCCGATCAACCGCGAGATGATCCAGAACGAGTTCTTCGAGATGCAGCGGGCGCTGAACAAGACCGTGATCATGGTCAGCCACGACATCGACGAAGCCATCAAGCTGGGCGACAAGATCGCGATCTTCCGCGCCGGCAAACTGCTGCAGATCGACCATCCGGACACCCTGCTGGCGCACCCGGCGGACGATTTCGTCAGCAATTTCGTCGGCCAGGACAGCACCCTCAAGCGTCTGTTGCTGGTGAAAGCCGAAGATGCGGCGGACAACGCGCCGTCGGTAAGCCCGGAAACGCCGGTGGCCGATGCGCTGGAATTGATGGACGAGCATGACCGTCGCTACGTGGTGGTCACCTGTGCCGAGAACAAGGCGCTGGGTTATGTGCGTCGTCGCGACCTGCACCGTCAGAGCGGCACTTGCGGGCAGTATCTGCGTGAGTTCAACGCCACGGCGGCGTATGACGAGCATTTGCGCATCCTGTTGTCGCGCATGTATGAGTTCAATCGCTCGTGGTTGCCGGTGATGGATGCCGAGCGGGTGTTTTTGGGTGAGGTGACTCAGGAGTCGATTGCGGCTTATTTGAGTTCCGGTCGTTCCCGTGGGATGAAGACCAGCATCGTCTCGCCGGCTGAAGCAGTGGTCGCCTGATAACTCGAACCGCCCGGTAAACATGAAAAACTGTGGGAGCCAGCCTGCTGGCGATAGGTCAATGTCAGTCAACTCTGTTTTGATGATGAAATTGTCATCGCCAGCAGGCTGGCTCCCACAGGTTCAGTGTGATTGTTCAGTGATCTGCAGGGCGGCAAGAAATATCAACAGCAATGTTTGAAATTCTTGCCCTGCCAGACCTTCCTTATCAACCAAAATCCCCTTTCACCCCTTCTCTCGCCGCCAACGTCGCCGATGTTGACGCCTTCATACTCCCAGCAAATTGGCGCACAACAGCGTCGAACGTGCAGGTATTTTTAACACTTGAAAATTCTTGGGGAACATCTGTTCGTCATCTCGGTCCGCTACAAAGAGTGATATCCGTGACGCACGTCAGAAGCGTGCACAAACGCGACATTTTTTGTTGATCTCAAGCCCCTCACGCCCTAAAGTTCGCGCCGAACGTCCATGCTGGAAACGATCCATCCGGCTCAAGTACTGACGACGAGACAGCAAGGCCAAGGGAAAGCAGCGCTTCCCCATGGCCTTTTTGCTTTCGGCGACATGCCTTGGGAAGTAGGCGAACCAAAGTGGGGATACGGAGGACGTTCATTTGCACCCATTGATAATTTCAGTTTGCCAGTAGGAGTTCCCAGCATGTCGATCCAGGTCGAAGATTATTTCGCGCGCGAAACCTTTCAGAAAATGAAGGCGTTCGCCGACAAGCAAGAAACCCCGTTCGTGGTGATCGACACCGCGATGATCAGCCAGGCCTACGATGACCTGCGCGCCGGTTTCGAATTCGCCAAGGTCTACTACGCGGTCAAGGCCAACCCGGCCGTGGAAATCATCGACCTGCTCAAAGAGAAAGGCTCGAGCTTCGACATCGCCTCGATCTACGAGCTGGACAAAGTGCTGAGCCGCGGCGTCAGCGCCGACCAGATCAGCTACGGCAACACCATCAAGAAATCCAAGGACATCCGCTACTTCTACGAGAAGGGCGTGCGCCTGTATGCCACCGACTCCGAAGCCGACTTGCGCAACATCGCCAAGGCCGCACCGGGTTCGAAAGTCTACGTACGTATCCTGACCGAAGGCTCGACCACCGCCGACTGGCCTTTGTCGCGCAAATTCGGCTGCCAGACCGACATGGCCATGGACCTGCTGATCCTCGCCCGTGACCTGGGCCTGGTGCCGTACGGCATCTCCTTCCACGTTGGCTCGCAGCAGCGCGACATCAGCGTCTGGGACGCCGCGATCGCCAAGGTCAAGGTGATCTTCGAGCGCCTGAAGGAAGAAGACGGCATCGTTCTGAAGCTGATCAACATGGGCGGTGGCTTCCCGGCCAACTACATCACCCGCACCAACAGCCTGGAAACCTACGCTGAAGAAATCATTCGCTTCCTCAAGGAAGACTTCGGCGACGACCTGCCGGAAATCATCCTGGAGCCGGGCCGTTCGCTGATCGCCAACGCCGGCATCCTGGTCAGCGAAGTGGTGCTGGTCGCGCGTAAATCCCGTACCGCCGTCGAGCGTTGGGTGTACACGGACGTGGGCAAGTTCTCCGGCCTGATCGAAACCATGGACGAAGCCATCAAGTTCCCGATCTGGACCGAAAAGAAAGGCGAGATGGAAGAAGTCGTCATCGCCGGTCCTACCTGCGACAGCGCCGACATCATGTACGAGAACTACAAGTACGGCCTGCCGCTGAACCTGGCCATCGGTGATCGCCTGTACTGGCTGTCGACCGGTGCGTACACCACCAGCTACAGCGCCGTCGAGTTCAATGGCTTCCCGCCGCTGAAGTCGTTCTACGTGTAAGTACCGCTCGCAGAAATCAAAAAGCCCATGACGTGTCATGGGCTTTTTTGTGGGTGATTACAAAATATCGACCCACCACAACCCTGTAGGAGCCGGCTTGCTGGCGATCCAGGCACCGCGGTTAACCAGATATACCGCGTGACCGTTAATCGCCAGCAAGCCGGCTCCTACAGGACCGAGGCGAGTTCGGTGCAGCGGCGGCGGTAATCGTTCGCCAGCATCTGGATGCGCGGATCCGTGGCGCTCATCAGCGCCCCGCTCGCCACCCGCAGAAAATTCAGATTCCCGGTGATCAGCGCCTTACGTAGCCAAACCAGCGCTTGATCGACATTCCCTTCATCAGCCAACACCGCCGCAAAGCTGAACTGCCCGCGAAAATCCCCACCCTCGGCCGAACGCCGATACCAGTCACGGGCCGCCGCCGGGTCCGCAGGGCACACCTGCCCTTCTTCCAGATATCGCCCCAGCAGATTCATCGACTTCGCGTGGCCCAGCTCAGCCGCGCGGCGATAGAGGTTGAGCGCCTGCAGTTGATCCTCAACCACCCCACGCCCGGTCGCCAGCAGATTGGCGTAGTTGTACATCGCCCAATCCAGCCCGGCTTCTGCAGCCTGGCGATAGTGTACGGCGGCAACAGCGGCATCCGCCTCGCAGCCCCAACCATGCTCATGACAACGCCCGAGCATGTTGCGCGCCATCAGATGTCCACGCCGGGCGGCGATGTCAAACCAGCGCACGGCCAGAGGCTGATCCTGGGCGATCCCCTGCCCGTCCAGCAGAATCTGCCCGAGCAACGCCTGGGCATCGAGGAGGTTTTCGCGGGCAGCCATCAAAATGGCTTGGGCAGCACGGGCCGGGCTTTCATCAAGCATGGATTTGAGCGCATCGCCGTCGAAGACTTCCTCGCGACGCAATTGAAAACTCATACCTCGACCCAGCGACGCAACAGGTTGTGATAGGTACCGGTCAGGCGAATCAGCGAAGGGTGATCCGGCACGTCCTCGGTCAACTGCCGGATCGCCCCGTCCATCTCGAATAACAGGGCACGCTGGCTGTCTTCGCGCACCAGGCTTTGGGTCCAGAAGAACGAGGCGTAACGTGTACCTCGGGTAACCGCATTGACCTTGTGCAGGCTGGTGCCGGGGTACAGCACCATGTCCCCAGCCGGCAACTTCACGCGCTGGGTGCCGTAGGTGTCCTGGATTTCCAGTTCGCCGCCGTCATAGTCCTCGGGTTCGCTGAAGAACAGCGTGGCGGAAAGGTCGGTGCGCACCCGTTCGATACTGCCCTTGGGCTGGCGCACGGCGTTGTCGATGTGGAAGTCGAAACTGCCGCCGGCCGTGTAACAGTTCAGCAACGGCGGAAACACCTTGTGCGGCAATGCCGCCGACATGAACTGCGGATTCTTCCACAGCCGCTCCAGCATGGCCGCGCCGATTTCCTTGGCCAGCGGATGTCCTTCCGGCAGCTGCAGGTTGTGCTTGGCCTTGGCCGATTGATAGCCGGCGGTGATCTTGCCATCGGCCCAATCGGCCTGTTGCAAGGCCTCGCGAATGCGCTGCACTTCTTCTTTTTCGAACAAGCCGGGAATGTGCAGCAGCATGGGGCAAGCACCTGAAAGCAAAAGGGTGCCAATGGTATTGATTCTTATTGCCTGTGTAAAACCCGCCAGACGAATGAAACAGCAAAAACCGTAAGGTTAAATTGTAAAGAATGTAAATTCAGTGCGAATAGTAATGTTTCGCAATTGATACGAATACGTGTTTACCCTATATTCCGCCGCCTCAAATCCTTGGGGAGGGGAATAAAAAATGTCACGTCAGCACCCACAACTACCGGTCAGTTCACCGCGTCTGCTCACTTGCGCCATTGGCGTGGCAATCACGGCCGGCTCTGCGGGCCACATGGCTTTCGCCGCCGAAAAAACCGACGAGAAAGCGCCGAGCAACACCATTTCCCTTGGCGCTACCGCGATCACCGGCGAAGCCCAGGACGAGACCTCCTACAACGTCGAGAAAGCCTCCTCGCCCAAGTACACCGCGCCTCTGGTAGACACTCCGCGCTCGATCACCGTCATCCCGCAGCAGGTCCTCAAGGACACCGGCGCCCTGAACATGCAGGACGCACTGCGCACCGTTCCAGGCATCACGTTCGGTGCTGGCGAAGGCGGCAACCCACAGGGCGACCGTCCTTTCATCCGTGGCTTCGATGCCCAGGGGGACACCTACCTGGACGGCGTGCGCGATACCGGTTCGCAGAGCCGCGAAATCTTCGCCGTTGAATCGATCGAAGTGAGCAAGGGCCCGAACTCGGCCATTGGCGGTCGCGGCGCTGCCGGCGGCAGCATCAACCTGGTGAGCAAGAAAGCGCACCTGGGCGACTCGTTCGACGGTGGTTTTACCTGGGGTTCAGACCAGACCCAGCGCTACACCATGGACGGCAACTACCAGTTCTCCGACACCGCTGCCGGTCGTCTGAACCTGATGAGCCACGAAAGCAACGTCGCCGGCCGTGAAAGCGTCGATTACGATCGCTGGGGCGTCGCGCCATCGCTGGCCTTTGGCCTGGGCACCGACACCCGCGTCAACCTTGACTACTACCACCTGGAAAGCAACGACACGCCGGACTCGGGTATTCCCTACACCATCCCGGCCGGTGGCTCCGCTGCCCGTACCAAGTCCAATCCGGACAAGCCTTACGCCGGCGGCGACAGCAGCAACTTCTACGGCCTGACCGATCGTGACTTCCGCAAAGGCCGTACCGACACCGCGACCATCGCCGTCGAGCACGACCTGAACGACGCACTGACCGTCAAGAACACCCTGCGCCACGGCAGCAGCATGCAGGACTACATCCTGACCCAGCCGGACGACAGCAAGGGCAACGTCAACAACGGCACCGTCTGGCGTCGGGCCAACACCCGTGTCAGCAACACCGATACCACCACCAACCAGACCGACCTGTTCGGTGATGTCTACATCGCCGGCTTCAAGAACAGCTTCGCCACCGGTATCGAGTTGAGCCGCGAGGAAAGCAAGAAGTCCTCGTACACCGTCAACACCGACACCACGCCGGGGACACCCGCAGCCACCACCACTTGCAACCCGGCAATCATCGGCGCACCAAGTGGCTACAACTGCACCTCGCTGGCGAACCCGAACCCGAACGATCCATGGAACGGTTCGATCAGCCGCAACTACGCCGGCACCGACACCACGGGTAAAACCTACGCGCTTTACGTGTTCGACACCCTGACGTTGTCCGATCAGTGGCTGGTGAACATGGGCCTGCGCTACGACCATTTCGACACCGACTACAAGACCTACAACGCCGCCGGCACCACGACTTCCAAGGGCGATGACGTCAGCGAGTTCGTTACCGGTCAGTTCGGTGTGGTCTACAAACCCGCGGAAAACGGCAGCATCTATGCGTCCTACGCAACGTCCGCGACGCCTCCGGGCTCCACGCTTGGCGAAGGTCAGGACGGCAACCCGCTGGGCGGCACTCCGGATCGTAACGGCAACCTGCTGAGCAGCGACATGGAGCCGGAAACCACCAAGAACTACGAAATCGGTACCAAGTGGGATCTGCTGAACGATCGTCTGTCCTTGACCGCGGATATCTTCCGCACCGAGAAAGACAACGCCCGTGTGCAGGTCGATACCACCTCGTACGAAAACGCCGGCAAGACCCGCGTGCAGGGTGTCGAGCTGTCGGCCACCGGCAAGCTCACCGACAAATGGCAAGTCTTCGCCGGTTACGCCTACATGGACAGCGAGCAGGTTGACGGTGGTCCGCTGGGTGCGGCCAACGATGGCAACGAACTGCCTAACACCCCGAAAAACAGCGCCAGCCTGTGGACGACCTACCAGGTCACGCCGAAGCTGACCATCGGTGGCGGTGCGTTCTATGTCGACGACGTGTTCGGCAGCGTGGCCAACACCACCATGGTCAACGACTATGTGCGTTACGACGCGATGGCCGCCTACAAGCTGACCAAGAACATCGACCTGCAACTGAACGTGCAGAACCTGACCGACGTCACCTACTACGACAAGGCGTTCTCCACCCACTTCGCCAACCAGGCGGCGGGCCGGACTGCGTTGCTGAGCACCAACTTCCACTTCTGATGACTCAAACCTGTAGGCGCTGCCTTTTAAAAGATCGCAGCCTCGTTGCACTCGACAGCTCCTACAGGGCAATGCGTACTCACCTGTAGGAGCTGCCGCAGGCTGCGATCTTTTGATTTTGTTTTTCAAGATCAAAGGATCGCAGCCTTCGACAGCTCACAGGGGGCCAGCCCCGTTCATCCAGGTGAACGGGGCTTTTGTGTGCAAAGGGAATGTTTCTCGACAACCCACGGCATAATGCGCGCCGTGATGATTACTTTTGAACGAACAAGGCGAGCGACGTGTTGAAGAAAACCCTGTTCCAGTTGCACTGGTTTTTTGGCATCACTGCCGGACTGGTCCTGGCCCTGATGGGCATCACCGGTGCGACGGTCTCGTTTCAGGATGAGATCCTGTCCGCGCTGAACCCTTCCGTGTTGCAAGTCCAGAAGCAAGTCGCTGGCGTGCTGCCACCCGCCGATCTGGTGGAAAAGATCGAAGCGACGACGGGCATGAAAGTCGCAATGCTCTCGGTGGGCATCGACAGCGACACTGCCGCCAAAGTGTTCTTCACTCCGCCAGCGGGCGAGCGGCGCGGCCCCATGCGCTACTTCGACCCCTACACCGGTGAACTGCTGGGCGACGCCACCGGCCAGGGCTTCTTCGGCCTGATGCTGCAACTGCACCGCTTCCTTGCCATGGGCGATACCGGTCGGCAGATCACCGGTGCCTGCACCCTGATCCTGGTGTTCTTCTGCCTGTCCGGCCTGTACCTGCGCTGGCCTCGCCAGTGGAAAAGCTGGCGCGCCTGGCTGACCCTCGACTGGAAGAAAAAAGGCCGCAGCTTCAACTGGGACCTGCACTCGATTGCCGGCACCTGGTGCCTGGTGTTTTACCTCCTGGCCGCGTTGACCGGGCTGTCCTGGTCCTACGAGTGGTACAACAAGGGCCTGACCCGATTGCTTTCCGATTCGCCGCAGAACGAACGTGTGCGCGGCGGACGCGGCCCTGGGCCAAGCGGTCCGGCGCCGACGGCCGATTATTCGGCGATGTGGAGCAGCATCTACAGCGCCGCCGGTCCCGACCTGAGCTTCTACAACACGCGCATGCCCCCCGTGGCCGGGCAACCGGCGACCGTTTTCTACCTGTTGAAAAACTCGCCCCACGACCGTGCGCTGAACCAGATAAGCCTCGACCCGGTGACCGGCGCGATCAAACGCCATGACCGCTACAGCGACAAGAGAGTCAAAGCGCAACTGCTGACCAGCATCTATGCGCTGCACGTGGGCAGCTACTTCGGCATCGTCGGACGCATCATCCTGACGCTCACGGCCTTGAGCATGCCGCTGTTCTTCATCACCGGCTGGCTGCTGTACCTGGATCGTCGGCGCAAGAAACGCCAGATCAAGGACGCCCGCAAAGGCCTGGCCCAACCCGCCGGCGACACCCCGGCATGGCTGATCGGTTTCGCCAGCCAGAGTGGCTTTGCCGAGCAACTGGCCTGGCAGACCGCCGGCCAGTTGCAGGCTGCTGGCCTGCCAGTCAACGTGCAGCCGTTGGCCACTGTCAGCGAGCAGGATCTGCAGGGCTCAAGCAATGCGCTGTTCGTGGTCAGTACCTTTGGCGACGGCGAGGCCCCGGACAGCGCCCGCGGTTTCGAACGCAAGGTGCTGGGCCGTGCGTTGAGCCTCGAGAGCCTGAACTACGCTGTGCTTGGGCTCGGCGACCGGCAGTATCAGCACTTCTGCGGGTTCGCCCACCGCCTGCACAACTGGCTGGGCGAGCACGGCGGCAAGACCTTGTTCGCACCGGTGGAAGTCGACAGTGGCGACCCCTATGCCTTGCGTCACTGGCAGCAGCAACTCGGCCAGCTGACCGGCCAGGCGCCGATCGACACCTGGCAGGCCCCGCGTTACGACAACTGGACCCTGACCCGTCGCGAGCTGCTCAACCCGGACAGCAGCGGTGCCCCGGTGTACCTGCTTGGCCTGGCCGCCCCCACCACCAGCAGTTGGCTGGCCGGTGACCTGGTGGAAGTGCTGCCACGCAATTGCCCTTGGGCCATCGAACACTTCCTCGACGGCCTGGGGATCGACGGCCGCGCCACGATTGAACTCGATGGCTTGGCGCAAACCCTGGAGCAGGCCCTCGCCGGTCGCCAACTGCCCGAGAACCGTACGCACCTGGTCGGCTTGCATGCCCAGGCGCTGGTGGATGCGCTGGTGCCGTTGGCGATGCGCGAGTACTCCATCGCCTCGATTGCCGCCGATGGTGTCCTGGAGCTGATCGTGCGCCAGGAGCTGCATGCCGATGGCAGCCTTGGCGTCGGTTCCGGCTGGCTGACCGAACACGCCCCCGTGGGCGGCAGCATCAGCCTGCGGGTGCGGCGCAACAGCGGCTTCCACCTGCCCAATGAACCGGTGCCGATGATCCTGCTGGGCAACGGCACCGGCCTCGCCGGCTTGCGCAGCCTGCTCAAGGCGCGCATCGCCGATGGCCAACAGCGTCACTGGCTGTTGTTCGGCGAGCGCAATCGTGAGCACGACTACCTGTGTCGCGATGAGCTGGAAGAGTGGTTGATTGCCGGCGATCTCGAGCGCCTGGACCTGGCGTTTTCCCGGGACCAGGCCGAGAAGATCTACGTGCAGGATCGCCTGCGCGAATCGGCCAATGAGCTGAAGAAATGGCTGGCGGACGGTGCGGTGATCTACATCTGCGGCAGCCTGCAGGGCATGGCCTCAGGCGTCGATCAAGTGCTCAACGATGTACTCGGCGCTGCCGAGGTCGAGCGCCTGATCGAACAGGGCCGCTACCGCCGCGACGTCTACTGACCCGCACGCCCTTGTAGGAGCTGCCGCAGGCTGCGATCTTTTGATTTTTTTTCAACATCAAAAGATCGCAGCCTGCGGCAGCTCCTACAGGAGGATGGGATTGGTGTTGTTACAGAGGTTGCAACTTCTGCTCGAACACCCCCACCCCCTCCAGATCCCGCAACACCACACTCAACTCCCCGCTCTGCCCGTCGATGTTCACCTCGCCAAAAAACTGGAATCCGCCAAACGGCGACATGTTGTGCACCGGTGGCGCTTTCTCGAACACCACTTCAGGACCGAAGGTTCTGTCCAGCGTGTCCGGGCCGAAGCTCCCCGCATTCAGCGGCCCCGCGACAAACTCCCAGAACGGTTCGAAGTCCTGGAACGCGGCACGGTCAGGGTGATAGTGATGCGCCGCGCAATAGTGCACCTCCGCCGTCAGCCAGACAAAATTGCGCACCTGCTGCGCCCGCAGAAAACCCAGCAGCTCGGCGATTTCCAGCTCCCGCCCCTGAGCCGGTCCGGGGTCACCGTTGGCCACCGCTTCCCAGCGCGTCACGCCGGGGCTGACCTTGCCATCCGGTGCGCCGAGGCCAATCGACATGTCGGCGGCGATGACTTTCCATTGGGCCTTGGACGCTTTCAACGAAGCCTTCAGCCAGTCCAGTTGCTCGCGCCCAAGAAACGGTTTGGCATCGCCCAGGTTGGCGTCATTGGCCCCGCGATAACTGCGCATGTCGAGCACGAACACATCGAGCAACGGCCCGTAATCGATTTGACGGTAAATCCGTTTGCCACCCTCGGCGCTCTGCCAGCGCATCGGTGCATATTCGAGCCAGGCCTGACGTCCACGACTGACCAGGCTGTGGATATCTTTGTTGGCGTAGCGCACACCCAGTGCTGTGCCCGGAGACCAGTTGTTCACCACTTCGTGGTCATCCCATTGCCAGATCTGCGGGACTTCGGCGTTGAAGCGGCGGATGTTTTCGTCCATCAGGTTGTAGCGGTAATTGCCACGGAAATCGTCGAGGCTTTTGGCGACCCTGCTCTTCGCCTCGCTGGTAATGTTGCGCCACACCCGGCCGCCCTCGGTGAGGAGCTGCGCCGGTATCGGGCCGTCAGCATAGATGGTGTCGCCGCTGTGGATAAAAAAGTCCGGCAGGCGCAGGCGCATCGCTTCGTAGATGCGCATGCCGCCGATGTCTGGATTGATACCGTAGCCCTGGCCAGCAGTGTCGCCGCTCCAGACGAAACGAATGTCGCGCCGGGTCTGGGGCACGCTGCGCAGGTGGCCGAACCACGGCTCGCTGGCGACGCCGCTCTGGGCGTCTTCGAATTGCACACGGTAGAAAATCGCTTGGTCGGCGGGCAGGCCGGTGAGATCGACCCGCGCCGTGAAGTCGCTGCGGGCGTCTGTCAGCGCCGAGACGAAGCGCCGGGGGTTGGGAAAAAGACTGCGGGTGTCCCACTCCACCACCATGCGTGCGGGGCGATCGCAGCGGCTCCAGACGATCGCTTTATCGCCCTGCAAGTCGCCGGACTGCACGCCATCGGTGAGTTGCGGACGATCCTTGACCGAAGCGATCACCGCCGGTGCCAGGCTCGGCATCAACAAACCGGCACCGAGCGCCTGGATGACACGCCGCCGACCGGAGTCGAATTCGCTCATGGTGTTCTCCCGGAAAAAAGATCGCAGCCTTCGGCAGCTCCTACAGGGGAATGCATTCCAATGTAGGAGCTGCCGAAGGCTGCGATCTTTTGATCTATGCCTTGACGGGCTCCAACGCCAACTCCACCCCCTCCGGCCGCTTGACCAGCGCATACACCACCGCCGTCAACAAACTCCCGGCAACAATCGCCAGCAGATACAGCAGCGCATGGTTGATCGCATTCGGAATCGCCAACACGAACAACCCGCCATGGGGCGCCATCAGCTTGCAGCCGAAGTACATCGACAACGCACCGGTCAGCGCACCGCCGGCAATGCTCGCCGGGATCACCCGCAGCGGGTCCTTCGCGGCAAACGGAATTGCGCCTTCGGAGATGAAGCACAGCCCCAGCACCAGCGCCGCCTTACCTGCCTCGCGTTCAGTCTGGGCGAACTTGCGCCGGGCGATGAACGTGGCGATGCCCAGGCCGATCGGCGGCACCATGCCGGCGGCCATTGTCGCCGCCATCGGTGCATAACTCGACGACGCCAGCAACCCGACCGAAAACGCATAGGCAGCCTTGTTGATCGGCCCGCCGAGGTCGACGCACATCATGCCGCCCAGCAACACGCCGAGCAGAATCGCGTTGGTGGTGCCCATGCTGTCGAGGAAGTGCGTAAGCCCGGCGAGCATGCCCGCCACCGGTTTTCCGACCACGTAGATCATCACCAGGCCGGTGAACAGGCTCGCCAGCAACGGGATGATCAGGATCGGTTTCAGTGCCTCAAGACTCTGCGGCAACCGTGCATAACGATTGATCGCCTGCGCCGCGTAACCGGCGATAAAACCGGCGATGATCCCGCCGATGAACCCGGCGCCCAGGGTACTCGCCAGCAACCCGCCAATCATCCCCGGCGCCAGGCCCGGACGGTCGGCAATCGAGTAGGCGATATAACCCGCCAACAACGGCACCATCAGCTTGAACGCAGTCTCGCCGCCGATCTGCATCAGCGCCGCCGCCAGCGTCCCCTCTTCCTTGAACGCGGTAATGCCGAACACGAACGACAAGGCGATCATCAAGCCGCCCGCCACCACCATCGGCAACATGAACGACACGCCGGTCAGCAGGTGTTTGTAGACGCCGGTCTTCTCTTGCCTGGCTGGCCCCTTGGCACCGGTCGAGGCGGTTTCCTGCTTGCCTTCGGCCAGCGCTTTATTCAGCGTTGCCTCAGCCTGCTTGAGAGCAATGCCGGTGCCGCAACGGTAAATCTTCTTGCCGGCAAAACGCTCGGTGGCGACTTCGATGTCCGCCGCCAGCAGTACCACATCGGCGTCGGCAATCGCGTCGCTGCTCAGCGGGTTGCGTGCGCCGACCGAGCCCTGGGTTTCCACCTGCAAGTCATAGCCCAGGCGCTTGGCCGCTTGCTGCAAGGCTTCGGCCGCCATGAAGGTGTGGGCGACACCGGTCGGACAGGCCGTCACGGCAACCAGTCGCGGCGCGTTCTTGACCACGGCCACCGGCTCGACCACGGCTTGAGGTGCGACATACACCTGAGCCTCTTCAGCGCCACGACGCAGCACCGCTTCGACATCTTGCAGCGCCTGGGCCGGGGTGCTCTGGAACAAGCGCTTGCCGACGAAGCGCGACATATCCACAGGCGCGCTGGTCACCAGCAACACCCATTCGGCCGCGTCGATCGTGGCCGCCGACAATTGCCGTTCGGGGTGCGCCGCATCGCTGATCTCGACACTGGTGCTCCAGCCCTGACGCTGGGCCGCCGCATCGAGCAAGCGGGCACACAGCACACTGGTGACCATGCCGTTCGGGCAGGCAGTAACAATGGCTAACTTCATGACCAACCCTCTTATTGTTCTGTCAGGGGGCGCACGCGCACACCCTGTTCGAGCTGCGCCAGTTGCGCCGCATCGCTGATACCGAAACCGATCTGGGTGACCGCCATCGCGGCGATCGCCGTGGCTGTGCGCAACGTCTGCTCCGGCGTGTCGGCGCTGACCAGGCCATGCAGCATGCCGGCCAGCAGCGAATCACCCGCTCCGACCGTGCTGGCGACACTGACTTTGGGGGGCGTGGCGTGCAACGCCGATCCGACACTGAACCAGTTCACGCCTTCAGCGCCGTGGGAGATCACCACATGTTCAATGCCTTGGCCGTGCAGACGGCTGGCGGCTTGCGCCTGGGCCATCACCGACACCACCTCGCCACCGAGCACTTCAGCCAGCTCCTCGGCATTGGGCTTGATCAACCATGGACCGGCCTTGAGCGCGGCACGCAAGGCCGGCCCACTGGTGTCGAGGGCCACCTTCAGGCCCAGGCCTTTCAAGCGCACGATCAACGCCTGCAACCACTGCGGGCTGATGCCCTGGGGCAGGCTGCCGGCCACCACGACCGCGTCATGCCCAGGTGCAATCCGCTCGAGTCGCTCGAGCAAGGCCTGCTGCGCCTCAGCACTGACCAGCGGTCCCGGCCCATTGAGGTCGGTGATGCGCCCATCGCTTTCCGCCAGTTTGATATTGCTGCGTGTCTCACCGGGAACCCGGATAAAGGCATCGACAAAACCGCGTTTGGCGAACAGGGTTTCAAACGCCTGCGGATTGTCTTCGCCGAGGAAGCCGCTGACCGTCAGTTGATGCCCCAGGTCTGCCAGCACTTGCGCCACGTTCACCCCTTTGCCGGCGGCGTGGGTGTGCATGGCGTCGCTGCGGTTGACCTGACCGGCCTCCAGGCGCGACAACTCGACCGTAAGGTCTAGCGCAGGGTTCAGGGTCAGGGTCAGAATCTTGGCCATTACAGGGCCTCCACTAATTCACGTACTTCATTGGCGCTGCCCACGAGCAGGGCTTGTTGGGCCAGCGTGCGGGCCTGGGCGAGACTGAGCTCGCGAATTCGCGCCTTGACCTCGGCAATGCTGCGCCCGCCGACACTGAGCTCATCCACACCCAGGCCGACCAGCACCGGCACCGCCAGCGGATCGGCCGCCAGCTCGCCGCACACGCCCACCCACTTGCCATGGGCATGGGCCGCGCGCACGGTGATGTCGATCAGTTGCAGCACCGCCGGATGCAAGCCATCCGCCTGGGCCGACAAGGTCGGATGGCCACGGTCGATGGCCAGGGTGTATTGCGTCAGGTCATTGGTGCCGACGCTGAAAAAATCGACTTCCCTGGCCAGCACCGGCGCCAGCAAGGCGGCCGATGGCACTTCGATCATGATCCCCAATTGCAGGTCCGCCACCGGTATTTCCAGGCGCAGGCGCTCGGTCATGTCCCGGGCCTGGCGCCACTCGTCGACGCTGCCGACCATCGGGAACATGATCCGCAGCGGACGGTTGTCGGCGGCGCGCAGCAAGGCGCGCAACTGCGCTTCCATGATCTGCGGCCGTTGCAGGGTCAAGCGAATGCCGCGCACGCCGAGGAACGGGTTTTCTTCCTTGGCGATCGGCCAATACGGCAGCGGTTTATCGCCGCCCACATCCAGAGTGCGCACCACCAGCGGCCGACCGGCCAGGCCATCGAGCACGCGGCGGTATTCGGCTTCCTGGGTCGCCTCGTCCGGCGCTTGCGGGTGGGCCATGAAAATCAGCTCGGTGCGCAGCAGACCGATGCCTTCGGCGCCCTGCTCCACCGCGCTGGTGACGCCGGCGCTTTCGCCGATGTTGGCGAACACTTCGACGGCGTGACCGTCGGTGGTCAACGCCGGTTGATGGCGTTGCTCGGCGGCGGCTTTCAGGCGTTGTTCGCGGGTGTCGCGCTCTACGGTGGCGCGTTGCAACGTGGCGGCATCAGCGTCTACATGCAGGCGACCGCGCTGGCCATCGATCAACAACGGCGTACCCGGCGCCAGCAGCAACACCGCGGCACCGGCGCCGACCAGCGCTGGAATCCCCAGGGCCCGTGCCACAATCGCGCTGTGGGCGGTGGCGCCACCCCGGGCGGTGAGAATGCCGGCGACCCGGGTCGGATCAAGCCGCGCCACGTCGGACGGACCGACTTCGTCCATCACCAGAATGTACGGTTGTTCAGGTTCACTCAGGGTTTCGACACCACTGAGTTGCGCCAGCACCCGTCGACCGATATCACGCAGGTCGGCGGCGCGCTCGGCGAGCAGGGCGTCCTGCAAGGATTCCTGTTGCCGGGCGGCGGCTTCGATCACCGACATCCACGCCGCTTCCGCGCTTTCGCCCTGCTTGAGACGGGTGTCGACTTCATCGGTCAATTCCGGATCGTCGAGCATTTCCTGGTGGGTGATGAAAATCTCGCGGATAGCCTTGGCCTTGCTGCGCTCGATCAAGCCGCCGATGTCCTGGCGAACGTGCGCCAACGCTTGCTTGAGACGCTCACGCTCGATGCCGGCGGATTCTCCGCGCAGCGGGTAATCGATGGTTTGCAGCACCTGGATATGCGCCGGGCCGATGGCGATTCCCGGGGCGGCCGCGATGGCCTGCACCAGACTGCCGGACGCCGGGGCGAGCAGCACCTGGGCCACCTCGACAATCTCTTCACGCGGCTGACTCATCGGTGGCAGCGGCTCGACTTCTTCACCAAGGCCTTCTTCGATGGCGGCCAACAAGGCGGGCAAGGCGTCGGCAGCAATGCCTGGCTCGGCGATGATTTCCAGCACCTGGCCACGACGGGCGCCGAGGCTGAGCAGTTTGCTCAGGCTCTTGACCGACACCGCGCTGTCCTGGCCATCGACGATGCGGACACGAATCTCACCCTCAAAACTCTTCGCCAGTTGCGCGAGGATTTTCGCCGGACGGGCATGCAGGCCGTGGGCGTTGGCCAGCGTTATGCGCGCGCTCGGCCAATCGGCTGGCAGCTCACCACCCAGCACTTCCAGCACGGCGCGGCAACTGGTGGCGCGGCCTAACTCATGGCCGCGACCTTCTATCAGCAACGCACACAGCCGTTCGAGCAACGCTTGATGGGCCTCGCCAAGACTGGCCAGACAAAATAAACCGTTCAGCGGTTGGCCGAGGTAACGCAGCGGTTTGTCCGGGGTGACGAACGCCAGGCCCGGGCGCTTGACCGTTTGCTCACTGTGCAGCCACCACAGGCCATCGCCCAGCGGCAGCGCTTCAACCTGCTGCAACACGGCGGAGAAACCGTTGCTGACGCAGTCGGCCTGACGCAGCAAACGCGCGCCGCGCCAGACCAACTCCTCGAAATCTTCGGCGGCAACGCCCAGGCCGATCATCTGCGCATCCAGCGCCAGCTCCTGCGGCGCCCCTTGCAGCAATTTCAGCAGGGCCTCGGCGGAACCGGCGCGGCGCAAGGCCTGGCCCAGATCAGTTTCACCGAGGGCACGGGTCAGCAGTTGCAACAGGCGCAGGTGTTCGTCGGACTTGGCGGCAATACCAATCGCCAGGTAGACAATCTGTCCGTCGCCCCAGTCCACGCCGTCGGGGAATTGCATCAGGCGTACGCCTGTGGAAAACACCTGATCGCGGGTTTCGGGCGTACCGTGGGGGATGGCAATACCTTGACCGAGAAAGGTCGAGCCCTGGGCTTCGCGTGCCTGCAAGCCGGCGAGGTAGCCCTCGTCAACCAGGCCATCGGCAACCAGGTGCCGGGCCAGCAGTTGCAGCGCGGCGGACTTATCCACAGCCGACTGGCCCATGGATATCTGCTCTATGGTGAGCTCGAGCATGCTTTCTCCTGTTGGCACCCTTGGGGCGCCAGGTATTGTTTTTGAATGATTCAGCTTAGGCCTTTGTCTTTAAACAATCTTTGGTGGTTTCGCGGCAGAACCGGCCAAAGCAGCCATTAATGTAGAAAATACGCTTGCTGAATCGTTTAATCTAGAGTGATTGGCACGTTACTCGATAATGTTGCATCGTTGAAGCCCAACTTGTCGGATGCGTTGTGACAAAGGTCGCCTGCCTGAATCGGGTAGGATTGGTGAAAATGTCGAGGCAACCTCGAGAAAACAAGGAATAGCGGGTTGAAACTCAGTGATATAGCCCAGCTGGCCGGTGTGTCTGTCACCACCGCCAGCTACGTCATCAATGGCAAGGCCGAACAGCAACGCATCAGCAGCGCTACCGTCGAGCGCGTGCGCGCGGTGGTCGAAGAACATGGCTTCACGCCTAATCCCCAGGCGGCCGGCCTGCGCAGTCGCCACACCCGAACCTTGGGCTTCATTCTGCCGGACCTGGAAAACCCCAGTTACGCGCGGATCGCCAAGCTCCTGGAACAAGGTGCCCGGGCGCGTGGCTATCAGCTGTTGATCGCCAGCTCCGACGATGCACCCGACAGTGAACGGCAACTGCTGCAACTGTTCCGCGCCCGTCGCTGTGATGCCCTGATTGTCGCCAGTTGCCTGCCGCCGGGCGACGACAGCTATCGCCTGCTGCAAACCAAAGGCATTCCGATCATCGCCATCGACCGGGTCATGGAGCCCGAGTATTTCTGCTCGGTGATCAGCGACGACCGCGAGGCCAGCCTGCATCTGACCCGGAGCCTGCTTGATCCGCTGCCCAAACAGATCGCCTTGATCGGTGCCCGCCCCGAGTTGAGCATCAGCCAGGAACGGGCCGCCGGCTTCAAGGAGGCCTTGATCGGGTACGACGGCGAGGTCCTGATCGAACACGGTGATTCGTTCAGCCGTGAATGCGGCAAACAGTTGATGGAAGAATTGCTCCAGCGCGTAGGGCATTTGCCAGAAGCCCTGGTGACCACGTCCTATGTCCTGCTGCAGGGCGTGTTCGATGCATTGCACGACTTCCCGCTGAAAACCCGTCCGCTGCGCCTCGGCACATTTGGTGACACCCAGTTGCTTGATTTCCTGCCGCTGCCGGTGAATGCCATGGCGCAGCAACACCAATTGATTGCCGACAAGGCTCTCGCGCTCGCCCTGGCGGCCATCGAGCAATCCGATTACCAACCCGGTGTGCAGGCCATCGCGCGGACGTTCAAACAACGTATTCGCCAGGACTGAGCCATGGACCTGATCGACACCCACACTCACCTGGACTTCCCCGACTTCGACGCGGATCGTCAGGCGCTGATGGCCGAAAGCCGCGCACTCGGGGTGCGGCAGATGGTGGTGCTGGGGGTTTATCAGGGCAATTGGCAACGTGTCTGGGATCTGGTGCAAAGCGATGCCGACCTGCATGCGGCGTTCGGTTTGCACCCGGTGTATCTCGAGGATCATCGCCCAGAGCACCTCACCGAACTGGGCGACTGGCTAACGCGCTTGGCCGGCCATCGCCAGCTGTGTGCGGTGGGCGAGATCGGCCTGGACTACTTCATCGAAACCCTGGATCGCGAACGTCAGCAAGCGCTGTTCGACGCGCAACTGCAACTGGCGGTGGATTTCCACCTGCCCGCGCTGATTCATGTGCGCCGCAGTCATGCGGCCGTGATTGCCACGCTTAAACGCTTCAAATTGAAACGCGCCGGGATCATTCATGCCTTCGCCGGCAGCCAGGAAGAAGCCCGCGAATACATCAAGCTCGGTTTCAAGCTCGGTCTCGGAGGCGCGGCGACCTGGCCCCAGGCACTGCGCATGCACCGGGTGCTCGCGCGGTTGCCACTGGAATCGGTGGTGCTGGAAACCGACTCGCCGGACATGGCACCCGCGATGTTCCCCGGCCAGCGCAACAGCCCGGCGCACTTGCCGGCGATCTGCACGGCGCTGGCGCAAATCATGTCGCTCGCCCCCGAACAACTGGCCGCCGCCAGCACCGCCAATGCCAGTGAATTGTTCAACTGGTAATCAGTCGACGTGGGCCTTGGCAGCCTCGAGAATCAGCGTCATGTGCTGACGTTGACGGGCAAATCGAAGGGCAACGAAGTAGACGAAAATCGCGCCCAGCGAAAAATTCAGCTGTTCCACGACGCTGAATATACCGATCCATTCCAGTACCAGCACCACCAGCAATGTGGTGCAAATCGTGACCAACAGGCTTGCCTTCAACATGGCTATCGAGTCCAGGGACTTGAAGCGCCTGATCTGTTTCGGGTCGCACAGTTGCAGGGTTTCTGGCAGTGCGAACAGGTGAATGCTTCGTTGATTGCAATGGCATTGAGTTGCCAGGGTTTAAGCAACAGCGTGCGCTGGCAATGTGCACAGCGACCCTGGATTCCAAGTGTTGCAACAGCCATAACCGTGCCTCCTCCAAGCGGTCAGTGAAGTGGATACTCCTTCATTGAAGCCGAAAAACCAGAGCCCGGAGGAAAACAGGAGGTTTCCTCCAGGCATTGGGAAGAGGTACTACAGAGCTTTCAGACCCGGAACGCGCTGATCAGCTGTTTGAGCTCCACCACCTGCGCCGAAAGCGCTCGACTGGCATCCTCGGTCTGGTGCGCACCTTCGGCCGTGCGTTCTCCGGCACGGTTGATCTCGACGATGTTCTGGTCAATGTCATGGGCGACTGCGGTCTGCTGTTCCACAGCCGCGGCGATCTGCTGGTTCTGGTCGACGATCATGCCGACCGCCCCAAGGATATTTTCCAGGGCCTGCTGGACCTTTTCCGACTGCCCCACCGTGCCGCTGGCCATCTCATGGCTGACGCCCATCGCCTTGACCGCGGCCCCGACACCGCCGTGCAGCTTGGCGATCATCTGTTCGATCTCTTCGGTCGATTGCTGGGTGCGCTTGGCCAGCGTGCGGACTTCATCCGCCACCACCGCAAACCCGCGACCCTGCTCACCCGCCCTGGCAGCCTCGATGGCGGCATTGAGCGCCAGCAGGTTGGTCTGTTCGGCGATGCTCTTTATCACCTCCAGCACACGGCTGATGGACTGACTGTCGCTGGCCAACTGGTTGATCACCTGCACCGATTGGTCGATTTCGCTGGCCAGTGCCGCGATGCTGCCCTGCTGCGACTGCACCAGCCCACGACCGCTCACCGTTTCGTCGTTGACACTGTGGGCGCTGCTGACGGCGGCGGCCGCGCTGCGCGCCACCTCCAGGGAGGTGGCCGACATCTGGTTCATCGCCGTGGCGACCTGCTCGATCTGCGAGCGCTGCCCGGCCACGGCCTGGTTGCTTTGCGCCGAGACACTCTCGACTTGCCCGGCCTGGCGCTCGACTTCGCCGACGGTCTGCCCGACACGCTCGATCAAGTCATGGATTTTTTTCACGGTACCGTTGAACACCTCGCCCAACTCACCCAGTTCATCACGGCTGTGGGCATTGAAGGTGACCGTCATGTCGCCAGCCGCCACCTTGTCCATGACCGCGCCAAGGCGCTTGAGGGTGGTGCGGGTGGAGGCGTAGAAGGCGCCGTAAAGATAAAAGATCAGTACGAACACCACCGACAGCGCAACGGCCTGCAGGATCATGTGCGTGCGGTTCTGGTCCAGGCGCTGTTGCAACTGGGTACCGAGAAATTTCAAGGTGGCTTCATTGAGCTGGTAGGTCTGGCCCATCAGCGTCGAGACCTGATCGTAAAAGGCCAGCCACGGTGCATCGAGCGTGTCGGCCATCACCACTTGCTCTTCGAACAGTTCACTGGCCTTTTTCAACGAGGCCTTGCTGCTGTCAGCCGGGGTAGCCAGGGCTTCACGCGCGGCATTGCTGGAGCCCGTGGCGTCCTGCAGCTTCAGGCCATACTCGGCCTGGAGCTTTTCGATTTGCGCGAGCAATTCATCGAAACGCGTACTCGACGACGAATTTAGAAACCCCTGGCCCAGCGAAGCGGAGCCCAATGCACGGCCTTCGCCGAGCATCTGGGTGATGCGCGGGGTGATGCTGGTGACGAGTTCGCTCAGCTGGCGCATGTCACTCTGGCTGTCGTGACTCAGGCCGGCCTGGCTGGCGATAATCTGGCCGAAGACCTGGGCATTGCCGACCAGTTTGCCGATCAGTGCACTTTTGCTTTGCAGGGATTTTTCCGTCTGCTGGGCCTTGAACGCGCTGATCATTTCATCGCGCTTGCCATCGAACAATGCGATCTGCTCGGGATCGGTGGCCATCGCCGTCAACCCCTGCAAGCGTGCCAGAACGCCTTGTTCCAGCGTATTGATCTGCGCCTCGAGATTCGCCGCCTTGCCGGATTGGCCCAGGGCGACGTTGATCTGCACAAGATTGTTCAGGGTCTCCAGATCACGCCGTAATGCGAGGCTGCTGCCCAACAGGTCCAGGCTCTGCAGTTCGACCCGGGTGCCCTGGAATTCGCGATAGGAGTCACGCACCAGGTAGAAGTTGGTGACCAGCATTGGCACCAGGAACAGTACGCTGATCAGGCTGAACTTCATGCCAAAACTCAGGCGGTTCATCAGCGCGACGGCGGGATAGAGCAAGCTCTTCACTGGAAGTCTCCCTTGGATTTCTTATTTTTATGGGTGGGCGCAGCGAGACAGCAGATAGCCACTATTCGGCGCTATCTCTGTATAGCGTAAATCAGGGGGATGTTTTGTAACTTAAGGTTAACGGTGCGCTCAAATTCTTGCTGCGCAGGCAGGGAACCGTGTACCAGGTTCTGCGCTGTGGGCAACCCGGTTAACTCTGTAGGAGCGAGCTTGCTCGCGAAAAACCTGAGAACACCGCAGGGTGTCAGGCTCCACGCGTCATCGTTGACCTTCATCGCTGGCAAGCCAGCTCCTACAGTGGGTCGGGTGCATCCGCGAGCATGCGGCGACTCGGTAAGCCGGCTCCTACGGCAACACAGTCCACAACGCAAACCCCGCATACCAGAGCACTGCCGCCCGCAGCAGCAACTCCCAGATACGGTCAAGATTGTGGATGCCCTCAGGCCCGACCACCGGGGCGGGGATTTCTCCGGCCACCAGTCCGACCCTTTCGATCAGTTGGGCGGCGCTGATGTTCCAGTTCAGCAGTTCGTGCAGCATCACCCGGCTGACCGCGACAAAGTTGCCGACCAGGGCAAGGCTGGCGGCCAACAGACGCACCGGCACCCAGTCGAATGCATGGCGCAGTTGCGCGGCGCGCTCGACCACGGCGGGGTTTTGCCCGTGTTCTTCGGCCAGGGCCAGCAATCGATAGCTCAGCGCGGCGACCGGCCCCAGCAGGAAGTACCAGAAAATGATCGCGAAAAAGCTCTGGTAGGCCTCCCACAGCAAATGCCCTTCGACCCGCTCCAGCAGTTGCTCGGCATTGTCGGCGCAGATGTCCAGGTCACGCTTGGCCACATGGGCCGCCGCTTGCAGGTCTTCGCGACGCCAGGCATCGCGGAAGGGACCGAGACCGGCCAGCAGATCACCGCGACCCAGGCTGTAGATCACCACCAGCAAATGCACCGGCAGCGCCAACAGGCCGTAGGCGACTGGGTCGAGCACCACCAGCAGCAAGCCCAGCAACGCCACCGGAAACAACACCAGCACCGCCAGGACCAGCCACGGACGGTTCACCAGGCGCGGGCCGAGTTCAAGCTTGTGCAGCTCGCGAATCCAGCCAGCGTCGCGTTGAACCCGATGGCGCAGGGCCGAAAATTTCTCGATCCACACCGCCAACAGCAACACCAGAAAACTCATTATCCTTCCTCTTGTGCCAGGGCTGCCCGATAGCGTGCCCAGTCGAACGCGGGCCCCGGATCAGTCTTGCGCCCGGGGGCGATGTCGCTGTGCCCGCAGATGCGTTGCGTGGTGATTGCCGGAAACGCCGCTTGCAGCTGGCGAGTCAGGGTCGTCAACGCTCGGTATTGCGCATCGTCGAATGGCAGATCATCCGTGCCTTCGAGTTCGATGCCTACGGAAAAATCGTTACAGGTTTCCCGCCCCTCGAAACTCGAAACACCCGCATGCCAGGCACGCTCAAGGCAAGAGACAAACTGAGTGACGGTCCCGTCACGCTCGATCAGAAAATGCGCAGACACCCGCAGGTCGGCAATCCCTTGAAAGTAGGGATGCTCCGTGACATCCAGACGATTCTGGAAAAACTCCTGCACCTTGCCAGTCTTGAACTGCGCTGGCGGCAGGCTGATGTTATGAATCACCAGCAGGGAAATTTCGCCCTCGGGGCGCGCATTGAAGTTGGGCGAGGGGCATAAATGCACACCCTTGCACCAACCGCTCGCGGGGTCCAGCTGCATACAGGTTCCTTCACGACGACTGTGTTGGCACCCAGTATGCCGCGATAGCCCACCGGGGGCGATCACTAGACGCGATTGAGGCGCTGCAGTTTTGCGATCACCGACGCCAGGGCGCGTTCAAACAATGCGCTATCCTCGAGCACGCGAGCAGTGTCGGCGGGACTTTCCCCAGCCGTAGGCAGAGTGAATGGCTCCAACACCTCGACCATCGCCGTCGCACCTGCTGAATGCCCTGGATGCTCGAACAATTGAACGTGCAAACGCTCCAGCTCGGTGAAAAACTTGCTCGTGGCAAACGGATCGAACGCCGAACTGCTCAGTCCCTCGCGCAATGACTTGAGCAACCCCGGGACCAGCGTCAACAAATGCTCTCGTGCATCGGGCAGGTCATGACGCTGGACGCTCCAGATCAATTGCACCATGGTCTGCACATCAGCCTGCCACGGCAGCGACAGATGGCCATGCTTGAGGCAGGTCATCAGCAAAACGTTGCTCCAGGCGTCTTGCACGAACCCCAGCACACTTTGTGGCAATTTCTCGCCCAGCAGCGCCTGATTCAAAGCCTGCTCGACTCGCTGGCGGGCCAAAGCGGTTCTGCCGCGACTTTCCTCGGCATCACGAATCCGCTGCTCAAGCAATTCCCTGCGACGGCGTTCGTCACGGGCGAACGCAAGGAATTCATTCAGCAGTTCAGAAAATATCGCCGGGTCGTCGACAAACTCGTCCAAAAAACGCTGCGCCACTTGCTCGATGCGCCGGTACAGACTGTCGCGCTCATGATCACCGGCCTCGGCCTCAGGAGAATTGGCAATGCTCGCGCGCACCTGCAACAACAGGTCCTGCAGCGCCGCCAGTACCGCGGGCACAATATCATCAGCCTGCGGATCTGCTGGCGTGGCAACCGCACCGGCGCTGGCGTTATCCGTTGTGGAGATGGTCGGGGCGGGCGTGAGGCCAGGCAGAACACCGGTGGCGACCAGCAGTTGGTTGGCCTGGGCGTATAGCTGGCCGGCGTTACTGAGCACATAGCGATCAAACAGCTTGAGGATAATCAGCTTGACCTTGATGTCCACGCCCAGGTGGCGTCCGGCCCCAAGGAAGCACTGGCAGAGCATCGTCGGCCCCAGGGGATTGTTTTGCTCGATCAGCGTCCTGCCCAGCAACGTACTGAGGCGGGCGGTGAGTTGGTCAAGGGCAAATCCGTCGCGATAGAGCACCTGATTGACCATCGCATCCAAAGCCTGGTTACGCTCCAGCCCGTCATCCGGCAGCGCCCCACGGGTATCGGCAGACAATGACCGAGGCAGGGCCCTGTAAGCGAGGTCGCAGTGACCGAGGCTGATGAACGCCTCGAAGAATTGCTCGAAAAACAACCGCTCGATGCTTTTGCGCTTCAAGCGCAAATCGCGCATCGCCTCAAACAACAGGTTCTGCTCAACATCATCGAGTGCCCGGTCAGCCATTTCGAAGAGGCTATCGTCGGCATTATCGAACAGCGCCTGCAAGCCCTGCCTGAGCTGTTGAGTAGCCTTGTCGCGAACCTGCAGGACGATGACAGGCAGGCGGGCGAGTGGCGGGTGCGTCGTCTGGTCGGTACCGACCCTGCGCAAAGGCACCACATTCCCGTCGTTGTGCATCCAGCCTCCTGAAATCTGCAGCCGTCAAAGTCGTGACGTCAAATCCAAGGCGAATTATCGGATAAAGGTCGCCCTAACGCCACCCCGAGGCTCGCTGCGCATGAAAAGAACAGTCTCACGGATGTCGATCAGGCACGGAATCGACCGGGAACAATGCGGATGCCTTGGGTTGCCCGGTAGCATGGCCCTATAATCGGACCACTTTGTTTGTGGAGTTGCTTATGCCGAATCTACGTCTCGCCGATTTGAACGCCGAAATCGAAGCCAACGTGCGCCGCGCGCTGCTCGAAGACATCGGCAGCGGCGACATCACCGCGCAGCTGATCCCGGCCGAACGCCTGGCCAAAGCCACCATCATCACCCGCGACGCCGCCGTCATCTGTGGCACTGCCTGGGTCGATACTGTGTTCCGGCAGTTGGACCCACGGGTGGCGGTGCATTGGCAGGTCGCCGATGGCGAGCGCGTAAAGCCCAACCAGGTGTTGTTCCACCTCGAAGGGCCGGCCCGCTCGCTGCTGACGGGCGAACGTAGCGCGCTGAACTTCCTGCAAATGCTCTCTGGTGTCGCCACTCGCGCGCAGCAACTGGCAGACTTCGTTGCCGAAACCCGGGTGAAACTGCTCGACACCCGCAAGACCTTGCCGGGGCTGCGCCTGGCGCAAAAGTACGCGGTCACCTGCGGCGGTTGCCACAACCACCGCATCGGCCTGTATGACGCCTTCCTGATCAAGGAAAACCACATCGCCGCCAGCGGAGGCATCCCCCAGGCCATCGCTGCCGCGCACAAGATTGCACCGGGCAAGCCGGTAGAGATCGAAGTGGAAAGCCTGGATGAACTCAAGGAAGCCCTGGCGGCCGGGGCCGACATCATCATGCTCGACGAACTGAGCCTGGATGACATGCGCGAAGCCGTGCGCCTGAACGATGGCAAGGCAAAGCTGGAGGCCAGCGGCGGGATCAACGAAAGCACATTGCTGCCGATTGCCGAAACCGGGGTGGATTACATTTCGATTGGGGCGATGACCAAGGATGTGAAGGCTGTGGATCTGTCGATGCGACTGAGCCTCTGAGGAGCTGCGAGCCACAAGCGGCAAGTTACAAGCTTAAAGCGGTCCCGCTTTGACTTGTAGCTTGCGGCTTGGAGCTAGTAGCTCTCGTCAAACGACGAGATTGTTCATCTCGCAGTACTCATCCCACTCGACACCCAACACTTCAGCCGCTTCCTTATGCAGTTTCAGGCGCTCGGCCTCGTACTCTTCGGGGGTTGATGTGTATTTGAGCGTCAGTTCCCACGGCTGCAAGCCCTGGGCTTCGGCTTCATCCTCGAACGCCCACTGGATCTGGTCTTTCTGATCGTCGGCGGGCAGGTCCTTGATCTCGTCCATCAATTCTGGCGCATCCAACACGTATTTCTTCAGTGCTTCTACGTGCCTTGCTTCCTGGGACATCTCTTTAACGGTCATGGCGTTCTCTTAGATCGGGGGAATGGAAGATGGATCTGGATCATCAAGGATCTCTCTGACGCAAAAAAACCGCTTGAAACCCGGTTTTTCTGGCCTTCAGAACCATTCGGGATCATCTGAAAACAACGTGTCGCTGGTGCCCGAGACAGGAATCGAACCTGCGACCTTCGCGTTACGAGTGCGCTGCTCTACCGGCTGAGCTACACGGGCAGTGGGCTAAACCTAGCACTGACCATGGAGTCAGGCAACTTCGAACACGTTTAAAATCAAAAGATCGCAGCCTGCGGCAGCTCCTGCATAAGCTGCGATCTGCGCACAGCAAAACGCCCCGAACCAGTCGGGGCGTTTTGTTGTTCAGCGGTCAGACGCGGGAGTAATTAAACGCCCGAAGCCTTCGCTGCTGCTACGTCCTTGATGGACAGCTTGATACGGCCGCGGTTGTCCACGTCCAGTACCAGTACTTCCACTTCCTGACCTTCTTTCAGGATGTCGGTCACTTTCTCAACGCGAGCATCGCTCAGCATGGAGATGTGAACCAGACCGTCCTTGCCAGGCAGGATGTTGACGAATGCGCCGAAGTCGACGATGCGCTCAACCTTACCGACGTAGATCTTGCCGATTTCGGCTTCAGCGGTGATACCCAGGACGCGCTGACGAGCAGCTTCTGCAGCTTCCTTGGTTTCGCCGAAGATCTTGATCGAGCCGTCGTCTTCGATGTCGATCGAAGCCTTGGTCTCTTCACAGATCGCACGAATGGTCGCGCCGCCTTTACCGATGACGTCACGGATCTTGTCGGTGTCGATTTTCATCGCGATCATGGTCGGAGCGTTGGCCGACAGTTCGGTACGCGACTGGCCAATGATCTGGTTCATCTGGCCGAGGATGTTCAGGCGCGCTTCCAGGGCTTGGCCCAGAGCGATCTCCATGATCTCTTCGGTGATGCCCTTGATCTTGATGTCCATCTGCAGCGCGGTGACGCCTTTGGCGGTACCGGCTACCTTGAAGTCCATGTCGCCCAGGTGGTCTTCGTCACCCAGGATGTCGGTCAGGACGGCGAATTTCTCACCTTCTTTAACCAGGCCCATGGCGATACCGGCAACCGGTGCCTTCATCGGCACACCAGCGTCCATCAGGGCCAGGGAAGCGCCGCAAACGGAAGCCATCGAGCTCGAGCCGTTGGATTCGGTGATTTCCGACACTACACGGATGGTGTACGGGAACACGTCAGCGGCAGGCAGCATGGCCGAAACCGAACGACGGGCCAGACGGCCGTGACCGATTTCGCGACGACCAGCGCCACCCATGCGACCACACTCGCCCACCGAGAACGGAGGGAAGTTGTAGTGCAGCATGAACGGGTCTTTTTTCTCGCCTTCCAGGGTGTCCAGCAGCTGTGCGTCACGGGCGGTGCCCAGGGTCGCGACTACCAGGGCCTGGGTTTCGCCACGGGTGAACAGAGCCGAACCGTGGGTCTTTGGCAGAACGCCGACTTCGATGTTCAACGGACGTACAGTCTTGGTGTCGCGACCGTCGATACGTGGCTTGCCGTTTACGATGTTTTCGCGAACGGTGCGGTATTCGATCTCGCCGAAAGCCGCTTTGACTTCGCTGGAGGAAGGCTGGCCTTCTTCACCGGACAGCTTGGCAACGACCTGGTCCTTCAACTCGCCCAGGCGAGCGTAACGGTCGGCCTTGACGGTGATGGTGTAAGCCTGGGAGATCGCTTCGCCGAATTCGGCACGGATAGCGCCCAGCAGTTCGGTGGCTTCTGGCGCAGGTGCCCAGGTCCAGGTTGGCTTGGCAGCTTCAGCGGCCAATTCTTTAACAGCGTTGATCACAACCTGGAATTCGTCGTGAGCAAACAGTACCGCGCCCAGCATCTGGTCTTCGGTCAGCTCTTTGGCTTCCGATTCAACCATCAGCACGGCGTCCGAAGTACCGGCAACAACCATGTCCAGGCTAGAAGCAGCCTGCTGTTCGTAAGTCGGGTTCAGCAGGTAGCCGGTGCTTTCGTGGAAAGCAACGCGGGCTGCGCCGATCGGGCCATCGAAAGGAATGCCGGAGATGGCCAGGGCAGCCGAGGTACCGATCATCGCAGCGATGTCCGGATCGGTCTTCTTGCTGGTGGACACGACGGTGCAGACAACCTGCACTTCGTTCATGAAGCCTTCAGGGAACAGCGGACGGATCGGACGGTCGATCAGTCGGGAAGTCAGGGTTTCTTTCTCGGAAGGACGGCCTTCGCGCTTGAAGAAACCGCCAGGGATCTTACCGGCAGCGTAAGTCTTTTCCTGGTAATGAACAGACAGAGGGAAGAAGCCCTTGCCTGGATCGGCTTGCTTGGCACCAACGACGGTCACCAATACGCTGACGTCGTCGTCAACGGTGACCAATACTGCGCCGGAGGCCTGACGGGCGATACGGCCGGTCTCGAGGGTGACGGTCGACTGACCGAACTGGAACTTTTTGATTACCGGGTTCACGGTGTCCTACCTTCTTTTGTGGCTCTTGGGGAAACTGGGTTCTTGCGAAATTCTTGGGCAACGCCGGGAATCGGCCCGACCGGTTGTCCTGGGTGTCACACAGGCAAAACGGATATCCAGATAAAACTTGAGGCTGGGAGCCTGCCATGCACCGGCGGAAAACCGCTGACGCACGACAGACAACCAACCTCTAGCGCAATCGCTTATTAGCGACGCAGACCCAGGCGACCGATCAGAGCGCTGTAACGGCTCACGTCTTTGCCTTTCAGGTAGTCCAGCAGCTTACGACGCTGGTTAACCATGCGGATCAGACCACGACGGGAGTGGTGGTCTTTACCGTTGGCCTTGAAGTGACCTTGCAGTTTGTTGATGTTGGCGGTCAGCAGTGCAACTTGCACTTCTGGCGAACCAGTGTCACCAACAGCTTGCTGGTAGTCAGCTACGATTTGAGCTTTTTCTTGAACGTCGAGAGCCATGTGGCAATCCTTTTATCAGGAAACTGTTTCAAAAACAGTTTCAACAGGCCAGGGACAAATCCCTGTATCTAAAAATGAGTAGTGACCGTGCCTGCTAACAGCCACACTCGTTCGGTCATTCTGACCGAATCAGTCGACGCGGCGCGATGCGCCCGTCTTCGCTCACTTCACCGATACCGATGAAGCGACCATTGTGATCCTGTACCCGTACCATGCCGAACTTCGGGGCATCCGGGGCGCGTACCGGCTGGCCGTTGAGCCAGTAGAACGCACTCGCTTCCGAGAACTGCAACAGTGGCCAATCCAGCAGGCCGCTGTCCGATGGCATCAGGAAGCGGTCGACCGCCTCGTTGCCGCCTTCGGCATGTACCGCTTCCAGCTCTTCGAGGGTAACGGTCTGCGCCAGGGTGAAAGGCCCGGCCTGGGTACGTCGCAGTTCTGCAACGTAAGCGCCACAACCGAGTTGCTCACCGATATCCTCCACCAGGGTGCGGATATAGGTGCCTTTGGTGCAATCCACCGCAAGCCGCGCAGTATCACCTTCGAAGGCCAGCAATTCCAAGCGCGTAATAGTAACAGAACGCGCTTCGCGCTCCACTACTTCACCTGCACGGGCCAGCTTGTACAGGGGCTGCCCGTCACGCTTGAGGGCCGAGTACATCGGCGGTATCTGACTGATTTGCCCACGAAATTGCGGCAGTACGGCTTCGATATCGGCCTGACCAACGGTCACCGGGCGCTCCTGCAAAACCTCACCCTCGGCATCGGCCGTGGTGGTGGTCTTGCCCAGCTGCGCCAGGGTTTCGTAACCCTTGTCGGAATCGAGCAGGTACTGCGAGAACTTGGTGGCCTCACCGAAGCACAGCGGCAACACGCCAGTGGCCAGCGGATCGAGACTGCCGGTGTGCCCGGCCTTCTCGGCGTTGAGCAACCAGCGGACCTTCTGCAAGGCCGCGTTGGAGGTGAACCCCAGCGGTTTATCGAGCAGGATGATGCCACTGACGTTACGACGGATACGTTTGACCTGAGCCACCGATTACTCCTTGGTGTCTTCGGCTTGTGCCGCAACCGAGTGCTGGTTGTCTTCAGCCACTGCACGCTCGATCAAGGCCGACAGATGCGCACCGCGCACGACGCTTTCGTCGTAGTGGAAGTGCAACTGCGGAACGCTGCGCAGCTTCATCTCGCGAGCCAGCTGCATGCGCAGGAAACCGGCGGCGGAGTTGAGCACCTTGATGCTTTGCGCGATGTCTTCGTGGCTGTCCTGGCCCATTACAGTGATGAAGATCTTCGCGTGACCGACGTCACGGCTGACTTCCACAGCGGTAATGGTGACCAGGCCGACGCGCGGGTCTTTGACTTCACGACGGATCAGTTGTGCCAGCTCGCGCTGCATCTGATCGCCGATACGTTGGGTACGGCTGTATTCTTTTGCCATGTCTTGTTACCTGTTACTGCCCCACGGTGAAACCCGTGTGGTCTGAAAGCGGCAAACGCCCGGCCTGACAAAAGCCAGACCGGGCGTTGCGTTTAGAGTCCGGGCGATGCGCCGCGCAATTGCATGCGGCTGGCCATCACGGCTCTTGAAGTGCGCGAGTTAGAGGCTGCGAGCAACCTGAACCTTCTCGAAGACTTCGATCTTGTCACCGACCTTGACGTCGTTGTAGCTCTTCACGCCGATACCGCATTCCATGCCGGCACGTACTTCCGACGCGTCATCCTTGAAGCGGCGCAGGGATTCCAGCTCGCCTTCGAAGATAACGATGTCTTCACGCAGTACACGGATTGGACGGTTACGGTGAACGACACCTTCGATCACCATGCAACCGGCGATCGCGCCAAACTTCGGCGAACGGAACACGTCACGCACTTCGGCGATGCCCAGGATGTTCTCGCGAACATCGCTGCCGAGCATGCCGGTCAGGGCTTTCTTGACGTCTTCGATGATGTCGTAGATCACGTTGTAGTAACGCATATCCAGACCTTCCTGCTCGACGATCTTGCGCGCGCCAGCATCGGCACGCACGTTGAAGCCGAACAGTACAGCGTTGGAGGCCAGTGCCAGGTTGGCGTCGGATTCGGTGATACCACCGACACCGCCACCGACCACGCGCACTTGCACTTCGTCGTTACCCAGGCCGTTCAAGGCACCGTTCAACGCTTCCAGCGAACCACGGACGTCGGATTTGAGGACGATGTTGAGCGTCTTCTTCTCTTCCTGGCCCATGTTTTCGAAGATGTTTTCCAGCTTGCCGGCGTGAGCACGGGCCAGCTTGACTTCGCGGAACTTGCCTTGACGGAACAGAGCCACTTCACGGGCTTTCTTCTCGTCGGCAACCACGCTCATCTCGTCGCCAGCGTCCGGGGTACCGTCCAGGCCGAGGATCTCGACAGGGATGGCCGGACCGGCTTCCTTGATTGGCTTGCCGTTCTCGTCGAGCATGGCACGTACACGGCCGTAGTTCGAACCGACCAGGACCATGTCGCCTTGACGCAGGGTACCGTCTTGAACCAGCACGGTAGCCACCGGGCCACGGCCCTTGTCCAGGCGGGACTCAACCACGACACCACGGCCAGGAGCCGATGGGGTAGCGGTCAGTTCCAGGACTTCGGCTTGCAACAGAACGGCTTCGAGCAGTTCGTCGACGCCAGTACCCATCTTCGCCGAAACCGGTACGAATGGAGTGTCACCACCCCACTCTTCCGAGGTCACGCCGTGTACCGACAGTTCGCTACGGATGCGATCGAGGTCAGCACCTGGCTTGTCGATCTTGTTCACCGCGACAACCAGCGGAACGCCAGCAGCCTTGGCGTGCTGAACAGCTTCGATGGTCTGCGGCATCACGCCGTCGTCCGCTGCAACCACCAGGATCACGATGTCGGTCGCCTTGGCACCACGGGCACGCATGGCGGTAAACGCGGCGTGACCAGGGGTGTCGAGGAACGTCACCATGCCACGGTCGGTTTCAACGTGGTAGGCACCGATGTGCTGGGTGATACCACCGGCTTCGCCAGCAGCTACCTTGGCACGACGGATGTAGTCGAGCAGGGAAGTCTTACCGTGGTCAACGTGGCCCATTACGGTCACGACTGGTGCACGGGAAACAGCCTCGCCTTCAAACTTCAGGGACTCGGCCAGGGAATCTTCCAGGGCGGTGTCGCTGACCAGGGTCACTTTGTGGCCCAGCTCTTCGGCAACCAGCTGGGCAGTTTCCTGGTCCAGTACCTGGTTGATGGTCGCTGGGGTACCCAGTTTGAACATGAACTTGATGATTTCAGCAGCCTTCACCGACATCTGTTGGGCGAGATCGCCAACAGTGATGGTTTCGCCGATCTTCACTTCGCGCACGACAGGGCCGGTTGGGCTCTGGAAACCGTGGGCGTTGCGTTTCTTCAGCTTGGCCTTGCCGCGACCACCACGACGGAAGCCATCGCTTTCTTCGTCGGTAGTACGTGGGGCAACACGTGGCGCTGGCGCCTTTTCCTTGACCGAAGCACGATGCGGAGCGTTTTTGCGCTCGCCATCGCCACTACCGCGACGATTGCTGTCGTCGGCACGTGGTTTGTCCGGACGACGCTGTTCGTCACGCTTGCGGGCATCGGCTGCAGGTGCCGGAGCGGCTGCCACGACCGGTGCACTTTCGCGCACAGGCTCGGCCACCGCAGCGGGCGCTGCAACGGGTTGGGCTGGAGCGGTCGGCGCAGCAGCAGGCTGGCGACGCGCTTCTTCTTCGGCGCGGCGCTTGGCTTCTTCTTCAGCCTTCTGACGTGCAGCATTTTCTACTGCGCGACGTTCATCCAGTTCACGCTTGCGCTCGGCTTCGATTTCTTCCGGGCTGCGCTGTACGAAGACTTTCTTCTTGCGTACTTCAACGCTGATGCTTTTGCTGCCAGCAACACGCAGGGTGCTGGTGGTTTTACGCTGCAGCGTAATCTTGCGTGGTTCTTCCACTTTCGCCTTGTGGCTGCTTTTCAAGTGAGTCAGCAACGATTGCTTCTCACTGTCAGTCACACTTTCTTCGGCGGCGGTGTGCGGCAGACCTGCCTCACGCATCTGCTGCAACAGGCGCTCTACCGGTGTTTTGACCTCATCGGCCAGTTGTTTCACCGTGACTTGCGTCATGCACTTCTCTCCTCAGGCCGCGCCTAATTACTCGAACCAGTGGGCTCGGGCGGCCATGATCAACTTGCCGGCACGATCATCGTCAATGCCGTCGATGTCGAGCAGGTCGTCAATAGACTGCTCGGCCAGGTCTTCGCGGGTAATTACGCCGCGCACCGCCAGTTCCATCGCCAAATCCTTGTCCATACCCTCAAGCGAGAGCAGGTCTTCGGCCGGATGGGCGTCTGCCAGCTTTTCCTCAGTAGCGATGGCTTTGGTCAACAAACGATCCTTGGCACGAGCGCGAAGCTCGTTGACGATTTCTTCGTCAAAGCCGTCGATGTTGAGCATTTCTTCCAACGGTACGTAGGCAATCTCTTCCAGGCTGGTGAAGCCTTCATCGACCAGCACCTGTGCCAGCTCTTCGTCGACTTCCAGCTCGTCGATGAAGTTGCGCAGGATGTCGCCGGTTTCTGCTTGCTGTTTAGCCTGGATGTCCGATTCGGTCATCACGTTCAGGGTCCAGCCAGTCAACTGGCTGGCCAGACGCACGTTCTGACCACCACGACCGATGGCCTGAGCCAGATTGTCTGCGCCGACGGCGATGTCCATTGCATGGGCATCTTCGTCAACGATAATTGCCGCAACCTCGGCCGGGGACATGGCGTTGATCACGAACTGAGCCGGGTTATCGTCCCACAGGACGATGTCCACACGCTCACCGCCCAACTCGCCCGACACTGCCTGGACGCGCGAACCGCGCATACCGATGCAAGCGCCCTGCGGGTCGATGCGTTTGTCCTTGGAGCGCACGGCGATCTTGGCGCGCGAACCCGGATCACGGGACGCAGCCATTACTTCGATCAGGCCTTCGGCAATTTCCGGCACTTCGATGCGGAACAACTCGATCAGCATTTCCGGCGCGGTACGCGACAGGATCAACTGTGGGCCGCGGTTCTCGGTGCGGATTTCCTTGAGCAGCGCACGCAAGCGCACGCCAACCCGGAAAGTTTCGCGAGAAATGATGTCTTCACGGGCCAGCAACGCTTCAGCGTTGTTACCCAGGTCGACGATCACGTTGTCGCGGGTGACTTTTTTCACGGTGCCGGAGATGATTTCACCCAGGCGCTCGCGGTAAGCGTCAACAACCTGGGCGCGCTCGGCTTCGCGAACCTTCTGCACGATGACTTGCTTGGCAGTCTGTGCAGCGATGCGGCCGAACTCGATCGATTCGATCTTCTCTTCTACAACGTCACCGACCTTGGCGCCAGGGTGCGTTTCAGCAACCTTGCTCGGCCAGGTTTCGATGGCCGGATCGTCCAGGTTTTCTTCTTCGACGACCGTCCAGCGACGGAAGGTTTCGTAAGCACCGGTGTGGCGGTTGATTTCCACACGCAGATCAACTTCGTCTTCAAAACGCTTTTTGGTAGCCGTGGCCAGAGCCAGCTCCAGCGCTTCAAAAATTACGCTTGCCGGTACACCCTTTTCATTGGATACCGACTCAACAACCAGCAGTACTTCTTTGCTCATCGTACGCCTCGCCTTTCGCAAGCCATTGGATCCGCGGGATCCGCAGTATCTGGCACGCCTCAGTCAAAACTGGGAATAATGTTGGCCTTGTCGATCATATCGATCGGCAACAGGAACTCATGGTCATCTACCTGCACCACGACGTCCTGCTCTTCTACACCGCGCAGAAGGCCCTGAAAGTTGCGTCGTCCTTCAAAAGGCGAGCGCAGCTTGATCTTCACTTGTTCACCGGCAAATTTTGCAAACTGCTCAAGAGTGAACAGCGGGCGTTCCATGCCTGGCGAGGAAACTTCGAGGGTGTATTCAACGGAGATCGGATCTTCAACATCCAGTACACCGCTGATCTGACGGCTGACGATGGCACAATCGTCCACCAGCACACCGCCCTCTTTATCGATATAAACGCGCAACATCGAGTGACGACCCTGAGCCGAAAACTCGATACCCCAGCATTCATAGCCTAGGGCCACGACCACCGGGGCCAGCAAGGCCTGCAACTCTTCTAGCTTGCTCGACACCTGAACCCCCTCGTGCATGTATGTGCATGCTGTGCAAAATAAAAAAATGGGCGAAACGCCCATCCTTGAAACGCCGTCGAACAGCGGCGCTGGAAGTGTCCAGCTAACAAAAAGCCCCTTAAAAGGGGCTCCTTAAACTGGTTGCGGGGGCCGGATTTGAACCGACGACCTTCGGGTTATGAGCCCGACGAGCTACCAGACTGCTCCACCCCGCGACAAAGCTGGGGCGGAAGTATACGACCGATCCCCTACAGGGTCAATGTAACCTTCCACCTGCAAGAAAGCCCGCAACAGCGGGCTCTCCTGACTAATTGGTACCGAGAAGGGGACTCGAACCCCTACACCCTATGGGCACAACCACCTCAAGGTTGCGTGTCTACCAATTCCACCACCTCGGCAATACTACGTTTGAAACCCTTCTTACTTCTGCTCTTGAGCTGGAGGTACGTCAGTCGCTGGAGTAGCCGACTTTTGCTCTTGAAGCACCGGGACATCATCAGAAGCCGGTTGTTGCTTTGGAACTTCCAACACTGCCGGGTTTGGCAAACCTACTTGAGTCAGCTGGTGAGCTTTCTCTTTAGCAAAGTAACCTAACCCTAAGCTGGTTATGAAGAAACCTGCGGCAAGTATAGCAGTAAACTTACTAAGAAAGGTAGAGGAACCTTGGCTTCCGAACACAGTATTTGAAGCACCTGCTCCGAAAGACGCGCCAGCGTCCGCACCTTTACCCTGCTGCAGCAAAACCAGAGCTACTACGCCCAATGCACCCAGCAGATGAAAAACGACTACGACTGTTTCCAGCATTTTTTCAGTTTCCCGCGGCGCGACAAATCGCACCGAACTCATCTGCATTCAGGGAAGCCCCACCAATGAGGCCCCCATCGATATCCGGCATGCCGAACAGTTCGACCGCATTGGCCGCCTTCACGCTGCCGCCGTATAGAAGCCGCACACCTTGTGCGATTTCAGAATTCTCTGCCGCCAACTGTGCGCGAATGGCTGCGTGCACATCCTGCGCCTGTTGCGGCGAAGCAGTCAGCCCGGTGCCAATGGCCCAGACCGGCTCGTAAGCGATTACTGCCTTGGCAAACACACCGACACCCAGCTCGTCAATGATGCTGCCCAGTTGCTGCGAGACAACTTCAAGGGTCTTGCCGGCTTCACGCTGCTCCAGGGTTTCCCCTATGCACAACACCGGAACCAGGCCGCTTGCCTGTGCCGCTGCAAACTTGCGAATCAGCACTTCGTCCTGCTCGCCCATTATCTGGCGGCGTTCGGAGTGCCCGACAAGCACCAGGGAACAACCTGCATCCACCAACTGACTTGGCGAGACCTCACCCGTCAGTGCACCTTGTCCGGATTCCACCGCAGAATTCTGCGCGCCGATCGAAACCGACTTTCCTTTCAAGCCATCAACCACTTGGCTGATATGCAACAAAGGCGGGAATACCGCTACCTCAACACCGCTCGGCAAGGCCAAGTCACATAGGCCGTCGATCAGCTCAGCGACGCTGGCGCGGGTACCGTGCATCTTCCAGTTACCAGCTACCATAGGGCGACGCATGCTGTACCTCGTCGGTCAAAGTGGGCGCAGATGTTACCCAACACAATCGAGGCTGGCAAGCCGAATTCAGGCAGAAACTTCAGTAACCAGTTTTGCCAGCTCTTCGGCGTAGCCGCGAACCAGGGTTTCGTCTTCGCCTTCGACCATTACACGCACCAGCGGCTCTGTCCCGGACTTGCGCAACAGAACCCGCCCGCGACCCGCCATGGCCTGGGTAACACGCTCGCTGGCTTCCTTGACCGACGCATGCTCGAGCGGGTTTGCACCGCCGCCGAAACGCACGTTGATCAACACCTGAGGACACTTGCGCAATGCCTGGCGTGCCTCTGCCAGGCCCTGGGAGCGAGTCTTCAATGCCATCAGCACCTGCAGCGCGGCAATGATTGCGTCACCGGTGGTGGTGTGATGGAAGCACACGATATGCCCCGAGTTCTCGCCACCCACCAGCCAGTTGCGTTCCAGCAGATCAGCGATCACATAACGGTCACCGACGTTGGCGCGCACAAAGGGAATCGCCAGGTCCGCCAGGGCGAGCTCCAGCCCCAGGTTACTCATCAATGTACCGACCACACCGCCTTGCAGCTTGTTCTGCTCATGCAGATCGCGAGCGATGATGTACAGCAGTTCGTCGCCGTCGACGATGGCACCGGTGTGATCGACCATCAGCACGCGATCGCCGTCACCGTCGAACGCGATACCCAGGTCGGCATGCTCGGCCAGCACGGCAGCCTGCAGCTGGCCCATGTGGGTCGAACCGCAGTTGTCGTTGATATTCAGGCCATTGGGGTGCGCTGACAGGACCACGACCTCGGCACCCAGCTCGCGGAATACGCTCGGCGCGACCTTGTACGTGGCACCGTGGGCGCAGTCGATGACGACCTTCAGGCCGGCAAAGCTGGTGCCGGTCGGCACGCTGCTCTTGCAGAATTCGATATAACGACCGGAGGCGTCATTGATTCGCGAGACCTTGCCGATCTTGCTCGACTCAACCACGGTCATCGGGGTATCGAGCAGCTCTTCGATCATGTGCTCGATTTCATCGGGAAGCTTGGTGCCCTTCCCGGAGAAAAACTTGATGCCATTGTCGTCATGGGGATTGTGCGACGCACTGATCACGATGCCGGCTTCAGCATGGAAGGTACGCGTCAGGTAAGCGATGGCCGGCGTCGGCATCGGGCCCAGGAGCATCACGTCGGCACCCGCCGACGTCAGCCCGGCCTCGAGTGCCGATTCGAACATGTACCCGGAAATCCGCGTGTCCTTGCCTACCAGCACCTTGCACGCGCCCATCTTGCGGAACGCCATGCCGGCAGCCCAGCCCAGCTTGAGCATGAAGTCAGGGGTGATCGGATAAACGCCGACCCGACCACGAATACCGTCGGTGCCAAAATATTTCTTAGTCATAATTACTCCATCTTTCTTATTCGGCTGATTCCACGGCGGTGATCATTTTCACCACATCTACTGTTTCAGCTACGTCATGGACACGCAATATACGCGCACCTTTGTGCGATGCCAGCGCCGCGAGGGCAAGACCGCCATACAGGCGCTCCCCGACGGGGCGATTCAACGCCTGGCCGATCATGCTCTTGCGCGACACCCCAACCAACAGCGGGCGCCCCAAGGCATGCAAGGCCTCCATGTGCTTGAACAAGCTTAGATTGTGCTGCAGGTTTTTTGCGAAGCCAAAACCCGGATCAAGAATGATCCGCTCAGCCGGAATGCCCACCGCTGCGCATTGAGCCATGCGCTCGGCAAGAAACTGGCCCACCTCTTGGGTGACGTCCTGGTAGTGCGGGTTGTCCTGCATGTCACCCGGCTCACCGAGCATGTGCATCAGACACACGGGCAAGCCGGTAGCCGCCGCCGCATCCAGCGCTCCTTCGCGGCGCAACGAACGCACGTCATTGATCAAGCCGGCACCGAGTCGCGCTGTTTCGCGCATGACCGCGGGTGTGGAGGTATCAACGGAGATGATCACATCCAGCTCACGGTGGATCCGCTCGACGATCGGCGCCACGCGCTCCAGCTCTTCGAGCGGAGAAACCGCCCTGGCGCCCGGACGAGTGGACTCGCCGCCGACATCGATCAATGTGGCGCCAGCCGCGGCCATGGCTTCGGCATGGCGCAACGCCGCATCGAGCTGGCTGAATCGACCACCATCGGAGAAAGAATCGGGAGTGACATTGAGAATGCCCATGACATGCGTCTGGGCCAAATCAAGAACCCGGTTGCCGCAAGGCAACCGGGTCGAGGACTGAACAAAAGTCATTTCAAACCTTAAACGTCAGCAGCGGGACCGCCGATAGGTGTTTCCGGACGTTCGCCCTGCACTGCCGGAGGGGTGCCGGATGTACCGGTACCGCCCGACCAATCGCGAGGTTCGCGAGGGGTGCGTCCAGCCATGATGTCGTCGATCTGCTCAGCATCGATGGTTTCATACTTCATCAGGGCATCGGCCATGGCGTCGAGTTTGTCACGGTTGTCCGTGAGAATCTGCTTGGCCGTGCCGTAGCACTGGTCGATGATGCTGCGCACTTCGGAGTCGATCAGCTTGGCTGTCTCACCGGAGAAACTTGCACTCTGGCCACCGCCGCCGCGACCGAGGAACACTTCGCCCTCTTCTTCGGCGTACATCAGCGGACCGAGCTTCTCGGAAAGGCCCCACTTGGTCACCATGTTCCGCGCAATCTGGCTGGCACGCATGATGTCGTTCGATGCACCGGTGGTGACGCCATCGAAGCCCAGGGTCATTTCTTCAGCGATACGGCCACCGTAGAGCGAGCAGATCTGGCTGATCAGTGCGCGCTTGGACAGGCTATAGCGATCTTCTTCCGGCAGGAACATGGTCACACCCAGCGCACGACCGCGCGGAATGATCGAGACCTTGTACACCGGATCATGCTCAGGCACGACACGACCGACAATGGCATGGCCGGCTTCGTGATAAGCGGTGTTCTGCTTTTCTTTCTCGGACATGACCATGGATTTGCGCTCGGCGCCCATCATGATCTTGTCTTTGGCCAGTTCGAACTCTTTCATTTCGACGATGCGCTTGCCGGCACGGGCAGCGAACAACGACGCCTCGTTGACCAGGTTGGCCAGGTCGGCACCGGAGAAGCCAGGGGTACCACGAGCGATCACGGCCGGAGCGACGTCGTCACCCATTGGCACTTTGCGCATGTGGACCTTGAGAATCTGTTCGCGACCACGGATATCCGGCAGGCCGACCACGACCTGACGGTCGAAACGGCCCGGGCGCAGCAGCGCAGGGTCCAGTACGTCGGGACGGTTGGTCGCGGCAATCACGATGATGCCGTCGTTCATTTCGAAGCCGTCCATCTCCACCAGCAACTGGTTGAGAGTCTGCTCGCGCTCATCGTGACCACCGCCCATGCCGGCACCACGGTGGCGACCGACGGCGTCGATTTCATCGATGAAGATGATGCATGGCGCGTGTTTCTTGGCCTGTTCAAACATGTCGCGAACACGGCTGGCACCGACACCGACGAACATTTCGACGAAATCGGAACCGGAAATGGTAAAGAAAGGCACCTTGGCTTCGCCGGCAATCGCCTTGGCCAGCAAGGTTTTACCGGTACCCGGAGGACCGACCATCAGCACGCCGCGAGGAATGCGGCCACCCAGGCGCTGGAACTTGCCCGGATCACGCAGGAACTCGACCAGCTCGCCGACTTCTTCCTTGGCTTCGTCGCAACCTGCAACGTCTGCCAGGGTGGTTTTCACCTGGTCTTCGGAGAGCAGGCGCGCCTTGCTCTTGCCGAAGCTCATCGGCCCGCCCTTGCCACCGGCACCGCCCTGCATCTGGCGCATGAAGAACATGAACACCGCGATGATCACCAGGATCGGGAAGCTCGCCACCAGGAGTTGAGTCCAGATGCTTTGCTGCTCAGGCTGCTTGCCTTCGACCACGACGTGGTTGTCCACCAGGTCGCCGATCAGGCCGTTGTCCTGGATTGCCGGACGAATGGTCTTGAAGCTGTCGCCATCGTTGCGCTTGCCGGTAATCACGTAGCCATCAACCGCCACGCGCTCGACCTTGCCATCCTTGACCTGCTGGATGAAGTCGGAATAGTTGAGGGTCTGCGGCTCGTTAGGGCTGGAGAAGTTGTTCATCACCGTCACCAGGACAGCCGCGATGATCAACCACAGGATCAGATTCTTTGCCATATCGTTCAATTAACTACCCTCTGAAGCAAGCGCCGCGTTGGCGCGCGCTTCGCATGATATTCACCGGCCTAACTTACTACATTACCTACAACTCTGGCAGGCGCCGTCTGTAACCCTTTGTGAAACACTTTCTACACAATATTCGCTTATGCACGCGAGGCGAAATACGAAAAACCTATCACCCCGCCAAAAAACCTCGTTTTACTCACTGCGACCGCGATAGCCCCAAGCCAGCATGTATTGCTCGCGAGAGCTGCCACGCGAAGAGTCCGGCTTGAGCATCTGGATCTTGTCGAATTTCTTGCGAGCGTCCTTCAGGTAGACATCGAAACCTTCGCCCTGAAAGATCTTGATCACGAAATTACCACCAGGTTTGAGTATCCGCTCAGCCAAATCAAGTGCCAGCTCGCACAGGAACATGGCTTTGGGCATGTCCACTTCAGGCGTACCACTCATATTGGGGGCCATATCGGAAATCACAAGGTCCACCTGCGAATTACCGACGGCCTCAAGGATCCGGGCGAGCACTTCGTCCTGGGTGAAGTCACCCTGGATGAAAGTCACGTCCGGAATGCCGTCCATTTCCAGGATGTCCGAGGCGATCAGACGACCCTGGCCACCGATCAGCCGGCTGGTGACCTGCGACCAGCCACCGGGCGCCGCACCCAGGTCGACAACGCTCATGCCCGGACGGATCAGCTTGTACTTCTCCTGGATCTCCAGAAGCTTGTAACTCGCACGCGAGCGGTACCCGTCCTTCTGCGCTTGCTTCACATAGGGATCATTGACATGTCTTTTCAGCCACTCAAGGCTTGTCTTGGAACGCGCCATCGGGCACCTCGATGATAAGGGTCGTGATTAGTTGGGCGGATCCACGAACCCTCGGGTAAAATGGCCGCCATTTTACAGAATCCAGACGAAAGGGTCAGATTATGCCGCTCACTCAAGAGCAGAAGAAACAGTACAAATCCATTGGCCACCATCTGAAACCAGTTTTGATTGTGGCTGACAACGGTTTGACTGAAGGTGTGTTAGCCGAACTCGAACGCGCATTGGCGGATCACGAGCTGATCAAGATCAAGCTCAACATCCTCGATCGCGAATCGCGCCTGGCATCCATTGCCGAGCTGTGCAAGGTTGGCAAAGCGGACCTGGTACAGGTCATCGGCAAGATGGCACTGATTTACCGCAAGAACTTCAGCGTCAACAAGCAGCTGTCGAACGTCCATCGCTTCAAGTGATGACAAGGGTCAAGGGTGTGCTTCGCGCACCCTGCCACTCCATCCGGGTACCGGCTGCATGATCAGCACCAGTCCCGAGAACCCCAGAACCATATAGCTGAACACCTGCCAGCGCTGCGCATCAGGCCAGCCGACAAGCACCGCGACAAACATCGCACACGCGCACAACGCGATCAGCAACACCTGCCCACGAAAATCTCGCCATAGACTGGCAAGGCCATTGGCCTGTACCAGCACCAAAGCCTGAAAGATCACGCACACGGCGGCAAACATCACCACCATGGTTTCGAACAAGCCGGCGATCTCATCGATCAGCAACGGTGCCAGGCCAATTCGACCCAACACCGGCTGCAAGCCGAGATGTACCAGCCACAGGCCGCCGACCCACAACATCTGGGCCAGCTGCCAGAGCATGGCGCCCGCATGCAGCGGGCGCCTGCCTTCAGATGTGACGGACTTCGACAATCTCGTACTCGATAACGCCGCTTGGCGTTTTCACGGCAACCACATCACCCTCTTCCTTGCCGATCAAGGCACGGGCCAGGGGTGCGCCCACCGAAATCTTGCCGAGTTTGAAGTCTGCCTCGTCCTCTCCCACGATGTGGTAGGTGACGCGCTCATCCGTCTCGACGTTGGCGATTTCAACGGTAGTGCCGAAGATCACTTTGCCGGTGTGAGGAATGGTCGTGACATCGATGATGACCTGATTCTGGATCCGGCCTTCGATGTCACGGATCCGCGCCTCGACCATACCCTGCTGCTCGCGAGCAGCGTGGTATTCGGCGTTTTCCTTCAAGTCACCCAACTCACGGGCCGTACCGATGTCCTGGCTGAGCTTCGGACGAACGACCTTGGTCAGGTGAGTGTGTTCTTCTTCCAGGGCGCGAGCGCCCTGAACGGTCATCGGGTACTTGGTTATGCTCATGCCTTCAATCCTGCGTGTAGATCCTGCAAGCGGCGTACGGTCTTCTCGGGACCGAACTTCAGCGCTTCGCAGATCGCTTCGCCAGCAGCAATGGTCGTGGTGCAGTAGATCTTGTGCTGCAGCGCGTTGCGACGAATGGAATAGGAGTCAGCGATCGACTGACGGCCTTCAGTGGTGTTGATGATCAGGGTGACTTCGTCATTCTTGATCATGTCGACTACGTGCGGACGCCCTTCGGTCACCTTGTTCACGCGGCGCACTTTCAGGCCTGCCGCTTCGATCAGCTTGGCGGTACCGGCAGTGGCAACCACTTCGAAGCCCAAGTTGATCAGATCACGGGCCACGCCCGCAACCAGTGGCTTGTCGTCATCACGAACGCTGATGAACGCAGTACCGCCGGTCGGCAGCACTTCGCTGGCGCCCATCTGGGCCTTGGCGAATGCTTCACCGAAGGTGTCGCCCACGCCCATCACTTCACCGGTGGACTTCATCTCCGGGCCGAGGATCGGGTCAACGCCAGGGAATTTGGCGAATGGGAACACCGCCTCTTTCACACTGTAGAAGTTCGGGATGATTTCCTTGGTGAAACCCAGCTCTTTCAGGGTTTTACCGGCCATCACGCGTGCGGCGATCATCGCCAGGGAAACACCGATGCACTTGGACACGAACGGTACGGTACGCGAAGCACGCGGGTTGACTTCGATGACGTAGATGTCTTCGCCTTGCAGCGCCAACTGAACGTTCATCAGGCCGACCACGCCCAGCTCCAGGGCCATTTTCTTGACCTGTTCGCGCATCTCGTCCTGGATGTGCGCCGGCAGCGAGTACGGTGGCAGCGAGCATGCCGAGTCACCGGAGTGAACGCCGGCCTGCTCGATGTGCTGCATGATCGCGCCGATGACGACGTCTTTACCGTCGCAGACCGCATCCACGTCCATTTCGATGGCGCAGTTGAGGAAGTGGTCCAGCAGCACCGGGCTGTCGTTGGACACTTGAACCGCTTCACGCAGGTAGCGCTTGAGTTCTTCTTCTTCGTAGACGATTTCCATCGCACGACCGCCCAATACGTAGGACGGACGCACCACCAGCGGGTAACCGATCTTGGCGGCTGCACGAATCGCTTCGTCTTCGCTGCGCACGGTGGCGTTTGGCGGCTGACGCAGGTTCAGGCGCTGGACCATCTGCTGGAAGCGCTCGCGGTCTTCGGCACGGTCGATGGCGTCAGGGCTGGTGCCGATGATCGGCACGCCTGCGGCTTCCAGCGCACGGGCCAGTTTCAGCGGGGTCTGGCCGCCGTACTGGACGATCACGCCTTTTGGCTTCTCGACGCGGACGATTTCCAGCACGTCTTCCAGGGTCACTGGTTCGAAGTACAGGCGATCGGAGGTGTCGTAGTCGGTGGAAACGGTTTCCGGGTTGCAGTTGACCATGATGGTCTCGTACCCGTCATCGCGCAGGGCCAGTGCCGCGTGTACGCAGCAGTAGTCGAACTCGATGCCCTGGCCGATACGGTTAGGACCGCCGCCCAGGATCATGATCTTGTCGCGGCCCGATGGCGCGGCTTCGCACTCTTCTTCGTACGTCGAGTAGAGGTACGCGGTATCGGTGGCGAACTCGGCGGCGCAGGTGTCGACGCGCTTGTAGACCGGGAAGATTTCCAGCTTGTGGCGGTGAGCACGCAGGCTCTTCTCGGTCACACCCAGCAGCTTGGCCAGGCGCATGTCGGAGAAGCCTTTGCGCTTGAGGCGGAACATCAGGTCGCGGTCGATGCTGGTCAGACCCAGGGTCTTGACCTTCTCTTCGTCCTTGATCAGGTCTTCCATCTGTACCAGGAACCACGGATCGATCATGGTCATGCCGAAGATGTCTTCAACACTCATGCCGGCGCGCATGGCGTCCGCCACGTACCAGATACGCTCGGCGCCCGGCACGGTCAGCTCGCGCTTGAGCACGCTCATGCTTTCCGGGTTGCTCAGGTCAACCTTCTCGTCCAGGCCGCAAACGCCTACTTCCAGGCCGCGCAGGGCTTTCTGCAGGGATTCCTGGAAAGTACGGCCGATGGCCATGACTTCACCCACCGACTTCATCTGAGTGGTGAGGCGCGCGTCAGCCTTGGCGAATTTCTCGAAGGCGAAACGTGGCAGCTTGGTCACGACGTAGTCGATGGACGGCTCGAAGGACGCCGGGGTCTTGCCGCCGGTGATGTCGTTCGACAGCTCGTCCAGGGTGTAGCCCACAGCCAGTTTGGCCGCGACCTTGGCAATCGGGAAGCCGGTGGCTTTCGAAGCCAGTGCCGACGAACGGGATACACGCGGGTTCATCTCGATCACGACCATGCGGCCGGTGTTCGGGCAGATGCCGAACTGAACGTTGGAACCGCCGGTTTCCACGCCGATCTCGCGCAGTACCGCCAGGGAGGCGTTACGCAGGATCTGGTATTCCTTGTCGGTCAGGGTCTGTGCCGGTGCCACGGTGATCGAGTCACCGGTGTGCACGCCCATCGGGTCGAAGTTTTCGATGGAGCAGACGATGATGCAGTTGTCCTTCTTATCGCGGACAACCTCCATCTCGTATTCTTTCCAGCCGATCAGCGATTCGTCGATCAGCAGCTCTTTGGTCGGCGACAGGTCCAGGCCGCGGGCGCAGATTTCTTCGAACTCTTCACGGTTGTAAGCGATACCGCCACCGGTGCCGCCCATGGTGAAGGACGGACGGATGATGCACGGGAAGCCAAGCTTCTCGAGGACCGCATTGGCCTCTTCCATGCTGTGGGCGATACCGGAACGCGGGCACGCCAGGCCGATGGACTTCATCGCCTTGTCGAAACGCGAACGGTCTTCAGCCTTGTCGATGGTGTCGGCGTTGGCACCGATCATTTCTACGCCGAACTTCTCCAGAACGCCTTCACGCTCCAGGTCCAGGGCGCAGTTCAGTGCAGTCTGGCCGCCCATGGTTGGCAGCAGCGCGTCCGGACGCTCCTTCTCGATGATCTTGGCAACGGTCTGCCACTTGATCGGCTCGATGTAGGTGGCGTCGGCCATGGCCGGGTCGGTCATGATGGTGGCCGGGTTGGAGTTCACCAGGATGACGCGGTAACCCTCTTCGCGCAGGGCTTTGCAGGCCTGGGCGCCGGAGTAGTCGAATTCGCAGGCCTGGCCGATAACGATCGGGCCAGCGCCGAGAATCAGGATGCTTTTAATGTCTGTACGTTTTGGCATGGGTTTGTCACTCAAATCCGCAGGTCAGTCGGCAAGCCGTCTTGTTCAATCTGTGAAGACCCGAGGGGGCCACCGGTGTCGGGGCCGCCCTCAGGCTTTGCAACATCAGGGCGAGCGATCAGCGTCGCTTGGCCATCTCGTTGATGAAGCGATCGAACAGGGGTGCTACGTCGTTCGGGCCAGGGCTGGCTTCCGGGTGACCCTGGAAGCTGAAGGCGCTCTTGTCGGTACGCTCGATGCCTTGCAGGGTGCCGTCGAACAGCGATTTGTGGATCGCACGAACGTTGGCCGGCAGGGTCGCTTCGTCTACCGCGAAACCGTGGTTCTGGCTGGTGATCATCACAACACCCGTGTCCAGGTCTTGGACCGGGTGGTTGGCACCGTGGTGGCCGTGGCCCATTTTCAGGGTCTTGGCGCCGGAGGCCAGGGCCAGCAGCTGGTGACCGAGGCAGATGCCGAATACCGGGATCTCGGTTTCCAGCACGTCCTTGATCGCCTGGATCGCGTAGTCGCAAGGCTCCGGATCACCAGGGCCGTTGGACAGGAACACGCCGTCCGGCTTCAGGGCCAGTACATCGGCGGCAGGCGTCTGGGCAGGCACCACGGTCACACGGCAGCCGCGCTCGACCAGCATGCGCAGGATGTTCACCTTGACGCCGTAGTCGTAGGCCACCACGTGGTACGGCAGTTCGGAGGCTTCGATGGTCGCGTGGCTGTCGGTTTTCAGGTCCCAGACAGTCGAGCGCCACTCGTATTTCTCGGTGGTGCTGACGACTTTCGCCAGGTCCATGCCCTTGAGGCCAGGGAAACCCTGGGCAGCGGCGATGGCGGCCTCTTCGGAAATGTTGTCACCGGCCATGATGCAGCCGTTCTGCGCGCCTTTTTCACGCAGGATGCGCGTCAGGCGGCGGGTGTCGATACCGGCGATGGCCACAACGTTGTTGGCCTTCAGGTAGTCGGACAGGGACATGGTGTTACGCCAGTTGCTCGCCACCAGCGGCAGGTCACGGATGACCAGGCCAGCCGACCAGACGCGGTTGGACTCGGCGTCTTCCGGCGTGGTGCCGGTGTTGCCGATGTGCGGGTAAGTCAGGGTAACGATTTGTTGGGCGTAGGAAGGATCGGTAAGGATTTCCTGATAGCCGGTCATTGCGGTGTTGAACACCACCTCACCAACGGTTTGACCGTCGGCTCCAATGGCTTCGCCGCGAAAAATGCTGCCATCAGCAAGGGCGAGTATGGCTGGCTTAGTCAAGAAGACCTCCCGTAAATAAAGCCTGAAAGGGCGATCGCAGGTTGTAAAAAAGCGGAGTGACGTATGGACACGTCACCCCGCTTCTTCACTGAATTATTCTGCGCGCTTTTAGTGGACACACTAAAGCTGTAGCTTACAGAAAAAGGCCTTTTTGGTCTACCGCCAATGAGCCTTAAAGGCTGGAGAATGCGACAGGACGTCGCTTGGCGGGATAAAACCGGGCTCGAACGCTGTGCGCGAGCCCGATTTCGGGTGCATCTTAACGCAGGTCGAGCACGTCTTGCATGTCATAAAGACCAGGCTCGCGCCCATCCAGCCACAAAGCGGCACGGACCGCACCCTTGGCGAAGGTCATGCGGCTGGAGGCCTTGTGGGTGATCTCGACACGCTCGCCATCGGCGGCGAACAGCACGGTGTGATCACCGACGATGTCGCCAGCACGAACAGTGGCAAAACCGATCGTCTCGCGCTCGCGAGCACCCGTCTGGCCTTCACGACCGTAAACCGCGACTTTCTTCAGGTCGCGACCCAGGGCGTCGGCAATCACTTCACCCATGCGCACGGCGGTACCAGACGGCGCATCGACTTTATGCCGATGGTGGGCTTCGGTGATTTCGATATCGACATCGTCACCCAGCACCCGAGCGGCGGTGTCGAGCAGCTTCAGGCACAGGTTTACGCCGACGCTGAAGTTGGCCGCGAAGACGATCGGGATTTCCTTGCCCGCCTCCGCCAGCAACTGCTTCTCTTCAACGCTGAAGCCGGTCGTGCCGATGATCATCGCCTTGTTGTGCTTACGGCAGAAGGCGAGGTTCTTCAGGGTCACCGTCGGGTGGGTGAAGTCGATCAGCACGTCGAACTCATCGACCACACGATCCAGATCACCCGACAGCGGCACGCCGATGCGACCGATGGCAGCCAGCTCGCCAGCGTCCGCGCCGACCAGCGTGCTGTCAGGACGATCCACTGCCGCCGTCAGGCCGGCACCCGGTGCCTGCTGCACGGCTTCGATCAGGGTTTTGCCCATGCGCCCGGCGGCGCCCATCACAGCTATACGTCGCATGCCTGTCTCCTTACAAATCGCCGAAGAAGCGTTTCACGCCTTCGAACCAGCCTGTGGTTTTCGGTGAATGACTGTTGTCGTCCGCCAGGGAGTTGCGGAACTCTTCGAGCATTTCACGCTGACGACGGCTCAGGTTGACCGGCGTCTCGACCGCCACACGGCACATCAAGTCACCCGCACCGCCGCCACGCACCGGCGCAACGCCCTTGCCACGCACGCGGAACTGCTTGCCGGTCTGGGTCCCTTCAGGGATTTTCAGCTTGACCCGACCATCGAGGGTCGGAATCTCCAGCTCGCCACCCAGCGCCGCATCGACGAAGCTGATGGGCACTTCACAGAACAGGTGCTTGCCGTCACGCTGGAAGATCGAGTGCTCGCGCACGTTGATCACCACGTACAGATCGCCGGTCGGCCCGCCCATGGCGCCCGCCTCGCCTTCGCCCGACAGGCGAATGCGGTCACCGGTATCGACACCGGCCGGCACTTTCACCGACAGGGTCTTGTACTCTTCGACACGACCTTCGCCGTGACAGGAGTCGCACGGGTCGGAGATGATCTTGCCCTGGCCATGGCAACGCGGGCAGGTTTGCTGCACCGAGAAGAAGCCTTGCTGCATGCGCACCTGGCCGATACCGCCACAGGTCGGGCAAGTCACTGGCGAGGAGCCTTTCTTGGCCCCCGAGCCGTCGCACGGCTTGCAGTTGACCAATGTCGGAACGCGGATATTCACGGTCGTACCGCGCACCGCCTCTTCCAGGTCCAGCTCCAGGGTATAGCGCAAGTCACTGCCACGCTGGGCACCGCCACGGGAACCACCGCGACCGCCACCGAAGAAGTCGCTGAAGACATCGCCGAAGATGTCGGAGAAGTTCTGACCGCCGAAACCGGCACCGCCGCCACCCATGCTCGGGTCTACACCGGCATGGCCGTACTGGTCGTACGCCGCACGCTTGCTGGAGTCGGACAGCACTTCGTAGGCCTCGTTGGCCTCCTTGAACAACTCTTCCGATGCCTTGTCATCAGGATTACGGTCCGGGTGGTGCTTCATCGCCAGGCGACGGTAAGCCTTTTTCAGGTCCGCCTCGCTTGAGCCTCGTTCAACACCCAATATCTCGTAATAGTCACGCTTTGCCATAAGTCTCTGCACTCTTGAGGACGTTCGACAAAACCCTCCTGAGTCTGCCGAACTCATTGAGCCCCAATACAGGCCCGGACCCAACTCACGTCAATTCAACGATCCTGGTCTTTGATTCTTGCGGTACTTGCGGCGCGAAAAGCAGGAGCATTTCCGGCCATACCACCAACATCCGAACGTTGTCGCATGCTGTAAAAATTCACGTATTCCAGATACGCCAACGCGGGAGCAAGCTCCCGCGCGGCGACATCCTACCAGTCACCGCCGCAAGGCAGTCAACCGGCCGACCAACAACTTACTTGTGGTCTTTGACTTCTTCGAACTCAGCGTCGACCACGTCATCAGCCTTCTCGGCCGACTCACCTTGCGGTGCCGCGCCTTCAGCTGGCTGAGCCTGTTCTGCGTACATCTTCTGCGCCACTGGCGCGGAGACTTTCGACAGTTCTTCAACCTTGGCTTCAATAGCGGCCTTGTCGTCGCCTTTCACAGCGGCTTCCAGGGCAACCACGGCAGCTTCGATCGCAGTCTTCTCTTCAGCGCTTACCTTGTCGCCAGCATCGGCAACCATTTTGCGCGTCGAGTGAACCAGTGCATCACCCTGGTTACGGGCAGCGGCCAGCTCTTCGAACTTGCGGTCTTCCTCGGCGTTGGCCTCGGCATCACGCACCATGCGCTCGATCTCTTCGTCGGACAGGCCGGAGTTGGCCTTGATCACGATCGACTGAGTCTTGCCGGTGGCCTTGTCCTTGGCGCCTACGTGCAGGATGCCGTTGGCGTCGATGTCGAAGGTCACTTCGATTTGTGGCACGCCACGTGGCGCTGGTGGAATCTCGGCCAGGTCGAACTTGCCCAGGGACTTGTTCTGTGCAGCCTGCTTACGCTCACCTTGCAGCACGTGAATGGTCACGGCGCCCTGGTTGTCGTCGGCAGTCGAGAACACTTGCGATTTCTTGGTAGGAATCGTGGTGTTTTTCTCGATCAGCGCGGTCATCACGCCACCCATGGTTTCGATACCCAGGGTCAGCGGGCTGACGTCCAGCAGCAGAACGTCTTTCACGTCACCGGCCAGTACCGCGCCCTGGATGGCAGCACCCATGGCTACAGCTTCGTCCGGGTTCACGTCTTTACGTGCTTCTTTACCGAAGAACTCGGTCACCAGTTTCTGAACCAGTGGCATACGGGTCTGACCGCCGACCAGGATCACGTCGTTGATCGCGCCGATCTCGATACCGGAGTCTTTCAGCGCAATGCGGCAAGGCTCGATGGTGCGTTGAACCAGGTCTTCAACCAGCGATTCCAGCTTGGCGCGGGAGATCTTCACGTTCAGGTGCTTTGGACCGGTGGCGTCTGCAGTGATGTACGGCAGGTTGACGTCGGTCGACTGAGCGGAAGACAGCTCGATCTTGGCTTTTTCAGCGGCTTCTTTCAGGCGCTGCATCGCCAGCGGATCACCCTTGAGGTTCATGCCGCTTTCTTTCTTGAATTCGTCAACGAGGTAGTCGATCAGACGAATGTCGAAGTCTTCACCACCCAGGAAAGTGTCGCCGTTGGTGGCCAATACTTCGAACTGGTGCTCGCCATCGACTTCAGCGATCTCGATCACGGAAACGTCGAACGTACCGCCACCCAGGTCATAAACGATCACGGTGTGATCGCCCTTGGCCTTGTCCATACCGTAAGCCAGAGCGGCTGCGGTTGGTTCGTTGATGATACGTTTCACGTCCAGACCGGCGATGCGGCCGGCGTCCTTGGTCGCTTGACGCTGGCTGTCGTTGAAGTAGGCCGGAACGGTGATCACCGCTTCGGTCACTGGCTCGCCGAGGTAGTCTTCGGCGGTCTTCTTCATTTTCTTGAGGATTTCAGCCGAGATTTGTGGCGGTGCCATTTTCTGGCCGTTCACTTCAACCCAGGCGTCGTTGTTGTCAGCCTTGACGATCTTGTAAGGGACCATCTGGATGTCTTTCTGTACCACTTCTTCTTCAAAGCGACGACCGATCAGACGCTTCACCGCATACAGGGTGTTGTGCGGATTGGTCACAGCCTGACGCTTGGCGGACTGGCCAACCAGGATTTCGCCATCGTTGGCGTACGCGATGATCGACGGCGTGGTACGCGCGCCTTCTGCGTTTTCAATAACTTTGGCCTTGCCGTTTTCCAGCACGGAGACGCAGGAGTTGGTAGTCCCCAGGTCGATACCGATAATTTTGCCCATGTTCACTCTCCCGAAACTTTGGATTTGGTTGCCGCAGCAGTGGTGGCTAACTGCGGTAGCACTTAAACGCTTGACTTCTAAATGGGGGCCTTGCGGCTAATTTCAAGCCTGCTCGTCAATCGAAGGCGAAACTGGCGCAGGGGCCTTGCTGACCACGACCATGGCCGGGCGCAGCAGGCGTCCATTGAGCTGATAGCCCTTCTGGAACACCTTCAGAACACTGTTCGGCTCGAGGTCGGCGCTTTCCTGCATGGCCATTGCCTGATGCAGAACGGCGTTGAACGGTTCGCCGTGCGGATCGATCGCTTCCAGCTGATAACGCTTCAGGGTGTCCTGGAACATTTTCAGGGTCAGCTCGATCCCTTCGCGCATCGGACGGATGCTTTCGTCATCCGGGCTGGACAACTCCAGGCCGCGCTCCAGGCTGTCGATGATCGGCAGCAGGTCGCTGGCGAATTTTTCCAGCGCGAATTTGTGAGCCTTTTCCACATCCTGCTCGGCGCGACGGCGGACGTTCTGCAGATCGGCGGCTACACGCAAAGCCTGATCCTGCGCAGCTGCCAGTTGCTCTTCGAGCACTTGTACACGAGCCGCCAGGTCATCACCCGAAGCCTGGGAAGCCTGGTCGGCGTCTAGATTTTGCGTATCCACTGTCTGTTCGTCAGCCATAGAATTCTCCTTTCAATATCGTCCGCGAGCTCGACTCGCGCTTCTGTCCAGCTATATGGGGCCGCAAAATCCGGCTTCAAGGGGCTGGATGCGATTAACCCTACAAAAAGCTCTCCATTGTCATTCCCCGGCGCGCTAAGGATTTCGTCGGCTCAAGCGAAACGAGCTAACGAGGGGCATTGTCAGCCAGAAACAAAACACTGTATAAATAACCAGACCTAAAGCCTGGGAGCGGCCTTCATGCTGGTGCACCTGTCCGTACATAACTACGCCATCGTTGAACATCTCGATCTTGAACTGGATCGGGGAATGAGCGTGATCACAGGGGAAACCGGCGCCGGCAAGTCGATCATGCTCGACGCCCTGGGCCTGACCCTCGGCGATCGCGCCGACAGCGGCGTGGTCCGCCCCGGCGCAGACAAGGCCGACATCCTGGCCACCTTCGACCTGGTCGACATCCCGGAAGCCAGCGCCTGGCTCGCCGAGCGCGACCTCGAGAACGATGGACCGTGCATCTTGCGCCGGGTCATCACCGCCGAAGGGCGTTCCCGCGGCTACATCAACGGCACGCCCTGCCCGCTGGGCGATCTCAAGGCCCTGGGTGAGCTGCTGATCGATATCCACAGCCAGCACGAGCACCAGTCCCTGCTCAAGACCGACACCCATCGGCGCCTGCTCGACGAGTACGCCGGTGCCACGGACCTCGCCCGCCAGGTGCATCTGGCGGCCCAGCGCTGGCGCCAGACTCACCAGGAGCTTGAGCGACTGTCCAACTCCGGCGATGAGCAACGCGCCCGCCATCAGTTGCTCAGCTACCAGCTTGAAGAACTGGAAAACCTTGGCCTGGGCGACAACGAACTGGAAGAACTGGAACAGGAACACAAGAACCTGACAAACGCGGAAACCTTGCTGGGTATCTGCCGGCAAGTGGTCGAACAATGCAGCGAGAGCGATTCCGGCAATGTCCTCAACGCCCTGACGGCAAGCCTGAACCGCCTGTCGAGCGTGAACAGCTCGATTGGCGCGCTGGGCGAAGCCAGCAGCCTGCTGACCAGCGCGCAGATCCAGGTTGAAGAGGCCGTGGGTGAGCTGAACCGCTTCCTGGATAACTTCGACGCAGACCCGGCGCGCCTTCAATACCTGGAAGAACGCCTGGATGCGATCTACACCATGGCACGCAAGCACCGCATCCAGCCGACCGAGGTCGCCGAGATGCAGCAGCGCTTGCTGGATGAAATCGAAACCCTGAACGCCAATGATGAATCCATCGAGCGACTGAGCGATGAGCTGGCGTCCTATGCCCGTCATTATCAGGAGAAGGCTCGGGAGTTGAGCGACCTGCGCCACCAAGCCTCCAGCAGCCTGGCCAGCGCGGTGGAACAGGAGATCCAGCGCCTGGGCATGCCCGGCGGGCGCTTTGCCATCGAGCTGCGTCCGAACAGCAGCAGTGAATTGCTGCCGAACGGACTCGAGCAGGTAGAACTGTTGGTCAGCGCGAACCCCGGGCAGCCTTTAAAAGCCCTGGCGAAGGTGGCATCGGGCGGCGAACTGTCGCGAATCAGCTTGGCCATCCAGGTCATCACCGCGCAAACCTCCCGCGTACCGACCCTGGTGTTCGACGAAGTGGACGTGGGCATCGGTGGCCCCACCGCGGAAATCGTCGGCCAGTTGCTGCGCCGTCTCGGCGAGCGCGGCCAAGTCCTGACCGTCACGCACTTGCCCCAGGTAGCGGCGCAGGGCCATCAGCATTTATTTGTGCACAAAGTTCGCGGCGCGGATGCCACTCGCACGGCCGTCTCCAAACTGAGCAAGAACGATCGCGTCGAAGAAGTGGCCCGGATGCTGGGCGGCATCGACCTGACCAAGGAATCCCTGGCTCACGCCAAGAAAATGGTCGTCACCGCAAAAATCTAAAGCGAACTGTAGGAGCTGCCGCAGGCTGCGATCTTTTGATCTTGCTTTTATAAGGTCAAAAGATCGCAGCCTGCGGCAGCTCCTACAGGCCTATCCAAACCTGCACAAGCAGCAGAAAGCACGAAGGCGACCCTGGGGTCGCCTTCGTTCGTTTCGCGAACCGTGGGTTCGCGCGACATGCTTACTTTTTCTTGCGCACGTACAGCACAAGATTGTGATCAACCATCTCGAAACCATACTTGTCGACGATGGCTTTCTGCAGGCGCTCGATTTCTTCGTCAAAGAATTCGATCACTTCGCTGGTTTCGACGTTGACCATATGGTCGTGATGCTTGCCGTCGTCCAGTTCGAAGACCGCGTGGCCTCCGTCGAAATTATGCCGCACCACAAGTCCAGCTGCCTCGAACTGGGTCAGTACACGGTAAACCGTGGCCAGACCGACGTCCTCGCCAGCCTCCATCAATGCCTTGTAGACATCCTCGGCACTCATGTGGCGCTGCTCGGCAGAGTCGAGCATTTGCAGAATCTTGACCCGTGGCAGGGTCACTTTGAGGCCGGCTTTGCGTAGTTCGCTATTTTCAACCATGGTCAGCTTTCTCGCGATGCTGCTTCGCAGCTTCTCTTAATGCGGGTATGATCGGCGTTTACGTTGTCCCAGCCAAGATAGTGGAAGTCGCCCACCGATGCAAAACACCAAGCTCTTGCTAACCAGTTTCACCTTTGTGGGACTGCTCGCACTCGCCGGTTGTTCATTCCCCGGGGTTTACAAAATCGACATCCAGCAGGGCAATGTCGTCACGCAGGACATGATAGACCAGTTACGCCCGGGAATGACCCGAAAGCAAGTACGGTTTATCATGGGCAACCCTCTGCTGACTGATACGTTCCATGCCGATCGCTGGGATTACTTGTATAGCCTGCAACCGGGTGGCGGTGAACGCCAACAGGAACGCATTAGCGTTATCTTCAACCCAAATGACCAGCTTGTCAGCCTTTCTGGCGACTTCATGCCCGGCATGAGCCGCGACGAAGCCATTCTGGGCAAGGACAGCGCCCCTGCCGTCACTGCGCCGGCAGAGAACGTCGAACAGCCGAAACCGGAAAAACCGGTCAAGCCAGGTTCGTTGCTCGATCAGATCCAGAAGGAAGTGGACGGTGTCGAAACCGTACCCGTTCCGACTCCAGAACCTCTGGAAACCTCGCCGCAATAATTTGCGACGTAAAAAAAACCCGGCATGTCCGGGTTTTTTAATGCCTGGCATTTACCCGGCTCACTGATTCCGCGCTTTAGCCTCGGCAGCCTTGGCCGCACGCAGTCGACGCACCTCCTTCGGATCCGCCAGCAATGGCCGGTAAATCTCGATGCGATCCCCCGGTTGCACCGTGCGACTGTCGGGATGGACGACCACCTTGCCGAAAATCCCCACCGGGCACTGCGACAGTTCCAGCTCCGGAAAAGCTTGAGCAATACCGGACTTCAGCAATGCGGCGCGAACGGATGTGCCTGCCGGCACCTTCACCGGCAAGAGCACCTGGCGATCAACGGCGGCATAGACCACCTCGACCTCTATCATCGCCTCAACCATGCATTTGCTTGGCGCGCTGGCAGAACGCGTCCACCAGCGTATTGGCCGCCTGATTGAACAACGGCCCCAGGGTCGCGCGAATGATCGGGCCTGCGTAATCGAACGACAGGTCCAGGCTGATCTTGCAGGCTTTCTCGCCCAACGGCTTGAACACCCACACACCATGCAACTGAGTGAACGGCCCCTCTTCGAGATTCATCTCGATCGATTGGCCGGGCACCAGGGTGTTGCGCGTCACGAAATGCTGGCTGAGCCCGCCCTTGGCCACGCCAACGCTGGCTCGCATATGCTCGGCGGAGCTTTCCAGGACTTCGGCCGTTGAACACCAGGGCAGGAATTCCGGATACCGCGCCACGTCGTTGACCAGGTCATACAGCGCTTGCGCGGGGTACGGCAGCAAGGCCGAACGTGAAATGTGTGTCGTCATGTCAGCGTCACTTCCAGAGCTGGGCGGCAAACACTACGAGAATGCCGATGGGCGCCACATAGCGCATCAAGAACAAGGACAGGGCAAACAACATCGGGTTACGCATCGACAGTTCATCACGCACTGCGTCACGCCCCATTACCCAGCCTGCAAATACCACGAAACACAATCCACCCAGCGGCAGCATGATTCGCGAGGTGAAGAAATCGATCACGCCGAAGAAATCCAGTCCGCCCGCCGCACCCCATTGATAGAGGTGAAACAGCCCGCCTTCGTTCACGAAAAACTTGGCCTCCTTCCAGATATTGAAGGAAAACACGGTGCCCAGACCGACAAACCAGCAGGTAAACGCCAGCCAGAAGGTGACCCAGGCGCGACTGATCTTCGAGCGCTCGACCAAATAAGCCACCATGGGCTCGAGCAAGGATATGGCCGAACTCCAGGCTGCAATCGCGACCAGCACGAAGAACACTACGCCCATCAACTGGCCAAACGCTACGTTACCAAAGGCAAATGGCAGGCTGACAAACATCAGGCCAGGGCCTTCGCTCGGGTTCAGGCCGCCAGCAAACACAATCGGAAACAATGCCAGGCCGGCCACCAGGGACACGAAGGTATCCAGCAGCGCCACACCCACGACCGTCCCGGAAATCGACGAATGCTTGGGCATGTAGGCGCCGTAGATCATGATCGAACCGACCCCGACACTCAGGGAAAAGAACGCGTGCCCCATGGCCGGCAGCAAGCCGTCGAGGACTTTTTCCGGGTGGAAGTCGAACATGAAATGTACGCCCTCCATGAAATGCCCGGTGGTCATGCTGTAGCCCAGCAACACGAGGATCATCACGAACAGCAGCGGCATCATGATCCGCAGGCTGCGCTCAAGCCCCGCCACCACGCCCTTGGCGATGACTATCGCCGATAGCAGCATGAAAATCGTGTGCCAAAGTGTCAGGCGCCATGGATCGGCGATCACGTTGCCAAAGTACGCCCCCACCTGATCGGCCGTCGCGCCCTGGAAGTCGCCACGCCCCATGTCGATGATGTAGTCCAGCGACCAGCCGCCGACCACACTATAGAAAGACAGGATCAGCAACGCCGTGATCATTCCGGCAAACGCGCCCCAGGACCACTTGCCCGAATGCCCCGCTTCCAGCGCCAGCACCTTCAAGGCGTTGGCCGGGCTCTGCCGGGCGCGCCGGCCGATCAGGGTTTCGGCGAGCATGACCGGCACACCGATCAATGCGATACAGGCCAGGAACATCAGCACGAAGGCCCCGCCGCCATAGACCCCGACCATGTAGGGGAATTTCCAGATACTACCCAGGCCCACGGCCGAACCGGTCGCGGCGAGTATGAAGACCCAGCGGCTAGCCCAACTGCCGTGGACAGAAACCTTGTCTGTCGACATCGTTATTACGACCAAGCGTTCAAAAAAGAGGCCGCATTGTCCGGGATTCAATCAACCTGCTCAAGCACGCAGCAATCCCGTAGCCGACTCGCGCGCAACTCCCTATAATGCCGCCCCTATGGCTAAACAGAAGAAACACCCAACAGGGACCATCGCGCAAAATAAAAAGGCGCGACACGATTACTTCATCGAACATCGGTTCGAGGCTGGTCTGGTCCTGGCCGGCTGGGAAGTAAAAAGTCTGCGGGCAAGCAAGTTGCAACTGGTTGACAGTTACGTACTGCTCAAGGATGGCGAAGCCTGGCTGCTCGGCAGTCATATCACGCCTCTGACGACCGCCAGCACCCACGTCATCGCCGATCCGGTGCGCACGCGAAAATTGCTGCTCAACCGGCGGGAGCTGGAAAAGCTTGCCGCCGCCGTGCAGCAAAAAGGCTACGCCTGCGTGTGCCTGTCCTGGTACTGGAGCAAGCACATGGTCAAGTGCGAGATCGCTCTGGGCAAGGGCAAGAAGGAATACGACAAGCGCGATACCGAGCGCGAACGCGACGCCGGGCGCGAATTGCAGCGTGCGGTGCGCAACAAGGGCAAGGAAGATTAGTCTTTGCCCTAAGACCGCTTTCGCGAGCAAGCCCGCTCCCACAATGGATTTGTGAACGACACAAAACAAATGTGGGAGCGGGCTTGCTCGCGAATGCAATCGCAAAAACGACACAAAACCGTCTGACTACATCCCCTTGCGCCGCTCCGCCCGAGCCACGCGCTGTACTTCCTGACGCACCTCCTCCAGCACCTCCTGCACATACAGGATGTGTCGACTGGAGACTTCCCGCGCCTGTTCCGCCCTGCCTTCGATAATCGCCTGATACAACTCCCGGTGCTGGGTAATCAGCATGTCGCGGGTTTCGGTGCGCTGCTTGTACATGCCGCCGATGTTCGTCACTACGTTACGCTTGAGCAGATCGAACAGGCCACGAATGGTGTGCAGCAACACCGCGTTATGACTGGCTTCGGCAATCGCCAGATGAAAACTGGCATCGGCCGCGCCCTCTTCCGCCCGACTAACTTCATCGTGGCGCGAATAGCAGTCCTGCAATTGATTGAACGCCGCGGTCAGTCGCTCGCGATCAACGTCGGTGGCGCGCAACGCCGCGTAATAGGCGCAGGACGCTTCCAGCGTGTGGCGAAACTCCAGCAGGTCGCGCTGGGCTTCGGGGTTGCTTTCCAGCAGATGCAACAGCGGATCACTGAAGGTCGTGCCCAGGGATTCGACCACGTAATTGCCGCCGCCCTGACGACTGACCAACAGGCCCTTGGCGGTCAGCTTCTGAATGGCTTCGCGTAACGATGGACGAGAAACGCCAAATTGCTCGGCCAACGCGCGTTCGGCCGGCAAGCGCTCACCCGCCTTCAGCGTGCCCTCGAGGATCATCCCCTCGAGCTGCTCGACAATATCGTCAGACAAACGGCGCTGCCGAATCTGATCAAACGCCATAACTCATTTTCTCCAACAACCCGACGGTGCGCCGGGGCTCTATTCTGGCCTATCCATACGGCGCAGGCACCTGCCACGCGAGCATTTCCCGAACAGGCCAGATCCTGCGCAAAACCCTGCCTACGACAAAAGTTTTAGGGCGGCAAATTGACACACCGCCTACAAGGCTTTTACCCTAGCCAACAGCGATTGTAAATTGGTATTACCAATTAACCAAGAACGCTGATCAGTGCCTGACCAACAACAATTAGGGGCCACCCCATATGCAAACCTGGCAACAGCTCTACAGCCCGCTCGGCAGCCTCGGCCTGTCCGCACTCGCAGCCGTCATTCCCATCGTGTTTTTCTTCCTGGCCCTGGCCGTGTTCCGTCTCAAAGGACACGTGGCCGGCAGCATCACCCTGGCCTTGTCAATCCTGGTGGCGATCCTTGCCTTCAAGATGCCCGTGGACATGGCGCTCGCCGCCGCCGGGTATGGCTTTGCCTATGGCCTGTGGCCGATCGCCTGGATCATCGTGGCGGCGGTATTCCTCTACAAACTGACGGTCAAGAGTGGCCAGTTCGAAGTGATCCGCAGCTCTGTGCTGTCGATCACCGACGACCAGCGCCTGCAAGTGCTGCTGATCGGCTTCTGCTTCGGTGCGTTCCTCGAAGGCGCGGCCGGTTTCGGCGCACCGGTGGCGATCACCGCGGCGCTGCTGGTAGGGCTGGGCTTCAACCCGCTGTACGCCGCGGGCCTGTGCCTGATCGCAAACACCGCGCCAGTGGCCTTCGGTGCCCTCGGTATTCCGATCATCGTCGCCGGGCAAGTGACCGGCATCGACGCCTTCAAGATCGGCGCCATGACCGGTCGCCAGCTGCCGCTGCTGTCGCTGTTCGTGCCGTTCTGGCTGGTGTTCATGATGGATGGCCTGCGTGGCGTCCGTGAAACCTGGCCGGCAGCGCTAGTCGCAGGTTTGAGCTTCGCCGTGACCCAATACTTCACCTCCAACTTCATCGGCCCGGAACTGCCGGACATCACGTCGGCCCTGGCCAGCCTGATTTCCCTGACCCTGTTCCTCAAGGTCTGGCAGCCCAAACGCGCCGCCGGCCAGCACATCGTCGGTGCCGTGTCGGCTTCCGTGGTCAGCGCCAGCGCCGGTGGCTTCGGCCAGAAACGCACTACCGTAGCTTCGCCTTACAGCCTGGGGGAAATTTTCAAAGCCTGGTCGCCGTTCCTGATCCTGACCGTGCTGGTGACCATCTGGACCCTCAAGCCGTTCAAGGCGATGTTTGCCGCTGGTGGCTCGATGTACAGCTTCGTGTTCAACTTCGCCATTCCGCACCTGGATCAGCTGGTGATCAAGGTCGCGCCGATCGTGGCCGCGCCGACCGCCCTCCCGGCCGTGTTCAAGCTTGACCCGATTTCCGCCACCGGCACCGCGATCTTCTTCTCGGCGCTGATCTCGATGCTGGTCCTGAAGATCAACCTCAAAACTGGTCTGACCACTTTGAAAGAGACCTTCTACGAACTGCGCTGGCCGATCCTGTCCATCGGCATGGTGCTGGCCTTTGCGTTCGTCACCAACTACTCGGGCATGTCGTCGACCATGGCCCTGGTCCTCGCCGGCACGGGCGCCGCCTTCCCGTTCTTCTCGCCGTTCCTCGGCTGGCTGGGCGTGTTCCTGACCGGCTCCGATACCTCGTCCAACGCGCTGTTCAGTTCGTTGCAGGCAACCACCGCCCACCAGATCGGCGTCAACGACACCTTGCTGGTGGCAGCGAACACCAGCGGCGGCGTGACCGGCAAGATGATCTCGCCACAATCGATCGCCGTGGCCTGCGCCGCGACTGGCCTGGTAGGCAAGGAATCGGACCTGTTCCGCTTCACCCTCAAGCACAGCCTGTTCTTTGCAACGATTGTCGGCCTGATCACCCTGGCCCAGGCCTACTGGTTCACCGGCATGCTGGTGCACTGAGTCCTACAGGCGACAAGGAAAAAACCGACGCCGGGCCGAAACCCCGGCGTCAGCTATTCACCACCCGGTCTGCAAGGCTGCTGAAAGAATCTCTGTCTATATTCAGCGGCCTCAGCGGACGGATAACCGGGCCCACCCGGAGACACGCCTGATGAGCGAGCTTTTTTACAACGCTGTGCCGAATGCGACCCGCGTCGCCCCGCCACTGCCCGAGCCTCGGCAATACCCCAGCGAAAAACCGCAACGGGTGTACCTGTTCGGCACCTGCGTAGTGGATCTGTTCTACCCGCAAGCCGGAATGGACGCGATCCACTTGCTGGAACGCGAGGGCATCCGTGTCGAGTACCCGCAAGGGCAAAGCTGCTGCGGGCAACCGGCCTACACCTCGGGTTACACCGAGCAGGCCAGGACCGTCGCACGCTCGCAACTGGCGCTGTTCGCCGGGGATTATCCGGTGGTGGTGCCTTCGGGTTCCTGCGCGGGCATGTTGCGCGAACACTATGCCGACTTGTTCAAGGATGAGCCGGAGACGTTGAAACAGGTCCAGGGCCTGGCTGCCAGGACTTATGAGCTGGCGGAGTTCCTGTTATTTGTCTGCAAAGTGCAGTTCAAGGACAGTGGCACGCCGGTGAAAGTAGCGCTGCACACCTCGTGTTCGGCCCGCCGGGAAATGAACACCCACCTGCACGGCCGCGAACTGTTGGCGCAACTGGGCAACGTGGAACGAGTCGAGCACAGTCACGAAAGCGAATGCTGTGGCTTCGGTGGGACTTTCAGCGTCCGAATGCCAGACATTTCCGGGGCGATGGTGGCCGACAAGACCCGCTCGCTGAAGGAATCCGGCGCGCACCAGGTACTCAGTGCCGATTGCGGTTGCCTGATGAATATCAACGGCTCGCTGGAGAAACAGAAAGAAGCGTTGCGCGGCCAACACCTGGCCAGTTTCCTCTGGCAGCGTACCGGGGGTGCCCAATGAGCGCCGCCGAGATTATTCCTACGGTCGCCGTAGAAGAAGACTTCCGCAGCCGGGCTCACGAGGCCTTGGGTGATGCGCAGTTGCGCGGCAACTTCCGCAAGGCGATGGATTCACTGATGATCAAACGGGCCGCGGCGTTTAGCGATGCCCATGAAAGAGAACATTTGCGCGCGCTGGGCAATGCTGTCCGCGCCCGAGCTTTATCGAAGTTGCCCGACCTGCTCGAGCAACTTGAACGAAACCTGACCCGCAACGGTGTGACAGTGCACTGGGCGGAAACGGTGGACGAAGCCAATGGCATCGTCCTCTCGATCATCCGCGCTCACGAGGGGCGGCAAGTGATCAAGGGCAAATCGATGGTCAGCGAAGAAATGGAGATGAACCACGTCCTCGCTGAACAGGGCATTGAATGCCTGGAATCGGACATGGGCGAGTACATCGTCCAGCTCGACCACGAGAAGCCTTCACACATAATCATGCCGGCGATCCACAAGAATGCCGGTCAGGTCGCGTCCTTGTTCCACGACAAACTTGGCGTGGAATACACCAAGGACGTTGACCAACTCATTCAGATCGGCCGCAGGGTCCTGCGGCAGAAATTCTTCGAAGCGGACATCGGCGTCTCCGGCGTCAACTTCGCCGTGGCCGAGACCGGCACCCTGCTGCTGGTGGAAAACGAAGGCAACGGTCGCATGACCACCACGGTGCCACCGGTACATATCGCCGTCACCGGCATCGAAAAAGTCGTGGAGAACCTGCGCGACGTAGTGCCGCTGCTGTCGTTGCTGACCCGCTCGGCCCTGGGCATCCCGATCACCACCTACGTCAACATGATCTCCGGCCCACGCAAGGCGCATGAACTCGACGGCCCTCAGGAAGTGCACCTGGTACTGCTCGACAATGGTCGCAGCCAGGCCTTTGCCGACAGCGAACTGCGCCAGACCCTGAACTGCATCCGTTGCGGCGCCTGCATGAATCATTGCCCGGTCTACACTCGAATCGGCGGCCATGCCTACGGCGAGGTCTACCCCGGCCCTATCGGAAAAATCATCACCCCGCACATGGTTGGCCTGGCGAAAGTCCCGGACCACCCCAGTGCCTCTTCGTTGTGCGGTGCCTGCGGTGAGGTGTGCCCGGTAAAGATTCCGATTCCTTCACTGCTGCGTCGCCTGCGGGAAGAAAACGTCAAGGCGCCCGACAGCCCTCATCAAGTGATGCGCGGCCAGGGCAGCAAGTACTCGCGCAAGGAGCGGTTCATCTGGAACGCCTGGGCCAGGCTCAACAGCTCGCCGACGCTGTATCGCCTGTTCGTCCTGGCGGCGACTCGCCTGCGCGCCCTGACGCCAAGGAATGTCGGCCCGTGGACGCAAAACCACAGCGCGCCAAAACCCGCTGCCCGCTCACTGCATGACATGGCCCGCGAGCATCTGGCCAAACAGGGAGACCGTTGATGAGCGCCAAGCAAAACATCCTCGCCAAATTGCGTAAAAGTCTGACAGGCACCACGCCAGTGGCGGACGACTTCGATGTCGATCTGGTGACACAGCCCTACACTTACACCCCGGAACAACGCATCCCACAGCTGCGCAAATTGATGGAAGCGGTACACACGGAAATCCATCTGACGTCCGGCGAAGACTGGCCGGCGTTGTTGGCGAAACTGCTGCAGGAGCGCCAACTGCCCAGCCTGTTGATCGCCCCGACTACGCCGCATGGGCAACGCGTCACTCAACACTGGGCGACAAATCCCGGGCTGCCGGCGCTCAAGGCCTACAACCGTCCGGTTGAAGAATGGAAAGCCGAACTGTTCAACGATACCCCGGCGAGCCTGACCACCACCCTTGGCGCAATCGCCGCCACGGGCAGCCTGATTATCTGGCCGACGCGGGAGGAACCGCGCCTGATGAGCCTGGCGCCCCCGGTGCATTTCGCCCTGCTCAAGGCCAGTGAAATCCGCGACAATTTCTATCAGGTACAACAGGAATTCGAATGGGCCCAGGGCATGCCGACCAATGCCTTGCTCGTGTCCGGCCCGTCGAAAACCGCTGACATCGAGCAAGTCCTGGCCTACGGCGCCCACGGTCCGAAAGACCTGGTGGTGCTGATCCTGGAGGACCAATGAGTCTACCGGCCGCTTTCCTGCGCGATGCGCAGCAACTGATTCCCCAGGAACGACGTTTCGACGATCCGCTGTCGACGCTGGCCTTCGGCACCGATGCCAGCTTCTATCGCCTGATTCCACAACTGGTGATTCGCGTCGAGTCCGAAGAGGAAGTGGTGGCGCTGCTCAAACTGGCGCAACGCGATCGGGTGCCGGTGACCTTCCGCGCCGCCGGCACCAGCCTGTCCGGACAAGCCATCAGCGATTCGGTGTTGATCGTGCTGGGGGATAACTGGAACGGTCGCGAGATCCGTGGCCAAGGCACACAAATCCGCCTGCAACCGGGGGTGATCGGCGCGCAGGCCAATGCCTGGCTGGCACCGTTCGGGCGCAAGATCGGCCCGGACCCGGCCTCGATCAACGCCTGTAAAATCGGCGGCATCGTTGCCAACAATGCCAGCGGCATGTGCTGCGGCACGGCACAAAACACCTATCACACCCTGGCCGGCATTCGCCTGGTACTGGCCGACGGCAGCCGTCTCGATACCGAAGATGCTGCGAGTGTCGCGGCGTTTCGCGCCAGTCATGGCGACCTGCTGGAGCGTCTCGCGACCTTGGGCCGCGAGACCCGCGCCAATGCCGATCTGGCTGCGAAAATTCGCCACAAATACCGTCTGAAAAATACCACCGGCCTGTCACTCAACGCCCTGGTGGATTACGACGAGCCTGTGGATATCTTGAGCCACTTGCTGGTGGGCTCCGAAGGCACCCTCGGCTTTATCAGCGCAGTGACCTACGACACGGTGATCGATCATCCGAACAAGGCCTCGGCGCTGATCGTATTCCCCGATGTGGAAACCTGCTGCAACGCCGTCACCGTGCTTAAAAGCCAACCGGTGTCAGCGGTAGAGCTGCTGGACCGGCGCAGCCTGCGTTCGGTGCAGAACAAGCCGGGCATGCCCGCTTTCGTACAACAGCTGTCGAACAATGCCTGCGCCCTGCTGATCGAATCCCGCGCCGCATCGTCCTCGTTGCTGCAGGAACAACTGGCGCAGATCATGGCGTCGCTGTCCTCGTTCCCGGTAGAGAAACAAGTCGACTTCACCGAAGACCCGCTGGAAAACGCCCGGCTCTGGGCGATCCGCAAGGACACCTTCCCCGCCGTCGGCGCGGTGCGCAAAACCGGAACCACGGTGATTATCGAGGACGTGACCTTCCCGGTGGAACAACTGGCCATCGGCGTGAACCGACTGATCGAGTTGTTCGACAAACATCACTACGACGAAGCGATCCTTTTCGGACATGCACTGGAAGGCAATCTGCACTTCGTCTTCACCCAAGGCTTCAACAACCCGGAAGAAGTCGCACGCTATCAGGCGTTCATGGACGACGTGGCGCAACTGGTGGCGGTCGAGTTCGGCGGTTCACTGAAGGCCGAGCACGGCACCGGGCGCAACATGGCACCCTTCGTCGAACTGGAATGGGGCAGCGACGCCTATCAGTTGATGTGGCAGCTCAAGCGCCTGCTCGATCCCAACGGCATTCTCAATCCGGACGTGGTTCTCAGCGAAGACCCGCAGATCCACCTCAAGCACTTGAAACCCTTACCCGCCGCCGACGAGATTGTGGATAAGTGCATCGAATGCGGCTTCTGCGAACCGGTCTGCCCGTCCAAAGGCCTGACCTTGAGCCCGCGCCAGCGCATCGTCATCTGGCGGGACATCCAGGCGAAGAAACGCGCCGGCGTCGATACCCGCGAACTTGAAGCGGCCTTCGAATACCAGGGCATCGATACCTGCGCGGCCACCGGTCTTTGTGCGCAACGCTGTCCTGTAGGAATCAATACCGGCGAGCTGGTGAAAAAACTTCGCGGCCTACACGCATCTCATACGAAAACCGCCAACTGGCTTGAAGGCAATTTCGCCACGGCGCTGCAAGGTGCGCGTTTCACCCTGCACGTGGCCAATGGCGCACGGATGTTGCTGGGGGCGCCCCGCCTGGCAAAGTTGTCGGCGACCTTGACGCGCTTGTCCAAAGGTCAGGTCCCGCAATGGACCAACGCCATGCCGCAGCCGGAAAAAGCCATTCGCTTCAGCCCGACGGTGACCGACGAACGCCCGCGCGTGGTGTACCTGGCCGCATGCGTCTCACGCGCGATGGGGCCGGCGGCGGGCGACAAGGAACAGATGTCGCTGTACGACAAGACCCGCGGCCTGCTGGAAAAAGCCGGTTACCAGGTGGTCTTCCCGGACAACCTGGACAACCTCTGCTGCGGCCAGCCGTTCGCCTCCAAGGGTTATGCCGAACAGGCCGAACACAAACGCCAGGAACTGATCGGCGCTTTGCTCCACGCCAGCCGTGGCGGACTCGACCCGATCTACTGCGACACCAGCCCCTGCACGCTGCGCCTGACCCAGGACCTGGGCGATGTGCGCCTGGACCTCTACGACCCGGTGCGCTTCATTCGTACGCACCTGATGGATCGACTGGACTTCACGCCGCAGGAAGCGCCCATCGCGGTGCATGTCACCTGCAGCACCCAGCACCTTGGCGAAAGCCAGGCGCTGATCGATCTGGCGCGCAAATGCAGCAACCACGTGGTCATCCCCGAAGGCATTCACTGCTGCGGATTCGCCGGCGACAAGGGCTTCACCACCCCCGAGCTGAACGCCCATTCGCTGCGCACGTTGAAGGATGCCGTGCAGTATTGCAGCGAAGGCATCTCCACCAGCCGCACCTGCGAAATCGGCTTGAGCCAGCATGGCGGAATCGATTATCACAGCCTGGTGTATCTGGTAGACCGCGTAACCCAAGCGCGCCCCACCCTGTAGGAGCAAGCTTGCTCGCGATGGACGTCAACGATAACGCGTGCTGTCTGGATAAACTCGTTACCCCAAGATCCATCGCGAGCTCGCTCCTACAAATTCTTACCCCCACGCAATCGCAAAAAAAAACCGAATTCCTGCGCGCGGCTATAGTCATTTAGCTAGGCCCTCTAATCGGGCTTATAACCACCTCGGCTGGCAGCCCGATCTACCGGCAGCACCGAGCCCTCATGCGCAAGGAGATACCCATGAAGCACTCTGCAATGGCTGGATTGTTCATTTCTGCTGCACTGTTGGCATCGCCGGTGTTCGCAGCGGACGAAAATCTTTGTGACGGGAACATTGCCAAACTGAAAAACGCCATCACCACCGCGCCTGCCGTATCCGAGAGCTCCATGGATAACGCAAAAACTGCGCTGGAGGATGCGGAAAAGGCCAAGGCAGCCGGTAACGAGAAGGACTGCATCGAGATCTCCAGTCAGATGCTTGAGAAAATTCAGCAGCGCAGCCCTACGAAAAAGTGATCACAGACAAGGCCAACCTTCGGGTTGGCCTTCCGTGCCACATTGGCGTAGACTACACAGGCTTGTTGCTCATCGGATTCACGAGCAATGAGTTCGGGGCCGTTTAGGATTCGACGCCGGTTGCGAAACTTTAGGTGCATGCCGAGTTGGTAACAGAACTCGTAAATCCACTGTTGCAACTACTTATAGTTGCCAATGACGAAAACTACGGCCAGGAATTCGCTCTCGCTGCGTAAGCAGCCTTAGCCCTGAGCTTCTGGTACCTTCGGGTCCAGCAATCACCAGGGGATGTCTGTAAACCCAAAGTGATTGTCATATAGAACAGAATCGCCGTGCAGTACGTTGTGGACGAAGCGGCTAAAACTTACACAACTCGCCCAAAGCACCCTGCCCGTCGGGTCGCTGAGGGTTAACTTAATAGACACGGCTACGCATGTAGTACCGACAGCGGAGTACTGGCGGACGGGGGTTCAAATCCCCCCGGCTCCACCAAATACGAAACAAGCCAAAACCCGCCCAGTGCGGGTTTTGTTGCATCTGGGGTTCGGTAATCCAAAGCTGATACGCCCCCCTGTAGGAGCGGGCTTGCCCGCGAAGAGGCCAACCAAACCACCGCAAAAACGGCGGCATGCACTTCACGCAGAGCCTGCGGGAAGGGAGTCAGCATGAATAATGTTCTGTTGATCAATGCCAGCCCCAATGGCCAGGTTTCCCATGCGAACCAGTTGGCACTGGAGTTGGTGCAATCCCTGCGCCAGCGCTATCCGCGGCTCGAACTGGTCGAACGTGACCTGGGCGCGCATCCACTGCCACCGCTCGGTATGGACTACGCCCGTGCCCGCCTGTCACTGGAGCCGCTGTTCAGCAACCTCGTTCGCAGCTCATCAGTAGAACTCGTCCAGCAAACAGTAAAACGCTATCCGTTGCTGATCGGGTTCCACACCATAGGCGTGGAAAAATGGCGCTACCCATGCCTGTCCAAGGTTGCGCTCTATGCTTCGGGCAGCCAGCGCAAGATCCTGGTAAATGTCACTGATGCCTAGTCGGCCGCAGTCGATGTAGCCGGTAAAACGGGTTCCTTCGACCATGAAATTCGGCAGGCAGGCATCCCCGTGGGTGACCGCAAGATCATAGGTTTCAGGGAGCGTCGACAGCAGCTCTGCGAAAACATCCTCAGCGGTTTGACCCAGCCGCTCATCGTCAAAGTCTGCCTCGTCAACGAGCCCGGCACTCACTCGACTCCGGGCGGCGGCTATGCGCTGCTCCAACGGGTGATCAAAGGGACATGCCTCGATTGGCACCTGGTGCAGAGTACGAAGTGCCACTGCCAGGATGCTGATGACTTGGGGTGGAGACAGATCGTTGGCACTGGCCAGATCCTGTCCGGGGACGGCACTCATGAGTAACCAATGGCGATTGTTTTCTGTCGTGGCATCAAGAACGGTTGGCGCAGGCAGGTCGAGCCGGTTCATCCAGCGAAGACGCTCAATCTCTTGCGGCAGCTCGCTATGGACGCCAACGGGTTCGGACTTCACAAACAGGTGTTCGCCGCTGATGCAGCGAATGCGAGAAACCTCGGCACCTGACTCGCCGATGGTTTGTCGTTCAATGGGTGCACCACTGGATGTTTGGGACCATTGGGTGGGAATGTACATACTGTTACTTACCCTGTTCCGGCAGATAATTATGAGAGGCCTCATGATCCGCGACTTTCGAAACCTGGACCTGGAACCCGTATTGGACATCTGGCTACGGGCGTCAATCCAGGCGCATCACTTCATCGCTCCCGAATTCTGGCGCAACCAGCTTGATGCCATGCGTGAGGTCTACCTGCCCGGCGCCATGTCCAGAGTATTTGAGGCCGATGGGGTCGTCGCAGGATTTTGCTCTGTGTATGGCGACACGCTTGCGGCGCTTTTCGTATCGCCTGAGCATCAGGGGCACGGCATAGGTACGCAGCTTCTCGCGGACGCCAAGGCCTCCAGGTCAACGCTACAGCTGACTGTATATTCAGCGAATGCGCCCAGCATCCATTTCTATGAGCACCAGGGCTTTGTGGTTCTCAATGAACAACGGGATGAGCACACTGGCCACCTTGAGAAGGTGATGCGCTGGGGTGACCTGGTTCAGGACTAGGCACCACTTTTGCCCTTCAACTCAAACGAAAGTCGCTCAGGTCAATCGACACCATCACCCTCTCGCGCAGGGGTTGCCTGTCCTCGCCCCGCAGGTAGGCTCTGCGCCGGGAGGGAAAGCGAAAGCCCTGGGCTTCAACGTACTCGCCCACGTATTGGGCGGCTGCGAAGCCGCCGGCCACGTCGACGTGATAGTCGTGTCGACGCAACAGGCCGTCGTCAGCGAAGTAAAAATCCTGGACACGGCTGTGGCTGGCGATGTGTTCCGGGAACTCGACCCGCAGACCGCGCCAGGTCTCAGGGCCTTCCTGCCAGGGGGTGATTTCAGTGACGTTGAAATCCGCCATCGCCATGAAAAAAGGCGTCGTCAGGTAGGTCCACATGGCGTACCCGCTGAAGTACGCACGGTGCAGCGGGTCCCAGGGGGTATCCATGTCGTGCCCGGCGAATGACTCTCGCGGGTTCGCGCGCTCGCGCACGATTTCGCCCTCGGTGGTTTCGATGGCGATGTAGTCGGCCCGGAATGCCGTGCGCCAGTGCGGGTTGCCGAACGGCGTCACGCTGGCGCTTTGCTGGTGCAGGCTGACGGTCATCTCGCGGGGCATCGTGTCTTGCGCCACGCCCTTCATTGCCCATAATTCTCCGCCCGTGACGATGGTGGCGTTGAGCGTGGTGAACCTGCTCCAGCGCTCCAGGCCGCCATGGGCGTCGAGTACTTTTTTCAGCAAATCGTTCATGGGTCTTGTCCCTTTCGATGCTGGGCGGAATCAAAAGAATAGGTCACTGGCAGGTCGTGGGCGGATCTATGCTGATGACTTCCCTACAGGCTCGGGCCTCCACTGAACAGATGCATTCAGGAATGCAAAACATGAGTATGCGGATTCTGGCCCTCCTGGCAGCGATGGTTTGCCTACCAGCACACGCCGCCAGCGAAGTCGACGCCTTCGATGCCGGCAATGGCAGCCGGCCTTTCGACCTGTCGCTGGAACTGCAGGGCATTGTCTTTCATGTGACGGATGAGTCGGTCGATGGCGGCCGGGCAATGCGCATCGCTCCCCAAGGGCTGGAAATCGATAATTCGGCCATGACTCACCCACTGAATGGCGACATCGCCCGGGCGGAGGTCGCGGACCTCGATCGGGATGGCTCTCCTGAAATTTACGTGTTCGTCAGGTCACAAGGGCGCGGATTGCCCGGCGAGCTCGTCGCCTACGCCGCCAACCGTAAAAAATCCCTCAGTGCGATCTATCTGCCACCGGTCAGCGAAGACCCGAAGGTCGCCGAGGGGTATCGGGGCGAGGACGAGTTTGCCGTGGTGGAAAACACCTTGGTGCAGCGGTTTGCGCTGTATGACAGTGCCGACGCTTCGGCGGGCCGGACCGGGAAAATGCGCGAGATTCAGTATCGGTTGATGCCTGGGGAGGCGGGGTGGATTTTGCAGAGGCAGAAGGTGATGGAGTATTGAGCTTTTCCCCTTTCACCCTCGGGCAACACATGAACTTTTCTTCACCCCGGGTTCAGGCAACTCCCTGTACATTTGCCCTTGCTCATTCAAGAAACTACGGTTTGCCCGCCCTCCCGCGGGCTTTTTTTTGTCTTGCGAAATGTCCTACTTTGAAACAACTCGCGAAGAAAAATCCCACAGGTCTTTCAGGTTGTCGGTCGGAAGGGGGCTTATTAATCTTTTGTCGTCACTGACCACTCAGTGATCGGGTGTGAGAACCCGGCAAGTAATAGCCATGCACTACCAGTATCCGCATAATTGCCGGCAGCTTGTCCGCTGCCTGTAGATGCGTAATGGCGGCTGTGTGCGGGCAGACTTTTGTCTGACCGGGTGGCTATGACCGGATTCTCACCTCGCACATAGCTGCCACCTCTTTGCTGTGTGAGAACGGCAAGTACTGGCACCCACGCAAGAGGTCAATCATCTTGGATAAGCTAACCCCCGATCCCCCCTTCGAAACCACCAAACCCTACCGCCCCAGCCCCTTCTTCACGATCCTCCCCGACATCAAATCCGAAAACCTCCTCGCCCACGCTTGCGAATCACTGGCTTCAGCCAGCGTCATGCTCAATGACTTTGCCACTTACCTTAATGGCCCCCAGCGCAACACCGCGCTTGGGATTGCGCAGATCGTCATGCTGGCGGAGCTGGCTGTGAACAGGGCGCTGGATAATGTCGATCCGCAGGGCTAGGAAAGTAGACCGCGTTATCGTTCTTCGCGAGCAAGCCCGCTCCCACATTTAGTCTGCGGCGTATGCAAATTCTGCGGCCACCGAAAGACTATTGTGGGAGCGGGCTTGCTCGCGAAAGCAATTTGCCAGGCAACAAAAAAACAGAACATCTCACTCAAACTGCGGGCTACGCTCAACCCGCAATTTGCGACAATCCTTTTGCAGCACCGGCATCTCCAACCGCGCTCTTCCGTAAAACGCCAGCGCCGTCAGCAAACACGCCAGCCACACGAAGATCCCGGCCCAGAAGGTGTGGGACATGTAGTGCCAGCCCTGCACCACCCGCGTCGTGCCATAGACGAACCCCAGGGCCAGCGAGCCGTACATGATTGCCTTGCAATAGCGCCAGCGGTAACGACGGGCAACAAAGTACAGTGCAAGCATGGTGAAACCACCGGAGGCATGCCCGCCCGGCCAGCAACGACCGTCACCGGCGACTTTCAACAAATCGAAATTCTCGTACCACTCCTTGTGCTCGATCTTCCCGCCGTACTGGGTGGTCTCGATCGGGCAATACACACTGGTATGGCCCTTGAGGTAGTGGATGACGCCGGTGCTGATGGAGAACGCAAACACCACGTAGAGGAAATCCCGCCGATGTTTGCTGGCAAAGCGCAGTACCGGCGCGACCTTGATCTTTTCCAGGACGGCGATGATCTTCGCGTGTTTTTCCGCCTTCAGGCGCGGCCAGAGAAACGACAGCAAGGCACCGATGATGGCGATCTCGCCGGTCCAGTTCGGAATGATCCGCGCCCATTTATGGGTGATCTTTTCGAACAGGTGCACATGGTCCAGCGGGAATGTTTGCGTCACCGGGTCATAAAACAGATCGTTGAAGGCGATGTCGATCCGGGTCAGGTCGAACATCAGGAACACCACGACCGCGCAGGCCAGTGGGATACCGAAGTTCACCCAGTAAAAACGCGAGCGGGAAGCCGTCAGCATGGTGTGTCCTGGTGACAGAGTGAATTCATTCGGTGGTCATCGAGTGCCAGTCCGAGGCCTCGATGAACCCGAGTATGTGGGGCGCTTGTTGCGCTTGGGCGCTAACGAAAAGCGAGGCGCCGTAACCAAGGGTCGAGATGGGCAACTTGAGATCCTTTTGCAGTTGCGCCATGCATTCGCTATGGGTCACCAGGATCAGGTTGCGCCCGGGGACCTTGTGCGTCAGGGCGTCGCGCAGCATCGTGCCCTTGCAGTTGATCAGCCAGTCGTCGCCAGCGCCGACCGTGTTGAACATGTACCCGCTGGTCTGCGCCGTACGCACCATCGGGCTGTTGTAGATGTCGGCCTTCCCCAGCCCAAGCTGCTCGAACTGCGCACCGACCGCCACCGCAACGCTGCGCGAACGATCGGTAATGCCATCGTCGCCACTCAGGCAGGGCGCGCTGGAGTGATCGCAACGCTCGACATGGCGCACCAGCACGATCATGTCGCCCCTGGCCCAACCCGCCAACAGCGCCCGCACGCCCTCCACGTTGCCATGCGCCAGGTCCGGCACGGCGTCAGGCCGTAACAGCAATACCGTCATGGCCAGCGCCAGCATCGCCGTGGCCAGCACCACGAGCGGATTGCGATAACGGGTAAAACGGCTCAGGTCGATCGAGCGGTGTATTCCGAACAGACTCAGTCTCAATTCCACAACAAGCCGCCTCGCAGCCCTTCATCAGGTGCCGTGAGAGTAAAGAGGCGGGCGTCGGCTGCCAGTGAAACCGATGTGAAAAAAAGCTTAAGCCCCTAGCAAAAGCTTGTTACAGCATCCGTCCGACAAAATCCTTTCAGCTCTCGCGATTGCTGCCGATACAGACCTGCAACCCACCTTGCTGGCGCCTAAGAACAACAATCTTCCAGCCAACCGACGATCAAGAAACACCACGTTCCTGGAGGAATTTTGATGAATAGCTGGTTCGGCAACATCAGCGTGAACCTGAAACTCGGCCTGGGCTTTGGCCTGGTCCTGGCCCTGACCTGCGTCCTCGCGCTGACCGGCTGGACCAGCCTGGGCAGCCTGATTGACCGCAGCAACTGGATGAGCGACATCACCCAGCTCAACGCCGGCCTGACCAAACTGCGCGTGGTGCGCCTGCAGTACATGCTGACCAACGGCGACGAAGCCACCGCGCAGAACGTACAGACCACCCTTCAGGCCTTTTCCGATCAGCAGCAGGCGCTGCTGGCGAAGTTCAAGAGCCCGGAAAACCTCAAGCTGCTCAAAGAACAAGGCAGCGTCATCGACGCCTACAAGACGTCCCTGGCCAAGATGCGCGACGCCTACCGTACCGGCAACAGCGCGCGCGACGTCATGGGCAGCAACGCCGAAACGGCCAGCACGCTGATCGACGACCTGAACAGCCGCGTGCAACGACTGCCACCGAGTGATCAGCGCTTCGAACAGTTCCAGGCCATCACCGCCGCCAAGCAAGCGTTCCTGCTGGCCCGCTACGAAGTGCGTGGCTACACCGCCACCACCAATGCCGAGACCGAGCAAAAAGCCGTGGCGCAACTGGACGCCGCGATTGCCAGCCTGCAACAGCTCAACGTGCATTTCAGCGACATCCATCCCCAGGCCCTGCGCCAACTGGAGACCGCGCTGGGCAACTACCGCAGCGCCTTGCAGGCCTATAAAGCGGCGAACAGCGAGGCTGTGCAGGCGCGCAAGGAAATGACCGACGAGGGCGCGGCCATCGTCAGCCTGAGCGAGCAGCTGTATCAGATCCAGCTCGACCGTCGTGACGCTGAAAGCGCCCAGGCGCGTACCCTGCAACTGATCAGCACCCTGCTGGCATTGCTGGTGGGCATTATTGCCGCCGTTGTCATTACCCGGCAGATCACCGGTCCGTTGCGCGAAACCCTGGCCGTGGTCGATCGCATCGCCAGCGGCGACCTGTCCCAGGACGTCAGGGTCACGCGTCGCGATGAGCTGGGTGTCTTGCAACAAGGCATTGCGCGCATGGGCGTGACCTTGCGCGACCTGATCAGCGGTATCCGCGACGGCGTCACCCAGATCGCCAGCGCGGCCGAAGAACTGTCGGCCGTGACCGAGCAGACCAGCGCCGGGGTCAACAGCCAGAAAGTCGAGACCGACCAGGTCGCCACCGCCATGCACGAGATGACCGCCACTGTGCAGGAGGTCGCGCGCAATGCCGCGCAAGCCTCCCAGGCCGCCGCCGCGGCGGATGGCGAAGCACGCGCAGGGGACAAGGTTGTCGCTGAAGCCATCACCCAGATCGAACGCCTGGCCAGCGAGGTGGTGCGTTCCACCGAAGCCATGGGCCTGCTGCAACAGGAAAGCGACAAGATCGGCAGTGTCATGGACGTGATCAAGGCCGTGGCCGAACAAACCAACCTGCTTGCACTCAACGCCGCCATTGAAGCGGCACGCGCTGGTGAAGCCGGACGTGGTTTTGCCGTGGTGGCCGACGAAGTGCGGGGCCTGGCCCAACGCACACAGAAATCCACCGAGGAAATCGAAGGCCTGGTGGCCGCCCTGCAGAACGGCACCCAGCAAGTGGCGACCGTGATGAACAACAGCCGCACCCTGACCGACAGCAGCGTGGCCCTGACCCGCAAGGCCGGCGCCTCACTGGAAAACATCACCCGCACGGTGTCCAACATCCAGTCGATGAACCAGCAGATCGCGGCCGCGGCCGAACAGCAAAGCGCGGTGGCCGAAGAGATCAGCCGCAGCATCGTCAACGTGCGTGATGTGTCGGAACAGACCGCCGCGGCGAGTGATGAGACGGCGGCGTCCAGTGTTGAGTTGGCGCGGTTGGGGAATCAGTTGCAGATGATGGTCAGCCACTTCCGCGTCTGACGTTCAAGATCAAAAGATCGCAGCCTTCGGCAGCTCCTACAGGGGATCGTAGTTCCATGTAGGAGCTGCCGCAGGCTGCGATCTTTTAGCGGTGCTTGAACCCCGCACGCAAATCCCCTTCCCGCGCCAGGAACCGCCCTTCCCTGCGCCCGTTCGCCTGGCCGTCCTGGTAGCTCAATACCCCGTTGACCCACACGCCATCGATGCCTTCGGCCGCCCGTTGCGGATCGTTGAAGTCGGCCACATCGCGAATGGTCGCCGGGTCGAACAGCACCAGGTCGGCCCAGTGGCCTTCGCGGATCTCGCCCCTTTGCTTCAAGCCGAATCGCGCCGCCGACAAGCCGGTCATCTTGTGCACGGCGGTGTGCAGTGGAAAAAGGCCGACGTCACGGCTGAAATGGCCGAGCACCCGTGGGAAAGCGCCCCACAGGCGTGGATGGGGAAACGGGTCTTCGGGCAGGCCGTCGGAGCCGACCATTGACAGCGGGTGCGCGAGAATCCGTCGTACATCGTTCTCGTCCATCCCGTAGTACACCGCGCCAGCCGGTTGCAGCTGGCGGGCGGCATCGAGCAGGGACAGGTTCCACTCGGCGGCGATGTCCATCAGGTCGCGCCCGCCCATCTGCGGGTGCGGCGTCGACCAGGTGATGGTAATGCGATGGGCATCAGTGACCTGCTTGAGGTCCAGGGTCGAGGAGCTGGCGGCGTACGGGTAGCAATCGCAGCCCACCGGGTGGGTCTTCGCCGCCTGTTCCAGGGACGCCAGCAGTTGCGGGCTGCGCCCCCAGTTACCGGCACCGGCACATTTGAGGTGGGAAATGATCACCGGGGATTTTGCATGACGACCGATCTGGAACGCCTCGTCCATGGCCTCCAGCACCGGTTCGAATTCACTGCGCAAATGGGTGGTGTAGACCGCGCCAAACGCGGTCAGCTCTTCGGTCAGTTGCATGACTTCGTCGGTGGAAGCCGAGAACGCACTGGCGTAGGCAAGACCGGTGGACAAGCCCAGCGCGCCGGCCTCGAGACTGTCGCGCAGTTGCTCGCGCATCGCGGCAATTTCATCCGGCGTGGCGGTGCGGAACAGGTCGTCGAGGTGGTTGCTGCGCAACGCGGTGTGGCCCACCAGCGCGGCGACGTTGAGCGTGGTGTTCGCCGCCTCGACCGCCGCGCGGTAATCGCTGAACTTCGGATAAACAAAGGCCGCCGCGCTGCCGAGCAGGTTCATCGGATCCGGTGGATCGCCGCGCAGGCTCACCGGCGACGCGCTGATCCCGCAATTGCCGACGATCACCGTGGTCACGCCCTGGCTGAGCTTGGGCAGCATCTGCGGCTGACGGATCACTACCGTGTCGTCGTGGGTGTGCACATCGATGAAGCCGGGCGCCAGCACGCGGCCGGCGGCGTCGATCTCATCGCTGGCACGGGCATCCTGCAAGTCGCCGATGCGCTCGATACGTCCGTTCAGGATCGCCACGTCGGCCAGGTAGCCAGGACTGTTGCTGCCGTCGATGACCAGGGCATTGCGAATCAGCGTGTCGTACATCATGTCAGTCTCCCAGCGGCAGGTGATCGTCGCCGCCGCGGTAATCGTCCAGGGCGAGTTTGATCCGCCGCAGGCGTTCTTGATTGTCTTGAGGATTGGCCAGTGCCAGCTCGGTGGCAAGCACATCGATGGCGAGCAACATGCCGTAGCGTGCCGCCGTCGGTTTGTAGATGAACGAGGTCTCGGCGCTTTGCAGCGGCAGCACGATGTCGGCCAGTTGCGCCAGCGGCGAATCTCCTCGGGTGATGGCCAGGATGCGCGCACCGTAGTTGCGGGCCAGTTCCACGGTTTCCAGCAGTTCGGGGGTGATGCCCGTCAGTGAGCAGACGATGACCACCTGATCAGGACTGAGGCTGGCCGCCGTGATGCGCATCATCACCACGTCGTGGCAGACCGCGATCGGGTAGCCAAGGCGCACCAGGCGCACCTGCAACTCATCGCTGCACAAGGTCGAGCAGCCACCCATGCCGAAAGCGTGAATCATCCGCGCCTTGCCCAGCAGTTTCACTGCATCGGCGAACCGCGATTCATCGAAGGCCGACAGGTGCTGGCGCAGGGTCGACTCGATGTCGCCGACGATCTGCCCGTAGAACGCCGACTGCTCCGGCGTGCCCGCCGGGTCGAGGAAACGGCTGCCGACGCCGCTGGCCTGGGCCAGTTGCAAGCGCAGGTCGCGCAAATCCTTGCAGCCGACCGTGCGGGCGAAACGCGAGAGCGTGGCGGTGCTGACTTCTGCGCGCAGCGCCAGCTCATCGAGGCTGGCGGAGGCGGCAAAGCCCACATCATCGAGCATCAGGCGGGCGATGCGTCCTTCGCCGGCGCTGAAGGAATCCTGGCGGGCGCGGATCTGGTAGAGGATGTCCATGGCAGGCGGCTCCGGCTAAATCAGGTAGGAAAGGCCCACGGTCAGGCCGAAGGCGACGAGCGAGATCAGGGTCTCCAGCACCGTCCAGGTCTTGAAGGTCTGGGTGACCGTCATATTGAAGTATTCCTTGATCAGCCAGAAGCCGCCGTCGTTGACGTGGGAAAAAATCACCGACCCCGCCCCCGTCGCCAGCACCAGCAACTCCGGATGCGGATAACCCATGGCGATGGCGACGGGTGCGACCACGCCCGAGGCGGTGGTCATGGCCACGGTGGCAGAACCGGTGGCGATGCGCATCAACGCCGCGAACAACCAACCCATCAGCAACGGCGACAGGTGAAATTCGTGGGCCAGGCCGACGATCTGGTCGGTCACGCCGGCGTCCACCAGGATCCGGTTCAGACCGCCGCCGGCGCCCACCAGCAAGGTGATGCTGGCGGTCGGCGCCAGGCATTCGTTGGTGAACTTGAGGATCGACTCGCGATTGAAACCCTGGGCCAGGCCGAGGGTCCAGAAGCTCAGCAAGGTCGCCAGCAGCAGCGCGATGACCGAGTTGCCGATGAACAGCAGGAACTGGTTGAGGCCGCTGCCCGGGGTGGAAATCAGGTTGGCCCAGCCGCCGATCAGCATCAGCATCACCGGCAACAGGATGGTCGCCATGGTCAGGCCGAAACTCGGCAGGCTGTCGCGCGGCTCACGCTCGAGGAACTGCCGTTCCAGCGGGTTTTCCGCCGGCAGCTGGATGCGCGGTACGATGAATTTGGCATACAGGGGGCCGGCGATGATCGCGGTCGGAATGCCGATCGCAATCGCATAGAGCAAGGTCTGCCCCACCGACGCCTGGTACACCTGCACCGCCAGCATCGCCGCCGGGTGCGGTGGCACCAGCGCATGCACCACCGACAGGCCGGCGACCATCGGCAGGCCGACCATCAGGATCGACACGCCGACCCGCCGCGCCACGGTGAAGGCAATCGGCACCAGCAGCACGAAACCGACCTCGAAGAACAACGGCAGCCCCACCAGGAAGGCGATGCAGACCATCGCCCAATGTGCGTTCTTCTCGCCGAAACGGTCAATCAGGGTGCGCGCCACCTGCTCGGCGCCGCCGGACTCGGCCATCATCTTGCCGAGCATGGTGCCCAGCGCCACCACCAGCGCGATATGCCCCAGGGTCTTGCCGACACCCGCCTCATAGGCCCCGACCACGCCGGACGGCGGCATGCCCGCCACCAGCGCCAGGCCGATGGAAATCAGGGTGATGACAATGAACGGATTGAGCCGGTAGCGGGCGATCAGCACGATCAGCGCGATGATGGCGACAGCGGCATACACCAGCAGCCAATAGCCGAAGGACGGGGTCATGCGGTACTCCTCGAGAGGGTCACGTCGAAAGTTTTGTGAAACTCTTAAAACATTTCGAGGAGTAACTTTCAAACGAGGTGAAAGTAATTTTCGTGCAGAGGTAAGGAATGTCGCTCAGAGATATGCCGTGTCGCAAATAATGAAAATCAGGCAGGCGGATTTTCGTCACGCCTACGCTGGTCGGTCTCAGTCGTGTTGCACCCGGGCACGTTTGAGCAGTTTCTTGCAGCGCTCGGACAGGCCCAGCACCCGCAGGTGTTTGCCCGCCTTGCTGTAGCGCTCGCGCAGGGTGTCGAGCGCGGCAATGGCCGAGTAATCGACGAAGCTCAAGTGGCGGCAATCGAGGGTCACTTGCGCCGGGTCGTTGGCCGGATCGAATTGATTGAGGAAAGGGGTGGTCGAGGCGAAAAACAGCGTGCCATGGACGCGGTAAAGCTTGCTGCCATCGTTTTCCAGGTGACTGTCGGCGTACAGCTGCCGCGCCTGCTGCCAGGCGAAATTGAGCGCCGCGATGATGATGCCGCACAACACCGCCGTGGCCAGGTCGGTGAACACCGTGATCACTGTCACCGCGATAATCACCAGTACATCGTTCATCGGCACCTTGTTCAGCACCCGCAGCGATGCCCAGGCGAAGGTCTGTTGCGAGACCACGAACATCACCCCGACCAACGCCGCCAACGGAATACGCTCGATCAGCGGCGACAGGAACAGGATGAACAGCAGAATCGATACTCCGGCGACTACACCGGACAGCCGGCCGCGGCCCCCGGAGCTCAGGTTGATCACGGTCTGGCCGATCATCGCGCAACCGCCCATGCCGCCGAACAGACCGGACACCACGTTGGCCGCGCCCAGCGCCACGCATTCGCGATCGGGGTAGCCGCGACTCTCGGTAATTTCGTCGGTGAGGTTCAGGGTCAGCAAGGTTTCCAGCAGGCCGACCATCGCCATCAGGATCGCGTAGGGCGCAATGATGCGCAGGGTTTCCAGGTTCCAGGGAATGTCTGGCAAAGCGAATGTCGGCAAGCCACCGGCGATGTGTGCCATGTCACCCAGGGTGCGGGTTGGCAGGCCGAGGAAGTAGACAGCCAGTCCTACCCCGAGGATCGCCACCAACGCGGGCGGCACTGCGCGGGTCAGGCGTGGCAGCACATAGACAATCGCCATCGTCACCGCCACCAGGCCGATCATGAAGTACAACGGCGTACCGCTCAGCCAGGTCTCGCCACTCTTGAAGTGCTCCAGTTGCGCAAGGGCAATGATGATCGCCAGGCCGTTGACGAAACCGAGCATCACCGGATGCGGCACCATGCGCACCAGCTTGCCCAGCCGCAGCAGGCCGAACGCCGCCATGATCAAACCGCCCAGCAGCACCGTCGCCAGCAGGTACTGCACACCGTGCTGCACCACCAGCGCGACGATCACCACCGCCATCGACCCGGCAGCACCGGAGACCATGCCTGGCCGGCCACCGAACAGCGCGGTCAGGGTGCAAATGATGAACGCACCATACAGGCCCATCAGCGGATTGAGATGCGCCACCAGCGCGAAGGCAATGCATTCGGGCAACAGGGCGAAAGACGTCGTGAGCCCGGCCAGGGCATCGGCGCGTAGATGTTTTGGTTTCATGGGGGACCGCATGCAGGGAGTAGCAAGAAAGAGTGTGCGGATGTTACGGAATCGAGGGCGTTCCGGCCAGTTTATGCAACTTCAGAAACGCCTTCGCGAGCAAGCCCGCTCCCACATTAGACCGCGTCCGCCTGGACAATGCGGTCAAGTGTGGGAGCGGGCTTGCTCGCGAAAGCAGCAACTCGGTCTAAAGCGAACTCACACCATCTCGTTACGAATCCACTCCAGCACCGACGTACGCTTCGGCACCCAGCCCAATATCTCCCGCGCACGGGTACCGCGCACCCGGCTATTGGAGCCCAGGCCATAATTGGCCATTTCATAACCCCACTCGGCTTCGGCGTCCTTCAGTGGCCAGTCTTGCGGCTGGCCCAGGTTCAACGCCTCGGCGATCGCCGTGGTCATGTCGATGAACGACGCTTCGCCGCTTTCGACAAAGTAGAAGGTGCCTGGGACGTTTTTGCTCAGCGCCAGCAGGTACAGCGCCACCACGTCTTCAATGTGCACGTTGGACCAGATGTTCTGCCCGGTGCCGACATGGTGGACCACGCCGCTTTTGCGCGCCTGTTTCAGCAAGCGCGGCAGCTGCACGCTGTCGCGATTGACGCCGAGGCTGTGGCCGTAGATCAGGGTGTTGCAGATGACGGCCGAGTTCACGCCATCCTTGGCCGCGGCGAGGATCAGGTTGTCGATGGCCACCCGTGCGGCCTTGTCCACAGTGGGTTCCGGCAAGTTGTCTTCACGGTAGATGACGTCGCTGGACTTGCCGCCCGAGGCGTCGCCGACGATGCTCGAACCGCTGGTGTGCAGGAACACTTTGTTGGAGCCGCGCAAGGCATCGAGCAAGGCTTCGACTGCACCGCGATGGTCGCTGCTGGCGGCGTTGATCACAGCGTCGGCGGCCCGGGCCTGTTCGGCCAACAGTGCGCTGTCATCCAGCGTACCGATGACTGGCATGATGCCCAGCGCTTTGAGCTCATCCGCCTGTTCGGCGTTGCGCACCAGGCCGGTAACCTTGTGACCGGCCTTGATCAGGCCGGTGGCGATGGAGCCGCCGATAAAACCGGCAGCGCCGGTAACGAATACGTTCATGGAGAAACTCCCTGCGTGGATAAGTGATGCAACGAGTATCCAGCAGCGATCCCTGGCGAAAAATCCCCGCTGACCCAATTCACTCTTGCGCTGCAATCACGAATCAGCCGCTGAAATCCGTGGACGCGTACACCGCCAGTTTGCTCTGGATGAAGTCGAGGAAACACTGGATGCGCAAGGCCAACTGCGAGTTGCGGTAGTACACCGCGTTGATCGGCTGGCGATAGCCGCTGTTGAATTCGGCCAGCAACACCTTCAACCGTCCGGCACGAATGTCTTCGATGGTCATGTAGTGCGACAGGCTGGCGATGCCCTGGCCTTCCAGCGCCAGGTGGCGGAGGGTTTCGCCGCTGGAAGCGCTGAGCGACGCCTGGATCGGCCAGCGATCGCCGTGCACGTAGCGCAGCGGCCATTGGTTGAGGCCTTCGTTCTGGGTGAAGCCCAGCAGGGTGTGTTCGGCCAGATCCGCCACGGCGGTCGGGGTGCCGTGTTTTTCCAGATACGCCGGGCTGGCGACGATGTGTATCGGACTGCATCCCAGGGAGCGTGCGTGCAGGGTCGAGTCGGCCAGGGTGCCGATGCGGATGGCGATGTCGGTGCTTTGTTCAAGCAGGTCGATGATCAGGTCGTTGCTGTTGAGCTCGAGCTGGATGTCCGGATAGAGCCGGCGGAATTCATCGAGGTAGGGCACGATGGCGTGCAGCATGAATGGCGACGCGGCGTTGATGCGCAAGCGCCCGGACGGGGTTTGCTGGCGTGAGGACAAGCGCTCCTCGAGTTCGTCCATCTGATCGAGAATCAGCTTGGCGTGTTCGAAGAAGTACTTGCCCTCCTCGGTCAGGTCCATGCGTCGCGTGGTGCGGTTGATCAGCGTGGTATCGAGCTTGGCCTCGAGCCGCGACAGCGTGCGGCTGACCGCCGACGGCGTTTGCCCGACCTGCTCGGCCGCCGCGGAAATCGACCCGCACTCGATCACGCAGACGAAAATCTGCAATTCATCGGATCTGGCTTTCACGAGTGTCCTCTTTGACGAAAATCGCTAAAAGATCGCAGCCTTCGGCAGCTCCTACAAGGTATTGCGTACACCTGTAGGAGCTGCCGAAGGCTGCGATCTTTTAGCCGCTGAGACCGATAGTAGCCGAGCGTTACGCCTTCAGGCCAAACACCTCTTTCAAATGCTGCTCATAACGCGCCACATCGGCTTCGATGTTCGGACGTTTCATCACGTCCACGCAGAGGAAGGTCGGCAAAGCGGTCATGCCGAGGAATTCGTTGGCCTTGTGGAACGGGAAGTACACCGCGTCCACGCCCTTGGCCTCGAAGAAGTCGGTCGGGTCGTCGAAGGCTTGCTGCGGCGCGTTCCAGGTCAGCGACAGCATGTACTGCTTGCCGTGGATCAGGCCGCCACTGCCGTATTTCTGCGAGGCGTCGGAACGGGTGCGGCCGTCGCTGGCGTAGAGGCTGCCATGACCTTCGGTGAAGACTTCGTCGATGTACTTCTTGACGGTCCATGGCGCGCCCATCCACCAGCCGGGCATCTGGTAGATGATCACGTCGGCCCAGAGGAATTTGGCGACTTCTTCGGCGACGTCGTAACCCTCGTCGATAAATGTGGCTTTGACATCTACCCCACCGCGATCCAGCACGCTCAGCGCGGCTTCATGCAAGGTGGTGTTGTAGCGGCCATCGGAGTGGGCGAATTGTTTGCCGCCATTGAGCAACAGGACTTTTTTCATGGGAGGTCTCGGGAAGGGTCAGGAATCGGATGGCGGCAGAATAAAGACCTGGCTCGCGCGGAGTAAGCGGCCATTGTGCAAAATTCATTTGACCCACACGCACGAATCAATCGGTGATTGTTGCCTTAGACTAGGGCCGATTCTGAAATGAGGAGTGTTTTCTGATGAGTGAAATGCAAGGTTTCATCCTGCACGCCAAGACCCGCCCGGAAAAATCCGACGCCTTCGAAGCGTTTTTCAGCGGCTATGTGGAAGCCAGTCGCGCCGAACCCGGCTGCATCGAGTACCACATGCTGCGCGACAAGCAGGACCCGACCCTGTTTATCTTCTACGAGATCTGGCAGTCCCAGGCACACCTCGACGTGCACTCGAACCTGCCGCACATGAAACAGTTTCTCGAACAGCGCGATGAATACCTGGAGCGGGATTTCGAGATCCGCGCCATTGACATGCTCAGCCCGTCATCCGCTAGCCGCTGATCAACAAATGGCCGCCAAGCAAGCCGAGGCCAATGAAGAACACGCGTTTGAACAACACGGCGCTGATCCGCTGGCGCAGCCACTGCCCCAGCCACATGCCGAGCACCGCCGGGATCAGCGCCAACAACGATGCACTCAACTCGCCACCGCCGAGAGCGCCGCGCCATAGCAGGCCGCCGGCCAGGGCCAGGGTCGAGACGGTGAACGACAGGCCCAGCGCCTGCACCAGTTCATCCTTGCTCAAGCCCAGCGCCTGCAGGTACGGCACCGCCGGAATCACGAACACGCCGGTGGCCGACGTGATGACGCCCGTCAGTACGCCGCACAGCGGACCTAGCCAGCGCTCATTGCGAGCCCCTACTCGCAAGGTCGGCAGGCACAAACCGCTCAACGCATAGAGCAGCAACGCCGCCCCCAATCCGCGCACCACCCAGTGGCCGCCAGCCATGCCGATCCACAGCGTGCCCGCGCCGGTGCCGATGAAAATGGCCAGCAGCATCGGCCACAGCCGCTTGATCAAGCCGTGCAGATGGCCGCCGAAGGCCAGTTGCCAGACGTTGGTCAGGGTCGCGGGAATGATCAACAGCGCGGCAGCCTGTGATGGGGCCATAGCCAGACCGAGCAAGCCCATGGCGATGGTTGGCAGGCCGAGGCCGATGACGCCCTTGATCATGCCGGCCAGCAGGAAGGTGGCGATGACCAGCAATGACAGGGTAAATCCGAGATTTTGGTAGAACGAGGCGAGTGTGTTCATGGGGCTATCCTGAGCCTGGATTGGCCGGATGAAAATCTGCCATATACTGAGGGTGCCTCTTGTTTTGACAGAGGCTGGAGCATTTTTTGTGGCTAATGACGCCTTCGCGGGCAAGCCCCGCTCCTACAGGTTTCACGCATGCCCTTGTAGGAGCGGGCTTGCCCGCGAAGGGGCCCTTCCAGACGACACATATCAAAAGGCTGACGATGCACTTCGACCTGACCGACCTGCGCCTCTACCTGAACATCCTCGACAGCGGCAACATCACCGCCGGCGCCGCGTGCAGCCATCTGTCCCTGGCCGCCGCGAGCGCACGAATCCGCGCGATGGAAGCATCACTCGGTACTGAGTTCCTGGAGCGCGGCCGTCGTGGCGTAACCCCTACGCCTGCCGGCAAAGCCCTCGCCCAGCACGCCCGTGTCCTGCTGCAACAGGCTGAACGCATGCAGCAGGACCTGGCCGAATACGCCAAGGGCGTCAAAGGCCAGGTGCGCTTGTTGTGCAACACCACGGCGATCACCGAATACCTGCCGGAGCTGCTCGCCGACTTCCTGCGCGAGCACCCCAACCTCGACATCGACCTGCAGGAATTGCCCAGCACGCGCATCACCCACGCCTTGCGCCAGGGTGCGGCCGACCTGGGCATCGTCTCCGACGCGGTAGACACCCACTCGCTCGAAACCCTGCCCTTTCGCAACGATCCGCTGGTGCTGATCATGCCGCCCGGGCATCCCTTGGCAGGCGGCGAACCGCCGAGTTTCAGCGATACCTTACAGCACGACTACGTGGGGCTGACCGCCAACAGCGCACTCGCGGTGTACCTCGAAGAACAGGCGCTGCACGCGGGTATGCGCATGCAGATCCGCATCCGTGCGGAAGGCTTCGACGGGGTGATTCGCATGGTCGCTCACGGTGCCGGGCTGGCCATCGTGCCGCTGGCGGCGATCCAGCGCCGTGCACTGGATCAACCGCTCAAAAGCTTCGCGCTGAAGGAAGATTGGGCACAGCGAAAATTACTGCTGTGCGCGCGCTCATTCACTGGCCTGCCCGGTTATGCCAGAGCGTTGCTCGAGGCCTTGCGCAGCGAGTGAGGCCAGTTTTGGCTTCCTGAAAAACACGCCATAGACCACCGTCAGCAGCACCAGGAACGGCACACCGAACACCAGGGTCATCTTGAAGGCCTCGGTGAAGTAGGTGGTGATCATCACCGCCCCCATCAGCACCAATCCCAACAACGTGCTGTAGGGGAACAGGCGCATGCGAAACGACAATTTTCGCTCGCCGTGGCGCTGGTGATAACGACGGAAACAATAGTGGGTCAGGAAGATCATGAACCAGGTGAAGATGGCGCCGAACATCGAGATCGCCATCATCAAGGTGAACGAACTTTCCGGGTACAGGATGTTGAGCAACGTCGCCAGGGCAATGCCCGAGCTCGACAGCAACAGGGCGTTCAGCGGAATCCCGGTCTTGCTCAGTTTGCCCATGGACTTGGGTGCGTAGCCGCCACGGGACAGGCTGAACATCATGCGCGTGGTGATGTACAACTGACTGTTCATCGCCGACAGCGCGGCGATCAGGATCACGAAATTCATCACCCCGGTGGCGCCGGGAATGCCGATGGCCTGCATCACCGTGACGAACGGGCTCTGGGCATGACCGGCCTGGACCCACGGCACGATCGCCAGCATCAGGGCGAGGGTCAGGAGGTAGAACACCACCAGGCGCACGATAGTCGCGCGAAAGGCTTTCTTCACCGCTTGCTCCGGGTCCTGCGCCTCACCGGCAGCCACCGCGATCATCTCAACGCTCAGGTAGCTGAAGATCGACACGATCACCGCGACCCACATGCCTTGCAGGCCATTGGGGAAAAAGCCGCCGTGGGCGGTGTAGTTGTGCACGCCGTATTCCGGGTTGCCGGAACCGAACACCACGTACACCGCGAGGATGATGAAGCCGACAATCGCGCCGATCTTGATGGTCGAGAACCAGTACTCGAAGGTACCGAATGTCTTCACGCTGATGGCGTTGAGCACGATCAGCACACTGGAGAACGAGACGATCCACACCCACTCCGGCACGTTGGCAAACCAGTACTTCATGTACATCGCCACCGCCGTCACTTCCGTGCCGACCGCCAGCACGATCGCCGCCCAATAGGCATAGCGCACCAGGAACCCGGCCAGCGGGCTGACATAGAATTCGGCGTAGGCGCCGAACGAGCCGGAGGTCGAATGGGCCACGGTCATTTCCGCCAGGCAGCCCATCAACAGCAGCGTGATGATCGCGCCGATGGCGTAGCTGAGCAGCACGCTCGGCCCGGCATACCCGATCGCGTAGGCACTGCCCATGAACAATCCGGTGCCGATCGCACCGCCAATGGCGATCATGCTCATCTGCCCGGACGTCAGCTGACGCCGCAGGCCCTGTTCACGGTTGGATATCGTTTCAAAACCGGTGTTATCGGTCATTTTTATGTCCTCTGAATATTGTCTTTCTTGAAGAGCACGTCTTGGTTTTTACCGGTGGGGATCAGCCACGCACAGCAGGACAGGGATCAGAAAATACTCAGTGGATATTCGATGATGATGCGCACTTCGTTGTTGTCCGTGGTATCGGCCCTCGCCACTTGCGCAGTCGAGCGCACACTGGCCTGGCGCACCCGCAGCGACAGGTCCCTGGCCTTGCCCGACTGCACGACGTAGCGCGCTTCGATGTCGCGCTCCCAGCGCTTGCCGTCATCGCCGTAGCGTCCATAAGCGCCGTTGGGGCCACCGTCGTAATGGCTGTCGTCGATATGATCGCCACTGACGTAACGCGACATGAAGCTCAGGCCAGGCACGCCAAACGGCGCCATGTCCAGGTCATAACGCAGTTGCCATGAGCGTTCGTTGGGGGCGTTGAAATCGAGCACCTGCACCGAGTTGGAGAGGAAAATCGAAGTGCCCGGCTGCTGGTCGAAACCCAGGTAATCGAACGGCTCATTGCCATCGACCTGTTGATACGCCAGGGTCAATCGATGGGCGCCGAACTTGTACCCGCTGGCCAGCGACCAGGTGGTGTTGTCGATCCTGCCGGCCAGGCTCTGGCCGTCGTCGTTGGTGCGATAAATATTGAAATCCAGGTTCAGCGACTGGCCTTCACCCAGGGCAAAGGTGTAGTTGCCGTTGGCGTAGTACTGCCGCCAGATGTCGGTGAATTGCGAACCGTACAGGCTGACGCTCAGTTGATCGCTCAGGGCGTAGCTGCCGCCCAGATAATCGACGCTGCGGGTTTCCACGCCAGCGTACAGCGCTTTCAGCGCGCCATCGGCGTTGGTCGAATTGCTGTCGTTGCCGGCGGTGAAATGACCGATGTCCAGTTGCAGGGCCTTGAGCTCATTGCTGGTCAGCTGGAAGCCGGTGGCCACGCTGGTGAACAGTCGCGCATTGCCGGTGCCGAACACCGGGTTGAACGGTGTCAGGTTGCCGTACTTGAGTTCGGTGCGGGATATCCGCGCCTTCACCGCGCCACCCGCTTCGGAGTACTCATCCTCGGGATGGCCATTGGAATCGACCGGCAGCAAACCCGTGCCCGTGCGTCCCTTGCCACTGTCGAGCTTGATGCCCAGTTGCGCGTAGGCATCGACCCCGAACCCCACCGTGCCCTGGGTGTAGCCGGAGCGGTAATCGAGCATGATCCCGTGGGCCCATTCATCCCGGTAATTCTGCCCGCCTGGGTTGTTGAGGTTGTTGCGGTAGAAATAGAAGTTACGGTTGGTCAGGGTCAGGCTGCTGTCTTCGACGAATCCATTGTCGGCGGCGGCGTAGGCCATTTGCCCGAGGCAACTGCCGATGGCGAGCGACAAGGCGGGCCAGGGGGAGAGTCTCATTCTGCGTGTTCCTTGTTATTGTGATTGCACAGAACTGTTTATCGAGGACGACCGAAGCCCTGCTGCCAGGAAACCCGGCAACAGGGGTGAATATCGGCGGTATCAGGTGACGCTGTGGCGAACCTGGAATTGCGCTTGTGCCCAGGTTTTTTGATCGAGAATTTCGCCGAGGATCTGCACCGCGTCCCAGACCTCGGTGAAGGTCGTGTACAGCGGGGTGAAACCGAAGCGCATGATGCGCGGCTCGCGGTAATCACCAATGACGCCCCGCTCGATCAGGGCCTGGATCACCGCATAACCTTCAGGGTGTTCGAAGCTGACGTGACTGCCGCGCTTGGCGTGATCACGGGGCGTGATCAGGGTCAGCTCATGAGCGGCGCAACGCTGCTCGACCAGTTCGATGAACAGGTCCGTCAGGGCCAGGGATTTGCGACGCAGGCTGGCCATGTCGGTCTGGGCGAACACGTCCAGGCCGCACTCGACCATCGCCAACGAAGTGATCGGCTGGGTGCCGCACAGGTAGCGGGCGATGCCGCTGCTCGGCTCGTAGCGCGACTCCATGGCGAACTGCCGCGAATGACCGAACCAACCCGACAGCGGCTGCGCCACCAGATCGCACAACTGTGGATTGACCCAGACAAACGCTTGCGAACCCGGACCGCCATTGAGGTACTTGTAGGTGCAGCCGATGGCGTAGTCGGCGCCCGCCTGATGCAGGTCGACCGGTACGGCGCCGGCGGAATGCGCCAGGTCCCAGATGGCCAGCGCCCCACACTCGTGGGCCAGCGTGGTCAGGGCCTGCATGTCGTGCATGTAGCCGGTCTTGTAATTGACGTGGGTGAGCATCACCACCGCCGTATCCTGGTCGATCGCTTGCGGCAGCTCTTCAGGGCTGTCGACCAGGCGCAGGGTGTAACCCTGCTGCAGCATGTCGGCCAGGCCTTCGGCGATGTACAGGTCGGTGGGGAAGTTACTGCTTTCGGTGACAATCACCCGCCGCGTCGGCGACCTTGTGGCCTGCACACGCAGCGCGGCGCTGAGCACCTTGAACAGGTTGATCGAGGTTGTGTCGGTCACCACCACTTCACCGTCACCGGCGCCGATCAGCCCGGCCAATCGGTTGCCCAGATGCTCGGAAAGGTCGCGCCAACCGGCACTGTTCCAGCTGCGGATCAGGCCATTGCCCCACTCCTGGGCAATCACCTCCTGAGCCCGCGCCAATGCCGCGACCGGCCGTGCGCCCAGGGAATTGCCGTCGAGATAAATCACACCGTCGGGTAGCGCAAACTGCTGGCGAAGCGGCGCGAGAGTGTCCTGGGCATCGAGCGTCAGGCAATCGTTTCTTGTTGTCATCGGGTGTCCTGTTCTTTTGAAGGTCGTCGCGTTTTTCCGGGCGTTGTCTGGCCCTTTTCTGTGGAGAGATAATGAACGATGCTTTGCAGAATTTTCGTGCAAAGTAAGCGGCCATAGGGTAGTTGTTTCGCATAAAATTCGAATACAACTCCTATAAACGCGGATTTACACCAGCCATGAATCTCGACTCGACAGACCTGCGAATCCTCCATCAACTGCAACAGGATGGCCGTATCAGCAACCAGGAACTGGCAGAGAAAGTCGCCCTGTCGCCGTCGGCCTGCCTGCGCCGGTTGCGCCTGCTGGAAAGCGAGGGAGTCATCAGCGGTTATCGCGCCGTGCTGAATGCCGAGCGGCTGGGGATCGAACTGGAAGCCATCGTCCATGTGTCGTTGCGACAGGACGTCGAGGACTGGCACGAGACCTTTATCAAGAAGGTCCAGTCGTGGCCGGAAGTGGTCACCGCGTACGTGATCACGGGCGCGAGCAACTATGTGCTGCGGGTCCAGGCGCGCAACCTCAAGCACTTCTCCGATTTCATCGTCAACCACTTGAACCGCACCGCGGGGGTCACCGATATCCGCTCGGAAATCGTCCTGCAGAAAATCAAGGAGCGCGAAGCGTTGCTGGACCTGGTGGTGCGCAAGTAAGGGAGCAACGCACTGCTAAACCTGTGGGGGCGGGCTTGCTCGCGAAGAGGGAGTGTCAGTTGACCAATGTTCACTGGACCACCGCATTCGCGAGCAAGCCCGCTCCCACAGGGTTCGCTCAGAAACCGCGCATGCGCCGGGCTTCATTGCGCTGCAAGGTCATGCTCGGGGATTCGTCGAACAGCTTGCGGTACTCGGCGGAAAAACGCCCCAGGTGGGTGAACCCCCAGCCCATGGCGATCGCGGAAATATTGCGCGCCGAGCCGTGCTCGAGAATCTCCTGGCGCACGCCGTTCAGCCGGTATTTCTTCAGGTAGACCATCGGCGACAGCGCGAAGTACTTCTTGAACGCCTCGAACAGCTTGAAGCGCGAAACCCCGGCGGCGAGCTCGATGTCCTCCAGGTGCAGGGCCTCGCGAGCATTGTCGTGAATGTATTGCCGCGCCCGGATCAGGTAGTGCGGCAACTTCACGCCCAGCACCTCGCGCAACTCTTCCGAGTAGTTGTTCGGCTGGGCGAGGATCAGGCCTTTGATCAGCGAGCTCTCAATGTCCCGGGTAAAGGCCACCTGCTCGTAGAGTTCGCTGCTGCGCTCCAGCTCGGCGATGAAATAGCGCGCCATGCGCCACCACGAAGCCGACGCGCCGTCGACCGCATCCATCACCGGTTCGAAGCGCAAGGGTTCATCCAGCGGTCGCTGCAGCAAGCCCTGCAGGGATTCACTCATGGCAACGCGGGTGATCACCACCTGGACCTTGCGGCAATCGCCGGAGATCGCCAGCAGCTGGTTTTCATTCGGCGAAATGATCACACCCTGGTCGCGGTCGGACTTCACCACGCTGCCGTTCTTGCTCAACTCCTGCTCGCCCACCAGGGGCAGGCTCAGGCTGTAACTGCTGAAGTGCTCGGCGTCTTCGATATCGATGGTGACATCGGTACCGTATTCGATGGTGCCCAGGGTCGTGGCCATCGACTTGAACATGTTGGCGCTGTGGTGGAAGCGGATCCGCTCGGGCGTCGTGCTCACGAGTCGATGTGGCCCGCAAATACCGGACATCCAGTTTCTCGCGGCCTCGAGATCATCGCTGTCGACACGAATGTCGCGACACTGCGGATCGTTTTTGCTGTTCATCACGGTGCACCCACGGGCTATTTTTCAGCGCGCTCTGACGGCGCGTCTCAGGCGTGGAGAAGGCAAGTTCCAAGCCACAAAACCCCGGTGCCAACTTAGTGGATAGCAATCCTCGACTAGGCGGATAACGCAGCCGGTGATCGCTCCCCAACAGGCACTCGAGGTTGTGCAAAACAGTACCTGATTGCTGCAGACAGGGGCAGCCGTTCATCGTTTGGCGCGCGGTTTGGGTAGTCGCTGCACAGCTTGATACCCCGCGCGTGTTACCCCACAAATTATACGGACTGCCTTCGCCGACAAACCGGATAGACCCCCACCCGCCCCGTTCCCTCTAATGCGCACACCGATTAGCCCCAATAAAAAACAGGTGCACACCCATGAGTGGCGAAAAAAACGTCGAGCAGTGGAAAGCGTTTATCCAGGGTTGCCTGGACTTCCGTCCGGCAGAAGGCGTGTTCCGCATCGCCCGGGACATTTTCACCGAGCCGCAGTTGTTCGATCTGGAAATGGAACTGATCTTCGAGAAGAACTGGATCTACGCCTGCCACGAAAGCGAGCTGGCCAATAACCACGATTTCGTCACGATGCGCGCCGGCCGCCAGCCGATGATCATTACCCGCGACGGCAACGGGCAGCTCAACGCCCTGATCAACGCCTGCCAGCATCGCGGCACGACCCTGACCCGGGTCGGCAAGGGTAACCAGTCGACCTTCACCTGCCCGTTCCATGCCTGGTGCTACAAGAGCGACGGGCGCCTGGTGAAGGTCAAGGCGCCTGGCGAGTATCCGGAAGGCTTCGACAAGGCCACCCGTGGCCTGAAAAAGGCGCGCATCGAGAGCTACAAGGGTTTCGTGTTCATCAGCCTCGATGTTCACGCCGACAACAGCCTGGAAGACTTCCTCGGCGACGCCAGGGTGTTCTTCGACATGATGGTCGCCCAGTCACCCACCGGTGAGCTGGAAGTGCTGCCCGGCAAGTCGGCCTACACCTACGACGGTAACTGGAAACTGCAGAACGAAAACGGCCTCGACGGCTATCACGTGAGCACCGTGCACTATAACTACGTTGCCACGGTGCAGCATCGCCAGCAGGTCAACAGCGAGAACGGCAGCGGCAACGGCAGCACCCTGGACTACAGCAAGCTCGGTGCGGGCGATGCCAATACCGATGACGGCTGGTTCGCATTCAACAACGGCCACAGCGTGTTGTTCAGCGACATGCCGAACCCGACGGTACGCTCGGGCTACGCCACCATCATGCCGCGCCTGGTCGAAGAACATGGCCAGGAAAAGGCCGAATGGATGATGCATCGCCTGCGTAACCTGAATGTCTACCCGAGCCTGTTTTTCCTCGATCAGATCAGCTCGCAACTGCGCATCATCCGCCCGGTGGCCTGGAACAAGACCGAGATCATCAGCCAGTGCATCGGGGTGAAAAACGAGTCGGATGCCGACCGCGAAAACCGCATTCGCCAGTTCGAGGACTTCTTCAACGTGTCGGGCCTCGGCACGCCGGACGACCTGGTGGAATTCCGTGAAGCCCAGCGCGGTTTCCAGGCACGCCTGGAGCGCTGGAGCGACATTTCCCGTGGCAGTCATCGCTGGGCCACCGGCGCCACGCCCAACAGCGAGGCGATCGGCATCGCCCCGGCCATGACCGGCACCGAATTCACCCACGAAGGGCTCTACGTCAACCAGCACAGCAACTGGCAGAAATTCCTGCTCGATGGCCTGGACGCGAAATCCCTGAAACTCCGTGAGGTGCAATGATGAATGCGCAATTGCAGTACCAGATCGAACAGTTTTTCTACCGCAAATCCGAACTGTGCGACGCCCAGGACTGGGACGCCTACCTCCAGCTGTTCGCCGAGCAGAGTGAATTCCACCTGCCGCAATGGGATTCGGAACACGTCTACACCCGCGACCCCAAGCGCGAAATGTCGCTGATCTACTACCCCAACCGTTCCGGCCTGGAAGATCGCGTGTTCCGCCTGCGCACCGGCAAGTCCGCATCCTCGACACCGATGCCGCGCACCCTGCATCTGATCAACAACGTGCGCATCGACGAACTCGAGGGCGGTGAACTGGAGGTGCGCCTGAACTGGCACACGCTGTTCTATCGCCTGGCCACGTCGGAGCAGTTCTATGGCCGCGCCACCTACCGGCTCAAGCCCCACGCCGACAGCTGGCTGATCAGCCGCAAGCATGTGCTGCTGCTCAACGACACCATCAACTCGGTACTCGACTTCTACCACCTCTGAATCCCTGGAGACCGAGGCATGAATCACAAAGTAGCGTTCAGCTTTGCCGACGGCAAAACCCTGTTCTTTCCCGTACAACCCAACGAGATCCTGCTCGACGCCGCCCTGCGCAACGGCATCAACATTCCCCTGGATTGCCGCGAAGGCGTCTGCGGCACCTGCCAGGGGCGCTGTGAATCCGGCGACTACAGCCAGGATTACGTGGACGAGGAAGCGCTCTCGAGCCTGGACCTGCAACAGCGCAAGATGCTCACCTGCCAGACGCGGGTCAAATCCGACGCGGCGTTCTATTTCGACTTCGCCTCCACCCTGTGCAACGCCTCGGGTCCAGATCAACTCAGCGCAACGGTGACCGACGTCAGGCAGATTTCTGCCAGCACCGCGATCCTGCACCTGGCCCTGGATACGACAACCCCGCTGGATTTTCTCCCGGGGCAATACGCCCGGTTGTCGATTCCGGGCACCGAGAGCAAGCGTTCCTACTCGTTTGCCAATCGGCCGAGCGAGCACAATCAACTGCAATTTTTGATTCGCCTGTTGCCCGACGGGGTGATGAGCAACTACATCCGTGAACGCTGCCAGGTGGGCGACGAAATCATGCTCGAGGCACCGCTGGGCGCGTTCTATCTGCGGCAGGTGGCCAAACCGCTGACCCTGGTGGCGGGTGGCACCGGGCTGTCGGCGCTGCTGGGCATGCTCGACGACCTCGCCGAACGCGGTTGCGTGCAGCCGGTGCATCTGTACTACGGCGTGCGCGACGCTGCCGACCTGTGCGAACGCGCACGGATCGAGGCCTATGCCGAGCGCCTTCCGGGGTTTCGCTACACCGAAGTGGTCAGCGATCCATCGCCTCAGTGGACGGGCAAGCGCGGCTACATTGCCGAGCATTTCGACCTCAGTGAATTGCGCGACGCGCCGGTCGACATGTACGTCTGCGGCCCACCGCCGATGGTCGAGTCGATCAAGGACTGGTTACAAAGCCAGGCGCTGGACAGCGTTCACCTGTATTACGAAAAGTTCACCGAGAGTAATATCTGATCTTTCAAATCAGGCCTGACAACAATAACCAGAAGGGAACGAGATGGCGGATGAAATCTTGCAACAGGGCTCGCTCAAGCGGGGGTTGAAGAACCGGCACATTCAATTGATCGCCCTGGGCGGGGCGATTGGCACCGGGCTGTTCCTGGGCTCGGCGGGTGTGCTCAAGTCGGCCGGGCCGTCGATGATCCTCGGTTATGCGATTGCCGGGTTCATCGCTTTCCTGATCATGCGCCAGCTGGGCGAGATGATCGTCGAGGAGCCGGTGGCCGGTTCCTTCAGTCATTTCGCCCACAAGTACTGGAGCGGTTATGCCGGCTTCCTGTCCGGCTGGAACTACTGGGTGCTGTACGTGCTGGTGGGCATGGCCGAGCTCACGGCCGTGGGCAAGTACGTGCAGTTCTGGTGGCCGGAGATCCCGACCTGGGTCAGCGCCGCGGTGTTCTTCGTCCTGGTCAACCTGATCAACACGATGAACGTCAAAGTCTTCGGCGAGATGGAGTTCTGGTTCGCGATCATCAAGGTCGTGGCGATCATCGGCATGATCGTCCTGGGCTGCTACATGCTGTTCAGCGGCACTGGCGGCCCGCAGGCGTCGGTCAGCAACCTGTGGAGCCACGGCGGTTTCTTCCCCAACGGCACCACCGGCTTGCTGATGTCGATGGCGTTCATCATGTTCTCCTTCGGTGGCCTGGAACTGGTTGGCATCACGGCCGCTGAAGCCAGCGAACCGAGGAAGGTGATCCCCAAGGCGATCAACCAGGTGGTTTATCGCGTGCTGATCTTCTACGTCGGCGCCCTCACCGTGCTGCTGTCGCTGTACCCTTGGGATCAACTGCTGCAGACCCTCGGCGCGTCCGGCGATGCCTACAGCGGCAGCCCGTTCGTACAGATCTTCTCGCTGATCGGCAGCGACACCGCCGCGCACATCCTCAACTTCGTGGTGCTCACCGCGGCACTCTCGGTCTACAACAGCGGCGTCTACTGCAACAGCCGCATGCTCTACGGCCTGGCCGAACAGGGCGACGCACCCAAATCACTGATGAAACTGAACAAACAGGGCGTGCCTCTGCGGGCGCTGGGCATCTCGGCACTGATCACGATGCTGTCGGTGCTGGTCAACTACCTGGCGCCCCATGAAGCGCTGGAGTTGCTGTTCGCCCTGGTGGTCGCCTCGTTGATGATCAACTGGACGCTGATCAGCCTGACCCACCTGAAATTTCGCAAGATCATGGGCCAGCAAGGCATAGTGCCCGGCTTCAAGTCGTTCTGGTTTCCCTACAGCAACTACCTGTGCCTGGCCTTCATGGCCATGATCATCTGCGTGATGTGGATGATTCCGGGCATCCGCGCGTCGGTCATCGCCATCCCGGTGTGGGTGGCGATCATCTACCTGTTCTACCGGGTGCGCGTGGCGCGCGATCGCAGTTTGCCAGTCGCTCAATAATTTAGCGCGCAGCAAAAAGCCCCGGCATTCAATGAATGCCGGGGCTTTTTAATGCCTGTCAGGTCAAAGGGTCGAACGCACCCGCCACAATTCCGGGAACAGCACGGTATCGAGCATCTTGCGCAGGTAACCCACTCCTTCAGTGCCACCCGTGCCAGGCTGGAAGCCGATGATCCGCTCGACCGTGGTGACATGGCGGAAGCGCCACTGGCGGAACGAATCTTCGAGGTCGATGAATTTCTCGGCCAGTTGATAGAGGTCCCAATAACGCGTCGGATCCTTGTAGACCACCCGCCAGGCCGCTTCGACCGAGGCGTCATGCTGCGTCGGGGCGCTCGGGTCACGCTCGAAACGCTGCGGGTCGATCGCCAGCCCGGCGTTGGCCATCAAGCGAATGGCTTCGTCATACAGCGAAGGGGTGGCGATGGCTTTTTCCAGCTCCTGCAACAGCTCCGGCCGATGGGCGTGGGGGCGCAACAGCGTCGCGCTCTTGTTACCGAGGATGAACTCGATTTCACGGTACTGGAACGACTGGAAGCCCGACGATTGCCCCAGGAAAGGCCTGATGGAGTGGTACTCGGTAGGCGTCATGGTAGCCAGCACCGTCCACGCATGTACCAACTGATCAAAGATCCGCGAGACCCGCGCCAGCATCTTGAAGGCCGGCGCCAGCTCACCCAGCCGAACGTGTTCGCGGGCGGCCTTGAGCTCGTGCAGCATCAGCTTCATCCACAGCTCGGAGGTCTGATGCTGGATGATGAACAGCATCTCGTTATGGTCCGGCGACAACGGGTGCTGGGCACTGAGAATACGCCCCAGGTCCAGGTAGTCGCCGTAGCTCATGGAGTCGGAAAAATTCAGCTCGGCGTTATGCCACTCCGCTGTCTGATTGGCAGGCGAATACGGACATTGGCTCATTGAACAGGCTCCTGATGTAGCGATGAATTCAGTGGACGCAAGATCGCCCTGACCGGGCTGGCGTCGAGGTTGGCAAATCGCAGTGGCAGCGCGATCAACTCGTAGTCCCCTTCCGGGACGTCATCGAGCACGATGCCTTCGAGAATGGCCATGCCGTGACGCGCCACGGCGTTGTGCGCGTCCATGGTCTTGGATTGCTGCGGGTCCAGCGACGGCGTGTCGATACCGATCAGGCGCACGCCGAGACTGGCGAGCAGGTCGACGGTGTCTTTGCTGACCGCGGTGAATTCGGGGTCCCAGGTGGTCTGCGGCGCCTGTTGATAAGTACGCAGCAGCACGCGTTCGGGCAGGTTGGCCAAGCGACCTTGCAGTTGCCCGGGTCGCACCAGCGCGTCGCTGCCCAGGCAATGCAGCACCCGGCAAGGCCCGATATAGACGTCGAGCGGCACATCGCCGATGGCCGCGCCGTCCTTGCTGTAGTGCAGCGGCGCGTCGACATGGGCGCCGGTGTGCGGCGACAACGTGATGCGCCCGACATTCACCGGGCATTCAGGCCCCAGGGTCCAGACGCGCTCTTCCTGAAACGGCGTATCGCCCGGCCAGGTCGGTGTTGCGGTGCTCAAGGGCGGGCTGATGTCCCACCACGACATTGTTTTTTTCATAACACAGCTCTCGGCCTTTTCCGAAGTGAATGATACGAGCGATACCTGTGCATGTTCTTGCAAAAAACTTCGAAAAAGCCTGGGGCTTTCGCACAAACTGCCAGATATCGGCGGTTTATGGCGTGGAAATTTCAATGGCGCCACAGTCGCTGGCAGGCGTCGAGCCGCTGCGTTTCTGGATACCTCGATGTCGAGCACAGACAACTGGCGCCCGGGCAGGCCCTATAGGGTGCGACTTCAGTTCTCCCCAACGCCGGAGTCATCATGACCGCACCGATCACCGTTCTTCGCGACACCCACCCGCTGCCCGTACTCGATGCCTGCAAATGGGAAAAACTCGAAGGCGACCCGCACACCGTCAACCTCAACGCCTACACCAGCGAAGACGGCAGCAAGATCATGGGCACCTGGATCTGCACGCCGGGCAAGTGGTACGTGGAATACGTGAAGTGGGAATACTGCGATTTCCGCGAGGGCTACTGCATCATCACCCCTGAGGGAAAAGAGCCGATCCACCTGCGCGCCGGTGACATTTTTGTCGTTGAGCCGGGGATGAAAGGCACTTGGGAAGTGGTGGAAACCGTGCGCAAGTATTTCGTGTTTGCCTGATGCAAAAAAACCGGGAGATCACGCAATGTGATTTCCCGGTAAATGTCGATGCGCTTCTCTGTAGGAGCGAGCTTGCTCGCGAAAAACCTGAGAGCACCGCGGGGTGCCAGGCTTCCAGCGTTATCGTTGACGACCATCGCGAGCAAGCTCGCTCCTACAGGTTTTCAGCATGATTATTGCGGCTTGCGATAGCTGTTGATGATCGCCGAGAAGTCACTGCCACCTTCCCCACGCAAACTCATCGCCTGATACAACTGTTGCGCCACCGCGCCCATTACCACCGGCTGGTGCGCCGAACGCGCTGCTTCAGTGGCCAGCCCCAGGTCCTTGAGCATCAGCTCGGCGCCAAAGCCCCCGGTATAGCCGCGCGAGGCCGGGGCCGTTTCGACGATGCCCGGCCACGGGTTGTACATCTCCGAACTCCAGCAACGCCCGGTGGAGCTGTTGATGATGCCCGCCAGCACCTTGGTGTCGATACCCAACGCATCACCCAACGCCATGGCTTCGCTGACCCCGACCATGGAAATGCCCAGCAGCAGGTTGTTGCAGATCTTGGCGATTTGACCGGTGCCGACTTCGCCGCAATGAACGATGTTACGGCCCATCTGCGCGAGCACCGGTTGCAGGGTCGCGAACAGTTCCGGGGTCGCGCCGACCATGAAGGTCAAGGTCCCTGCCGCGGCGCCACCGGTGCCACCGGAAACCGGCGCATCGGCCATGGCCACGCCCTGTTTGGCAGCGGCGGCGGCCACGTCACGGGCGGTCTGCGGATCGATGGTGCTGCAATCCACGGCTGGCACACCCTTGCCGATACCGGCGAGCACACCGTCTTCGCCCAGCCAGACGCTGCGCACATGCACGGCAGCCGGCAGCATGGTGATCACCAGTTCCGCGCCTTCTGCCGCCTCACGTGCCGAAGCGCTGATGCTGCCGCCCAGTTGCTCAAGCTCCGCCAGCACGGTTTTGTTCAGGTCGACCAGGCGCAGTGCATGGCCGGCCTTGATCAGGTTGCGCGCCATCGGCGCGCCCATGTTGCCGAGACCGATAAAAGCGATGTTCATGTCCGGCTCCTTAACGCAAGTTGATGGTGGTGTTCACACCGTCGTTGACGCTGTCGTCATCGAACCAGCGGCTGGTGACGGTCTTGGTCTGAGTGTAGAACTGCACCACTTGCTTGCCATACGGGCCGAGGTCGCCGAGCTTGGAACCACGGGAACCGGTGAAGCTGAAGAACGGCACCGGCACCGGAATCGGGATGTTGATGCCGACCTGGCCGACGTCGATTTCGTTCTGGAACTTGCGCGCCGCCGCACCGGATTGGGTGAACAGGCCGGTGCCGTTGCCGAACGGGTTGGCGTTGACCAGGGCGATGGCCTCGTCGAGGGTATTCACTTCCAGCACCACCAGCACCGGACCGAAGATTTCCTGGGTGTAGATCTGCATGTCGGTGGTCACGCCGGAGAACAGGGTCGGGCCGACAAAGTTGCCCTTCTCGTAACCGGGAACCGTGATTTCGCGACCATCGAGCTCGAGTTTCGCGCCTTCCTTGATGCCGCTTTCGATCAGATCAAGAATTCGCTGTTTGGCTTTTTTGGAGATCACCGGGCCGACGTCGGTGCCCGGCTCGCTGCCGGCATTCACCGTCAGTTTCTGCGCCAGCGCCTTCAGGTCAGGCAGCCATTGCTTGGCCGCGCCCACCAGCACGACCACCGAGGTGGCCATGCAGCGTTGACCGGCTGCGCCAAAACCGGCGCCCACCAGGGCATTCAGCGCCTGTTCGCGATTGGCATCGGGCAGCACCACGGCGTGGTTCTTCGCGCCCATCATCGATTGCACGCGTTTGCCGTGCTTGCCGGCCAGGTCGTAGACGTGGGTGCCGACCGCCGTCGAACCGACGAAGGAAACGGCCTTGATGTCCTTGTGGGTGCAGAGCGCATCCACCACGTCCTTGCCACCGTGCACGACGTTGAGCACGCCGGCCGGAACGCCGGCCTCGATGGCCAGCTCCACCAGCAGCATGGTCGACATCGGGTCCTGCTCGGACGGTTTGAGCACGAAGGTGTTGCCGCAGGCGATGGCCATCGGGAACATCCACAGCGGAATCATCGCCGGGAAGTTGAACGGGGTAATGCCGGCGCACACGCCGATCGGCTGGCGCAGGGTGTAGGTATCGACACCGCCTGCGACGTTTTCAGCGAATTCGCCCATTTGCAGGCTGCCGATGGAGCAGGCGTGCTCGACCACTTCCAGGCCACGGAAAATGTCGCCCTCAGCGTCGGCAATGGTTTTGCCCTGCTCGGCGCTCAGGACCACGGCGATGCGCTTGGAGTGTTCACGGATCAACGCCTGGAGCTTGAGCATGATGCGCATCCGCGCGCCGATCGGCGTCAGCTTCCAGGTCTGGAAGGCGCGATGGGCTGCACTGATGGCCGCGTCGACTTCTTGAGCGGTGGCAAACGGCACCTTGGCCAGCACCTGTTGGGTGGCCGGGTTGATGATGTCGTGCCATTCGGTGGTCTGGGATTCGACCCACTCGCCGTCAATCAACAGCTTGACCTTTTGTACGGTAGTTTCGTTGGGCGTGAGCGAAGCGTTCATGTGGGTCTCCGGATGCTTGTTTTTATCTTGGGAGCCAAGGCGAGAAAGTCGCCTTGAGATGAGGCGTATGCCGCGAATTGGTGATCGGACTGTTTTTGGAGTATAGATGTGCAAACTTCTAATAAGAACGCACATAAAAGCCGGTCCAACATGCAAAAAAACATCACCTCTCTAGGCTCGCTGAACTGGGATGACCTCAAGTTTTTCCTCGAAGTCGCCCGCACCCGCAAGGCCAGCACCGCGGCCAAGCGCCTGGCCGTCGACTACACCACCGTGTCGCGGCGCATCAGTTCACTGGAAGCTTCGCTGGGCACCTTGCTGTTCGAGAAATCCCGGACCAGCGGTTTTGTCCTGACCGCCGAAGGCCAGCGTTTGCTTGGGTACGCCGAGTCGATCGAAAGCACGCTGCACATGGCCTGCGAACAGGTGTCGGGGTCCGGGGTGGCGTTGTCCGGCCACGTGCGCATGGGCTGCACCGAGGGGTTCGGCAGCTTTTTCATCACTCCGCAACTGAGTCATTTCGTCGACGCCTATCCGGCGATCTCGGTGGATATCCTGCCGCTGCCGCACTTCATCAGCCTGTCCAAGCGCGAGGCCGACATCGTCATCGCCCTGGAACGCCCCGAACACGGGCCTTACGTATGCTGCAAACTGACCGACTACCGCCTGCAGCTGTACGCGACCCAGGAATACCTCGACAAACACCCGGCCATCCGCCGCCCGGCCGACCTGGGCAAACATTCGTTCATCAGTTATGTCGACGACCTGGCGTTCAGCTCCGAGCTGCTGTACCTGGCCAACGTGCTCCCCGGCGCCAGCGCCAATCTGCGCAGCACCAGCGTGATCGCGCAGTTCGTGGCGGCGCAGCAAGGGCGATCACTGGCCATCCTGCCGTGCTTCCTCGCCGCCCAGGACCCACGGTTGCTGGCGGTGTTGCCGCAGGAGATCAACATCACCCGACAATTCTGGATGTACTGCCGCGAGGACCTGCGCAAGCTCAAGCGGATCACACTGCTGTGGGATTACATCCGCACGGTGACCGAGCAGAACCAGGCGCTGTTGATGGGGGACAGTCGGCAAATGCTGTTTGCCGACTGAGCTTCTTCAAGGAATCAGGTAGCGCCAACCTTCAAGTTGGAACGGGTTGGCCAGCGACTTTCCTGGACAGTGTCTTACCAAAAGCAATCCACCACTTTTCATAATAGAAAGTCGAGATATGCGCGGTCATGAAAATGGCGGCGAACAACAACGGACGCTTCAAATATTTTATGACGGTATCTCCGCTACCCAGCCAGGTATGTGCCAGCAGTGGATGAACAACGTAGAGCGCGTAGGAAATGGTGGCGATATAAAACAGAACGCGATTATTCAGAACCTGGGCAACAATGCGTGTCTGGCCATTGACTAACGTGCTCCCCACCATGGCGGCGGCAATATAGGGGCGCAGGTAGTTCATGAAGCCGCCGTCAGGATGACTGGAAACAACAAAAAGGAGGAACAAAACTATTTGCACAACCCATATTGGTTGCGGAAGTTTCACAAAGGTGCCGCCCACTCTTTTGTGGTATATCAGTGCAAGTAAACAGCCAGAAAGTATTTCATCAATGCGGTAATAGGTGTTGATCACGACATGGGCATCGTTCATGACTCGGTAGGTCGTGACGGCGATGGCGAATACAGGAATCATCACCATCCACTTTTTCCGCATCATGACGACCAGCAAAGCGATGGCAACATAAAACTGGACCTCCATGCACAAACTCCATAGATGCCCGTTTACATTGCCAAGCCACATGGGCGGCCAGTTGGCATAGAACAGAAAGTTTGCGAGGTAGTAATCCGGAGGGCTGCTCATGATCGGCAAGACAATTGCCATGTACAACCAGGCAAGAGGCACAATCCGAAAGAACCTGCGAATCAAGAAATCAATGACGCTGTCGTTCTTGAGCAGGAAACTTGTTATCAGGAAACCCGACAGGGTAAAAAATATAGCCATGCCCATAACACCTGCAGCGGAATTCAATTGCAGGATCTTTGGGCCGAGTGGTAGCAGGTGACACGCCAGGACAAGCAATATACTTATGCCGCGCCATCCATCAAGTACATTTAATCGAGAGTGTGCTACGGAACCATCACTCATATTGGCATTCGCTCTTTGGATATGAAAACCCAATAGTCGCAGCGCTGAAAATCTCATGAAGCCAGACCATTCAAGCCTGTAGTCTAGGTCAGCTTTTGCACTTTACACTTCACACCATGATAAAATTTTGTCGCGAGCAATTGGTTAAATCACTGTTTTTTTGACGGTACTTTCATGGCGTGAAGTGAATCGTCCACTTTTTGGCAGATGCGCTGCGAGCGCTATCAGTCGATCCCCTCCTTGAGCTCCAGCATCAACCCACTCAAGCGTTTGACCCGGCGTCGCACCGCCTCTTCGAAGACGCCGGCCCGAGGTTCGATCAAGGTGAACCAGTCCTTGGCCCGGGTGATGCCGGTGTAGATCAGCTCCTTGGTGAGCACCGGGTTCAGGGCATCGGGCAGGATCAAGGCGGTGTGGGCGAATTCCGAGCCCTGGGATTTGTGCACGGTCATGGCGTACACGGTTTCGACATCATTGAGACGACTGGGCAGTACAAATCGCACGCCGCCCTGGCCGTCGTTCCTCGGGAACGCGACCCGCAGCACAAGCTTCCCGGCCTCGGGGCCCTCGCGTTCGGGAAGCTTGAGGGCGATGCCGATGTCGCCATTCATCAGGCCCAGGCCGTAATCGTTGCGGGTCATCAGCACCGGCCGGCCTTCGTACCACTGCTGGTCGCTGTCGATCAGCCGCGCCTTGAGCAAGGCGTCGGTCACCCGCTGGTTCAGGCCTTCCACGCCCCACGGCCCTTTGCGCACGGCGCATAACAACTGGAACGCGTCGAACGCCTGCAGGACCTGCCGCGCCCAATCAATCCAGCGCCCATCCTCCAAGGGACAATCGAGCGGTGGGCGCTGATTGCGCAGCAGGCTCAAGTAATACCGGTATCCTTGCGGCCCCTCACCATGACCTTCGAGCAACAGGCGCTCCAGCGCCCGATCCTGTTCATTTTTGAGCGACAGGCAGAACACATCGTCGTGGCTGCGCGCCGCCAGCAATTTTCGGGCTTGGGCGGGCTGTTGCTGGTTGACCCAACGGGCCAGCTGACCAATGCCGCTGCCTTCGCCGAAGCGCCGCGAGTGGCGCAACATCACCACTTGCTGGGCGAGCGGATGGGAACCCTGGGTGTCTTCCTGCAACCCACTCGCTTCGAGGCTCTCGCCACTGACGGCCTGCAGCCATTGGCGAGTCTGCGGGCTGTACCAACCCGCCTCGGCGTCGCGACACAGGTCGCCCAGCACGGCACCGGCCTCCACCGATGCCAACTGGTCCTTGTCACCCAGCAGCACCAGGCGGGCATGGGCCGGCAGCGCATCGAGCAGGTTGGCCATCATTTCCAGGTCGATCATCGACGCTTCGTCCACCACCAGCACATCCAGCGGCAAGTGATTGCCGGCGTGGTGACGGAAATGTCGGGTCCCCGGGCGGCTGCCGAGCAGGCGGTGCACGGTGGTGACATCGGAGGGGATTTTTTCGCGGATGGCTTCCGTGACTTTCAGCGTCCGCACTTGCGCACTGATGGATTCGGTCAGCCGCGCCGCGGCCTTGCCGGTTGGCGCGGCCAGGCGAATGCGCAGCGGCTTGCCCGCCTCTACCGCCGGCGCCTGGAGCAACGCGAGCAAGCGCACCACCGTGGTGGTCTTGCCGGTGCCCGGACCGCCGGTGACGATACTGAACGCGCTGCGAGTGGCGAGGGCGCAGGCCAGTTTCTGCCAGTCGATGACCTCACCGGACCTGGCCGGGCCAAACAGACCGGTCAGGCGTTGCAACAGATTCTGGGGGGCGTCTTCCTGCCCCGCCAGACGCTCACGCAACGCATCGTCGATGCGGCGCTCGTAGGCCCAGTAGCGCCGCAGGTACAGGCGCTTGCCGGCCAACACCAGGGGCCGCTGCTGCACGTTGTCGCGCTCGTCCGCGGCCAGGGCAACCAGGCTGCTGGATGCCAGCACCTTGCACCAATGGGCGCCATCCAGGGTTTCCAGCAGCTGCGACGGCAGCAACATCGCGCCACCTTGCAGGTCGCCTTCCGGAGGCAGCGACAGGGCGAAGTCCGGCTCCTTGAGGGTCTCGAACAGGTCCAGGCAGACATGCCCGTGCCCCAACTGGTGACTGGTCAATGCCGCCGCCAGCAGCACCAGCGGGTCATCGGCCGGTGCCAGCTCGTGAAGAAAGCCGACGAAGGCCTTGTCCAGTGCGCGCAACCAGCCACGCTCGACCCAGCGCGAGAGCAGCAGCAACAGGTCTTCGGCACGACTCAATGGGCTGAGTTGCGCCAGGCTCTCGGCAGTCAGCGGCGTCGCCAGCACATCGGCGAAGGTACGGTTCATAGCAGTACTCCCTGTTCCCAGGCGGGTTCGACCCTGGGCTGCGGTTTGCCTTGGAACAGGCGGTCCAGTTGCTCGATCAGCGCCCGGGGCGGACGGGCGAAATACACGCCCTGGCTCGGCGCACGCGTGCCCCGCAGGAACAGGTACAGCGCACCGCCGACATGCCGGTCGTAATCGTAATCGGCCAGCCGCGCCTTGAGCTGGCGATGCAGGGCCAGCAGGTACAGCACGTATTGCAGGTCGTAGCGGTTGTCGAGGATCGACTGCTCCATGGCCTGTTCGGTATAGGCCGCGTCGTCAACTCCGAGCCAGTTGGATTTGTAGTCGGCGACGTAGTAGCGGCCATCATGCTCGAACGTCAGGTCGATGAAGCCCTTGAACATGCCATTGAGCAAGACAGGTTCCGCGGCCACCCGCGGCACACCGTTGTGGGTGTATTGGCACACCAGGGCATCGAGCTTGAGCACATCGACCTTGTGGCTGGCGAACCAGAATTCCATCTCGACCTGGTACTGGGTCAACTGCGCGAAAATCACCGGTGCCTGGTCGCTAGCCACAGGCAACGGCGACTTGAGCAGGTGCTGCAACCATTCACTCAGCGTGGTGATCCAGCCTTCCCAGCCTCGGCAATTGCAGCGCCGGCCAATCGCATCCTCCACCGCCTGCGGGGTGGCGGCAAACCCTTCGCCACCGGCCCATTCGAGCAAGCCATGGAGAAAGGTGCCCGGGTTCGGGCCACGGGGGAATCGATGGATATCGGCACCGCCAGCCACCATCTCGCGGGGGGCGTGTGGGTCGAGACGTTCGTCGTCGAAGAGTTTCTGTGCCTGCGGACTTTCCGGCGCCTGATCACTGCCGATGCTCAGGCTGTCGCCAATACGCAAGGCGCTGTAGGAGGCAATCCACCAGTTTTCACTGGCCTTGCGTTGCACCGTCAACGGCGCCAGCAACGCCGCGGTGTTCTGCGGGGGATGGTAAGACTCGAGGGTGGCCTCGGGCATTTCGCCGTAGCCGATCGCCGGACAGCCCTGTTGCAGGTCCCGTAACCAGGCCTGCAAACCCACCGACTCGTTCAGGCAGGCACCGCCGCCCAACAGATACCCCAGCGCCGACAGGTGCAGCACCGAGCTGTTGTTGTTGCCGCGCTTGAGATCCGCCACGCCCAACCAGCAGGCGTGTTGCGCCCGGGTCAGGGCCACGTACAGCAGGCGCAGGTCTTCGGCCAGACGCTCGTCATCGGCCTGGGCAATCAGTTCGGGCGTGGGGCTCAGGGTTACCTGGGCCTTGCCCGTGGCGTCGTGGTAATGCAATGGCAGGCGGCTGCCATCCACCGGTTTCGCCGAGCAAATGAACGGCAGGAATACCAACGGGTACTCAAGCCCCTTGGACTTGTGGATGGTCACGACCTTGACCAGTTGCTCGTCGCTTTCCAGGCGCAGGATCTGCTCTTCACCGGCCTGGCCCGACAACGCCAGGTGCTCGGACAAATGCCGGATCAAGGCCTGCTCGCCGTCCAGTTCGGCGGCTGCCTGTTGCAGCAACTCGGACAGGTGCAACAGGTTGGTCAGCACTCGCTCACCATCGCTGCGCGCCATCAATGCCTGGGGCAGCTTGAAGTCATGCAGCAAGCGTCGCAGCATCGGCAACACGCCCTGCTTGCGCCACAGCTCGCGATAACGGCGGAACTGCATGACCCGGGATTCCCAGGCCAGTTCGTCCTGGTTCAACTGCTCCAGTTCGGACAATGACAGGTTCAGCGTGATGCTGGCCAATGCCGCCCGCAGCGGCCGCTCGACGTCCGGCTCGGCGCAGGCCTTGAGCCAGGTGAGTACATCGTGGGCTTCCTGCGCGGCGAACACCGAGTCCTTGTCCGACAGATAAACGCTGCGCACGCCGCGGGCAGAGAGCTCGGCACGCACCGCCTGGGCCTCCTTGCCGTCACGCACAAGGATGGCAATGTCCGCCGGCATCAGGCCTTTGAGCACCTGGTCGTCACGCACGAACCCCGCCAGGCCTTGTTGCCCGCCATTGAGCAAGGCAGTGATTTCACTGGCACAGGCGGCGGCCAGTTGTTGCCGATAGACCGCGCCGGACATCGGCTGCTCGGCCGCCAGGTGCCAGATGTTCAACGCCGGCACTGCCCGCTGATTGATGCGCAGGACTTCCTTGCGCCCCTGGGACTCGACGGGCAGGAACGGCACCGGGTTGTCGCCATTTTTTTCCCGGAACAGAAAGGCCCCACGCCCCGACTCGCGGGACTCGGCACAGTCGAATACATGGTTCACGGCACTGACCATGCCATGGCTCGAACGGAAGTTGGTGCCCAGGGTGTGCAGGCGGCCCGTGGTGGCCTGGCGGGCGCGCAGGTAGGTGTAGATGTCGGCGCCGCGGAAGGCGTAGATCGCCTGCTTCGGGTCGCCGATCAGGAACAGTCCGCTGTCGGGGCTGTTGTCTTCAATGCGGTAGATGCTCTCGAAGATCCGGTACTGCACCGGGTCGGTGTCCTGGAATTCGTCGATCAACGCCACCGGGAACTGCTCGCGGATCAAGGTCGCCAGGCGCTCGCCGCCCTCGCTTTGCAGCGCCGCGTCCAGGCGCAGCAACATGTCGTCGAAACCCATTTCAGCACGGCGGCGCTTTTCCTCTTCGAAGCGCGCGCCTACCCAGTGGGCAGCGTGCTGCAGCACAGCGGCATCGGGTGTCGGCAAACCATCGAGGCAGGCCTTTAGCCCGGGCATGGCGTCCAGGCCTGGATGGTCCGGCGCGGGGCCCTTCTTCCAGGCTTCTGCCATTCCGTCGGGGGTCAGGCGGGTGAAGCCGGTGCCGATGTCCAGTTGCTCGAGGGCCTCGTCTTCGGCCCAGGCTTTGATTTTCTCGAACCAGGGCTCGAAATACCGCGCCTGCATCTTGCGCCCGTCGACACTCTTGCTGGCGACACCTTCGTGACACAGGGCCAGCAGCTCGTCGGCCCACTGGCGCCACGGCATCTTGAGCTCAAGCAGGGCGACTCGGCGCTCCTGCAGACATTCGTTGATCAGTTGCGCCGGCTCAACACCGGCGAGAGTGTCACGCGCGCTGGCGAACAGCCCGCGGATCCGCGGCAACAAGGCCGCCGGTCCGCCCCAATTGCCGCGCACCCAGTTCAACGCATCGCCCTGCATCGGATAACAGAACAGCCGCCAGTAATCGCGCAGCACTTCACCGAGCAGATCGCTGTGGTCGGTTTCCAGGGTCTGGGTAAACAGGCTGCCACTGTCGAAGGCGTGCTCGCGCAACATGCGCTGACACCAACTGTGGATGGTCGACACCGCCGCCTCATCCATCCATTGCGCGGCGATGTCCAGGCGATTGGCGCAGCCGGGCCACTGTTCTGGTGCGTACTCTTCACGCAGCTCGTTGATCAGCGCGTCCGGCGCCGGCGTTTCCTCGCGGAAAAACCGCGCGGCTTCGGCCAGGCGCGTGCGAATGCGTTCGCGCAGCTCTTTGGTGGCGGCATCGGTAAAGGTCACCACGAGGATTTGCGGCGGCAGCAGTTCACGGCCGAAACCACAAGGCTCTCCACCGTGGCCAAGGACCAGGCGCAGGTACAGCGCGGAAATGGTGAAGGTCTTGCCGGTCCCGGCACTGGCCTCGATCAGTTGACTGCCACGCAGCGGGAACGCCAGGGCCAAGGGGGTCTGGGTGGTCATGGGCGGGGCTCCTCGCTGGACACTGAACGCCAAGGGGCCTCAAGCAGCGGTCGATACAGGGCGTCACACCAATCGGCGAACGTCTCGTCGGCGACCAGGGCGTCGTAATCGGTGAACTGACGCGCGAGCGCCACGCTTTCGCGGCGCTCGCCGTCGGTGGTCAAGCCATCACCTTCGTAGGCCTTGCGCGCGGCGGCCTGGGCTTTGAGCGGGTCGGTTTGACCGAGCCAGGCAAAGGCGGTCTTGACCGCGATTGGCAGGGGTTGGCGCATGCCCGCTTGCCATGCCTGCAACAGATCGCCCAGGGTTCGCAAAGCACGCTCCCGGGCAATCGGCTCGAGTATCAGGCTGTCGTCACTGGCCACCAGGGCCGTGGTCATCGCCATGCCGCTGGCGCACGCCACCAGGTGGTTGACCCACGGCCGCGTCAGCCGATGCCATTTGCGCGACTTGATCGAACCGATGCTGTTGGGGATCGTCGTGATCGAAAGCAAGCCGCCGTCGGCACGTTGGTGCAGGCCACTGAGCCAACCCTCGATGCGCAGGCCATCCACTTGCAAATTGACTGGCAGGGCGCTGGTCAGGGGCGTTGGCCATAAGGCCAGAAGCTGTTGATAACGCGCGAGCAGATCCGGCAAGGGTTCGATCAACTCCCGTTGCAGGCATTCGCCAAACCCCGCCATCGGCAGCAGCCCGCTGTTTTGCAGGCGACTGGCCTGCGCCTCCAGCACCCGTTCGGAGTTATCCAGGTCTGCCAGTGCGGCGCCGAGCAAACTGTCGCTCAGGCTATAGCGTTGCAAGGCATCGAGGACAAAGGGCTCTTCATCGGCCAAAGGCACTTCGGCCGCCTCGAAGAACACCTTCAGGCGCTGACTGAAGAAATGACGCACCGGGTTGCGCAGGAAATCCTGTAGTTGTCCCAGACTCAGCGGCTCCTCCTGGACGTGGGCATCCAGTAGCTCACTGACAGGCGCCTGCCCGCTGGCTTGATGGAGCACCTGCCACTCGCTGGCATAGCTGAACAAGGCATCGCCCTGGTGGAAGTAACGGGCGCTGAAGGGTTGCAGCGGGTGCTCCTGGGTCAGGGCTTCGAGTAGATCCTCCTCGGCATCGACCAATCGCCAACCGCTGGCCAGATGGTCCCGAAGCTGGCCGATGAGCACCGATGCCGGGCGCTCGCTGTTATCGCGGATGCTGCGACCGACCCAACTGACATAGAGCTGCTCGCGCGCCGACAGCAATGCTTCCAGCAGCAAATAGCGGTCATCCTCACGTCGTGAGCGATCGCCGGGGCGGTAGTCGCTGCCCATGAGGTCGAAATCCAGCGGCGGCTGTGCCCGCGGGTAGTCGCCATCGTTCATCCCCAGCAGGCACACCAGCTTGAACGGGATCGCGCGCATGGGCATCAAGGTGCAGAAGTTGACCGCACCGGCCAGAAAGCGCTGAGACAAGCGCCCCTGATCGAGACCGGCGAGCCAGGCTTCACGGACGACAGTCAGGGTCAGCTCGTCGTGCAAGCCAACTGACTCACAGTTTTCGAGCCAGGTTTCGCGCAAGGTTTCCAGCTGCGTCAGCAAATACTCGTCGTGCTCGTTGCTGGCCTGGAAGAACAGTGCCACCAATGCCTGTAAACGCAGGCTCCATTGCTGGGGCGATGCCGGTCGAGTGAGTTCGTGGTGGGCGATTTCCAAGGCATCCAGCAGTGCAACCAGCGGGCCGATGAGCGCGGCATCCAGACCACCGATCTCGTCGTAGGGTTCGATGCCGCCACAGGCGCCGGAACTGCCAACGGCGTAGCCGAGCAACATCCGCCGCAGGCCAAAACGCCAACTGTTCTGCTCCAGTGCCTCAGGCAGGCCCAGGCCGGCACGCTGCTCGGCATTCATCCCCCAGCGGATGCCTGCCCCTTCGATCCAGCGGTGCAGGGTTGGCAGGTCACGCTCCTCTACGCCGAAGCGCTCCCTTAGCGCGGGCACGTCGAGCAGGTCGAGAATCTCGCTCACCGGGAAACGGCTGTCTGGCAGCTTGAGCAGATGCTCGACCGCGATCAGCAACGGATCACGGCCGCGCTGGCCCTGGTCGGCGAGGGTGAAGGGTATGAAGCGCGGATCGTGGCGCTCCAGCTGGCCGAACACCGCGCGAATGTGCGGGGCATAGGCATCGATGTCCGGGACCATGACAATCACGTCCCGGGGCCGCAATAGCGGATCGGCGCTGAAGCGCGCGAGCAACTGATCGTGCAGGATCTCCACTTCGCGTTGAGCGCTGTGAGCAATGTGGAAGCGGATCGACGAGTCTTTCTTCAAGTCCACGGCCGGCCAGCATTCGCGGGTTTCGCCCAGCGGACGCAACTCAAGGATGTCGTCCTGCAACTGGTTGAGCATGTGCAGTGGCTGGCTGTCACTGAACAGGTCGATGCGACCGTCACGAAACGCCGAACGATAGCTGTTGGGATCGTCGTAGCTGTCGAGCAGGTTGATGTAGTCCCGCCCCTGCTTGCCCCATGCCGCGAGTAACGGATGGGCGTGTTGATGCAGGGTTTGCGGGTCGAGCACGCCGGGCATGCCGCTCTTGCGCGCCTGCCGTTTGTATTGATGGCGCAGCAGGTCCTTGTCGGCGACGATGTCCGCCCAATGGTGGCGACAGGGGTTGTGCACGCACAGCAACACCTGGCTGAATCTAGCCAGGCCGGCCAGGGCTTCCAGGGCTTGAGCGGGCAGGGAGGAAATGCCGAATACTATGACCCGTGACGGTAATCCGGTAGGAGCCACGTCGAGGCTGTTGATGCGTTCGATAAACCGCTGATGCACGCCGGCCCGGCTTTGCGCCATCCCTGCTTCACCGACATCCAGCAACAGTGCACGCCACAACTCCGCCTGCCAGGCATTGGCCGCGGTCAGCGGCTTGGCTTCGCCCCTGCCGTTGCGTAACTGGTGACGACCTTCGGCCCAGTCTTCGAGCCAATCGGCGCGGTACACCTGGTACTGGTCGAACAGATCCGCCAGGCGCTCAGCCAATTGATAGCGTTTGCGCAAATCGGTGTCATGGGTGAGAAAGCGCTGTAGCGGCTCGAAGTGCGGCTGATCGATCACCTGCGGCAGCAGGCGCATCAGGCGCCAGGTCAGGGGGGCTTTATCCAGCAGCGACTTGGCCGGAATGTCGTCGCGCCCCAGGACCATCCGATAGAGCTGCCACATGAAACTGCCAGGCAATTGCACGTCGATGGCGGCGGCGATCCCGCAGCCGCCCATGTCGTCATCCTCAGCGTCTTCGGCCAGAGCCAGCTTCAGCCACTGGGCAATGCCGTTGCTCTGCACCAGGGCGATTTCATTTTCCAGGGGAGCCAGCGGGTAGCGCCGCATCCAGCTCACTACCAGGCTGCGTAACTCGTCCAGGCGATTGCCATGAACCACCATAAAACCAGCACTGAGGGACGTTGCGTCCGGCATAAAGGCTTCCTTGGAAAGCGCAAATCGAGGGAGGACTTTAGCATTGAAGGCGACTTGCTTCATGGTAGGAGCGAGCTTGCTCCTACAGGAAAAGCGGGCACAAAAACAAAACCCCTACCTGCATACGCAGATAGGGGTTTCGGAATTTAATCTTGACGATGACCTACTCTCACATGGGGAAACCCCACACTACCATCGGCGATGCATCGTTTCACTTCTGAGTTCGGGATGGGATCAGGTGGTTCCAACGCTCTATGGTCGTCAAGAA